>OZ242341.1:1942204-2265905 GCA_965208545.1 Candidatus Poriferisocius sp. | reverse complement strand
GCGCGGGGCGAGGGCGCCGGGGGAGGACCTGGGACGCAGCACCGGAGTCAAGCCTGTTGTTCTCGGTGTTGACCAGGCCTGAGATTCCCGTCGTGGCGGCCCATCTGGTGACCACCGCGCTGGCTTTGGGTGCGCTGGAGGCTTGCGACTCACTGGCCGGGGTACGGCCCGGCTTGAAGTGGCCCAATGACTTGGTGGTGGAAGATCGCAAGCTGGCCGGAGTGCTGGCCGAATCGGTGGTGGCCGGGGACAGGCTCGAGGCCGTAGTCGTGGGTATGGGCCTCAATGTGCGGACTGGGGCAGCTCCCCCTGAGGTAGTGGATGTCGCGGTCACTCTGGAGGATGTGTGCGGTTCAGTTGTTGACCGCCGTGAGCTTATGGTCGCAGTGCTGACGGGGTTCGCCCACTGGACGGATCGGATCGAGGCGGCCGCTGGCCAAGCGGAGCTGGTTGATGCGGCCCGTCGGGTATCGGCCACTCTTGGTCGCCGGGTTTCGGTTGAGCTGGGTGACGGGACGGTGCTGGAGGGTCTGGCTCAGGACCTAGATGAGCGGGGGGCTTTGGTGATGGAGGATGGGATGCGGGTGGTGGTGGGGGATGTAGTGCACCTCAGGGATCAATCTGGGTCGCCTTGAGGTGGGCGAAGGCTTGGGCCGCGGCTTGGGTGAGGGGGCCGGGAGCAGAAGGAAGAGAGTGGCCGTCGACGGCGTGGATGGGGTGAACGTCGCGGGTGGTGGAGGTGAGAAAGGCCTCGTCGGCCTCGGCCAGGGAATTTAGGGGCACATCTTGCTCCACTGCCCCGGTCAGCTCGATCACCAGCTGGCGGGTGACTCCGGCCAAACAGCCCGAGGCCAATGAGGGGGTAATCAGCCGGCCCTGATGGGCCAAGAAGATGTTGCTGCCGGTTCCCTCGCACAGCTGCCCTTGGGTGTTGGCGAATATGGCCTCGCTGGCCCCCAGTTCTTTGGCCGCGGCCAGAGCCCGCACGTTGGCGCCGTACGACACGGTCTTGAGGCCGGCCAGGGGACTGCGCTCGTTGATGGTCCAGTCAACGGTGGCCACCGCGATGGTGGCCGGCCAGGGGGCCTGTGGGGTGGCGGCCACCGTGGCGGTAGGAGGGCTGTCGCCGCGATTGCTGCCCAACGGACCGGTGCCGCTGCTGACTGTGACCCGCAGCCGACCCTCTTGGAGACCGTTGGCCGCGGCCACCGCGATCATGGCCTCCCGCAGCACCTCGGTATCAGGCACCGAGATGCCCAAGTGCTTGGCCGAGTAGGCCAGCCTGTCCAGGTGGCGGCGAGCGGCGAACGGCATACCACGCACGATGACCAGGGTCTCGAACACGGCGTCGCCTACCAGCCAACCATGGTCGAAGGGCGAGATCCGGGCCTCGTCCTCGGGCAACAGCGCTCCATTGATCCACACGGCGCGGGACGCTGGCGAAGCCTCAGCGGGCGTTGGCGTCTCCGTCATATCGCGATGTATTCCCCGGTGGCCACGGCCAGGAGCCGCTTGGCCTTCAGCTCGGTTTCGCGCCACTCGTCTTCGGGGTCGCTGTCAAAAGTGATCCCGCCGCCGGTTCCCAAGTGCAAGTGCTCGTCTTCGATCCAGAGAGTGCGTATGGCCACGTTCAGATCGCCCCGCTGGCGATCGGCGTCAACCCAGCCCACCGCACCGCAATACACCCCTCGGGGCTGGGACTCCAGGGCATCGATGGCGTCAAGGGCGGCCAGCTTGGGGGCGCCGGTGACCGACCCTGGGGGGAATGTGGCGTCGATCAGCTCCGGCCATCCGCAGCCCTCGGCCAGCCGTCCCCGAACGGTGCTCACCAAGTGCACGAGGCCGGGATGGTGTTCCAGGGAGAACAGGGCGGGCACGCTCACCGTGCCGTAGTCGCACACCCGGCCCAGATCGTTGCGCACTAGATCGACGATCATGAGGTTCTCGGCCTGGTCCTTTGGCGTTAGCCCCGACGGGTCGGCCGCGGTGCCCTTGATGGGCGACGACTCTATCCACTGCCCGTTGCGCTCCAAGAACCGCTCGGGCGAGGCTGAGGCGATGTGAACCCCGTGGCTGGGCAGCCGCAACACGGCTGCGTAGGGAGCGGGGTTGCCCTCGGCCAGCGCCGCGCCCAGCGCGGCGATGTCGGTATCGGGATCGATGAGCGGCGCGCTCAGTCGGCGGGTGAGGTTCACCTGGTAGACATCACCGTTGGCAATCATGTCCCGGATATCCGAAACCCCAGAGGTGAAGCCGGCTTGATCCAACGAGCTGGTCCAGGAGTCAGCGGGGAGGCCCTTCCAAGGCCGGCCCCTCCACGGGCGAGCGGGGCGCACTGAGTCGAATCGGGCGCACACTGCCTTGCCGTGGAAATCGATGGCCACAGCCCAGAAGCCCTTGGACTCCAAGGCGCCCAAGTCGTCGGTAACGTCGGCCAGCCTGGAACACAGGTGATGTCCCACCACGGCAATAGCCGCCACCTCCATCGGGTGCAGTGTACTTACACTGGCGGGCAATGAGTCGCGGCCGCCGGCGAAGAAAACGCAAGCGAACCTGGAGGCAGCTGCTGGTGGTATTGGCCGGTCTGCTGGTGTTCGTGGCCGCGGTGGGTGGGGCAGCCGGTTTGGGCATGGTGAAGTCCCAGGTCAGCCAGATACCCCGAGTGTCGGTGGGGTTGTCTCTGGACTTGGTGGGAACGTCGGTTGACCCAGAGGCAGTCGGCCCTTCTGAGGCCCTGAACTTTCTCTTGGTGGGGATTGACAACGCGGCTGGAATCGACCCCGACAGTCCCATCCACATCGATCGCGACGTGAACACCCTCCTGACCGACTCGGTGATCTTGGTTCGCATTGATCCCCATGCGGACCGGGTGGCCATGCTGTCGATTCCCCGCGACCTCTGGGTGCCCATAGCCGGCAAGGGATGGAGCGAGCGGGTGAACACTGCTCGGGGCATCGGCGGGCCCGGAACCTTGATCGAGACGGTGTCGGAATTCCTGGGAGTGCCCGTCCACCACTACGTGGAGATCAACTTCGCAGGATTTCTGCGAATTGTGAACGCCGTCGACGGTGTGCCGGTGGAGATTGCCCAACCCATTCGGGACGACTCGCTGGGACTGCGCATCGAGCAGTCCGGCGTGATCACCCTCGACCCCGATACCGCACTGGCCTATGTGCGGACCCGTCGGCCGCTGACGCTGACAGAGGGGGGCAACCCGGCGAATGACGACGATTGGGTGCGGCTCGGCGTGTGGAATGACCTGGAGCGCAACCAGCGCCAGCAAGAGTTCATGGTGGCCACCCTCAAGAGGGCCGTGGAGAAGGGCATCCGCAATCCGCTAACCCTGCGCAGGGTGGCCAACGAATTGCTGGACGACGACAATCCCAGCATCACCTTGGACGACCTCATCACCGTGGGACAGCTCGTGGACCTGGGCGACGAATTCCGGTCGTTCCAAGTAGACCAGATCGAGCGCTACCGGCTTCCGGTTGTGGACGCCACCATCGACGGCAAGCAGGTGCTCTTGTTGCTGGAGGAGCAGGCTCAACCGGTACTGGAGTTCTTCCAGGCTGGGAGCCTGGCCGGAGTGCGGGTGCGGGTGTTGAACGGCACAAGCTCGGGCACCGTCGCCGGTGTGGAAGCGGCTTTGGAGCGGGCCGGTTTTTCCGTAGTGGACCGGGGCAATGCCGACCGGTTTGATGTGGCCAGAACCGCTGTGCGCTATAGCGAGGCGGCTGCCAATGAGGCGGAGACGCTGGCCCGTTACCTTGAGCCCCCGCCGCTGCTCGAATTGGTGGCTGAGATCGAAGGGGCCGATGTGGAGTTGGTGGTGGGCGCTGACTATTCCGGAGTGGCGGAGAGCCCTCGAGACTCGGCTTCCTGACGGTTGGCCAAGTACCACTGGTAGGTCTGGAGCAGCCCCTCGGCGAACGGGGTGGAGGCTGTGAACCCGAACAGCTCCTTGGCTCGGCTGGGATCTACGCAGCGGCGGGGTTGACCGTCGGGTCGGGATGAATCCCACTCGATCCGGCCGGCAAATCCGGTGATTTCGGCTATGTCCTCCACCAGTTCTTTGACCGCGATCTCCTGGTTGGCTCCCAGGTTTACCGGCTCTGCCTCCTGGTAGTGCTCGGCAGCCAGCAGGATGCCCTCGGCGGCGTCGTCCACGTAGAGGAACTCCCGGCTGGCCGTGCCGGTTCCCCAAACCTGGATGCTGTCATCGCCCGCCTCCACGGCGTCGACGCACTTCTTCATGAGGGCGGGAATGACATGGGAGACCGACGGGTGGAACTTGTCTCCGGGCCCGTAGAGATTGGTGGGCATCAGATAGATGCCCTGCTGGCCATGCTGTTCGCGATTGGCCTGAAGCTGTACGAGTTGGGCCAGCTTGGCGATCCCGTAGGGAGCGTTGGTTTCCTCGGGGTACCCGTTCCAGAGGGAGTCCTCCGCAAACGGCACCTTGGTGAATTTGGGATACGAGCAGATGGTGCCGACGACAACCAGCCGGTCGGTAGCCGCCAGCCGGCACTGCTCGATGATGTTGGTGCCCATGAGCAGGTTGTCGAGGTAGAGGTCGGCGGGACGCTCCTGGTTGGCCCCGATGCCTCCCACCCGGGCGGCCAGATGGATGACCACATCGGGTTGGGTGTCGGCCAAGAGCCTCCGGGCATCGTCGGCGTCGCACAGGTCGTAGTCGGCGCTAGAGGGGGCGGCCATCAGAGAAGGTTCTGCCTGGTTGAGCAGTCGGCACACTGCTTGGCCCAGGAATCCGGTGCCTCCGGTAATCAGAACCCGCTTTCCCTCCCAGAAGCCGCTCATCGGTTTACACACTAGGAGATGCGGGGCCTCCTGTGGTGGTCGCGGGCCATTAGATCTGCCTGGCCGTGCGCAGCGTTTCCCGGTGGCCTGAACTTATTGGCGCGGCGCTGGCAGAATCGGTGTAGTGAGAGTGGCAATCACACTGGAGCAGTGCTGGCATCGAGTGCCGGGGGGGACGGCAACAGCCGCACTGGGATGCGTGGAAGCCCTCGGGCGTCTGGCGGCGCCGCCCGAGATGGTGGGCGTGTCGGCCTGGCACCGGAATCCTCCTGAAGAGCCGTTCATCCCCAGCGTGCCTGTGGCCCAGCTTCGATTGCCCCGGGTCGCCCTGTATCGCTGCTGGCACAAGATGCGGTGGCCCTCAATACAGCGGGCAACCGGACCAGTGGACGCAATACACGCCACCGGCATGGCTGTGCCCCCCCGGACAGCGCCGCTGGCGGTGACGGTCAACGACCTGGCATTTTTGCGCCATCCGGATCACTTCACGGCGAGGGGTGTGAGGTTTTTCGCGCAGTCATTGGAGCTGGTCCGAAAAAATGCCGACATCGTGCTGTGCCCGTCGCAGCACACCGCGGATGACTGCCTGAAAGCGGGAATAGGTGCGGACAGGGTGCGCATAGTCCCGTACTGGGTCGACGACTGCGTCGCGCCGCCGCAGGAAGCCGAGGGGGCCCGAAAGCGGTATGGCCTGGCTGAGAGGTTCGTGCTTTGGGTGGGAACAGCGGAGCCTCGCAAGAACCTCAGCGGGTTGCTGGAGGCGTGGCAAACGCTGGACCGTTCCGCCGAACAGCTGGTGTTGGTCGGGCCGGCGGGGTGGAAGTCGAACTTGAACGATGATCTGCCGAATTCGATCCGGCGACTGGGGTTTGTGTCCGAAGCTGACAAGCGGGCGCTGATGCGGGCTGCCGCGGCGGTGTGCTATCCGAGTCTGACCGAGGGGTTCGGCTTGCCGGTGCTGGAGGCGATGGTGCAGGAGACGCCGGTGATCACCTCGGCGACGGGGGCCACCGCGGAAGTGGCCGGTGCGGCCGGGGTGCTGGTGGACCCCCTTCGACCGCAGGCGATCGCCGATGCGCTGGCCGGGTTGCTCGATAGCCCCGAGGAGGCCTCCCGATTGGGACAGCATGGCCGGGAGCGGGCGCGCGCCGAGTTCACCTGGCGGCGCACCGCGGAAGGACTTCTCGACGTCTACCAAGAGATCGTGGATTGATGGACTCGACGGGGCTTGAGAACCACACCGTCTCCGTTGGAGTGAACCTGCTGTGGTTGCGACCGGGCCGAGTGGGGGGTTCTGAGGACTATGCGGTGAGGCTGCTATCGGCCATTCCGCTGGATGCGCCGGTGCGGCTGATCTTGTTCGCGCCTCGGGGGTTTGCCAGGGCCCATCGGGGGCTGGCCGAGCGCCACGAGGTGGTGACGCCGCGGGTGGGAAGTCTGCGACCGCTTCGGATACTCGTGGAGAACACTTGGCTGGCTGCCCAGTGCCGCCGGCGCAATCTGGATGTGGTCCACCACTTTGGGGGCACTGTTCCCTTTGTGGGCGTGAAACCCGCAGTGGTGACCGTCCACGACTTGCAGCCCTTGGACCATCCCAAGCGCTTCGGCTTGGTCAAGCGGCTGTACCTTCGGGTGATGCTGCCGTGGTCGGTGCGCCGAGCCGAGACGATCGTCACCGTGAGCGAGTTCTGCCGCAGTCGCCTGGTAGAGCGCTTGAAGGTGGATCCCCAGCGAGTCACCGTCGTTCCCGCCCCGGTCGACACCTCCTCGGCTGACTCGGACATGCCCCTGGCCGCGGCGGCGCCCGACTTGGCCAGCCCGTTCGTGCTTTATCCGGCGTTGACCTACCCCCACAAGAACCACGAAGTGCTGTTGCGGGCCCTGGCTCGTTTGGCCGCCGACGGGGTGGATGTGGCCTTGGTTGTCTCAGGAGGGCCCGGACCGCTGGATGCCAAGCTCGACCATCTTGCCGACAAGCTCGGAGTGGGAGGCCGGTGGCACCGGTTGGGCCGCATTCCTCGAGCCGTCTTGGATGGCTTGTATCGACAGGCCGTGGCTGTGGTGTTCCCGTCAAAGTACGAGGGGTATGGCCTTCCGGTAGTGGAGGCCATGGCCCGGGGCTGTCCGGTGGTGGCGGCCGATGCCGGTGCTCTGCCCGAGGTGGTGGGTTCAGGCGGGCGGTTGCTGGACGCCGACGACGCTGAATTGTGGGCTGGAGCAATCGGCGAGCTTATGGGCGATCCTGACGCCCGCCAGGCATTGAGCGAGGCGGGGGCGTTCCGGGTTGGCCAATTGGCCGAGCTCGATCCGGTAACGGAGCTATGCGACTTGTACGGACAGATGGCGGCACAGTGAGTAGGCGCAGCAAGGCTTTGGACCAGGCGCTGAGCAGATGAGCGAGCAACCGCTGTCCATCCTGGTGCTTTGTCCGCACTATGAGCCCGACACTGCCCCCACCGGAGAGGTGATGACCTCCATTTGCGAACAGTGGACGGCCCGCGGCCACCGGGTGGAGATCATCACCAGCCTTCCGTGGTATCGGGACCACGCGGTGGCCGAGGGTTGGAAGGGGCGGCTGGTGCGCTCCCAGCAGGAGCCGTGGGGGCGAATCCGGCGTTGGCACCCGTTTCCCTCCAACAAGCGACGGCTGATGGCCCGGGCAGCCGGGTTTGCCGGATTCACCGCGCTGGCCGGCATTGATGCTGCGATCTCGGCCGGCCGCTGCGATGTGGTGTTTGCCATGTCGCCCCCCATCACCCTGGGCGTTGCGGGGCGGGCGGCCGCCTGGCGGGGGAGGGCGCCTTTGGTGTTCAACGTGCAGGATGTTTTTCCCGACGCCGCGGTGGAGACCGGTGTTCTGCGCAGCCCCCGAGTGGCGGCTGCGGCCTCTCGACTGGAGCGCTGGGTGTACCGGAGGGCCGCGGCGGTCACCGTTCTGTCGGAGGGTATGGCTGAGAACGTGAGGGCCAAGCTGGGCTCCGACGTCGACCCGGACAAGGTGGTGGTAATCCCCAACACAGCCGACGCCGGGCGCATCAAGCCAGCGGATCGCCTCAATTCGTATCGGGCCGATCTCGGGCTGAAGGACGCCGACAGCACCGTGGTGATGTACGCCGGCAACCTAGGCCATTCCCAGCCCTTGGAGATGGTGGTGGCTGCGGCACAGCGCTTTGCCGACCAGGGTCGGACCGACGTGCAGTTCGTGGTCAACGGCGACGGGGTGGCCCGCGCCACGGTGGCTGCTGCGGCCGAGCGGCTGGACAACCTGCACCTGGTGGGCTGGCAGCCGCCGGAGCGCCTCGGAGAGGTATTGGCCGCCGCCGATCTGCACCTGGTGCTCCTGCGAGCTGGACTGGGCACCACCAGCGTGCCCTCCAAGGTGTATTCGGTGCTGGCCGCAGGCCGCCCGGTGCTGGCCAGCGTGGACCGGGGAAGCGAAGTGGAGAGGCTGCTGGCTGACTCCGGGGCGGGCCGGACGGTGGACCCCGACGACCCCGACGCCTTCTGCGCCGCACTGGCCGAAATGGTCGCTGACCCTGATGACCTCGCCGAGATGGGGCGCCGGGGGAGATCATTCGCAGCCCAAGCCGAGGGTCCCCAGGAGATCGCCGATCGATACCTGGATCTGTTCGGCAAGCTGGTGGAGTAGGGGCGGAGTGTCCTTTGCCGGCCGATACATAGAGCTGTTTCAGGAGCTGGTGGGTTAGCGACACTCCGGCCCTGGCTACAGGTGTGGGTTGGGGGTCCGGGCCGGGTAGCGTGGTAAATCGTGGCAAGAGCCTCTGGTTCACGAAAGGTGGCGCGGGCCGCGTCGATGGGCGGCTTGGGACAGCAGCGCCGGATCATCGGCTTTCCCGCTGTGGTGGTGCTCATCATCCTGATCGGAGTCGCCGTGGTGGCCATCGCCCGCACCCAGCGCGACGCCGAGTCCCGCCCCGGCCTCAGCGACCACTGGCACTCGGCCTACACCGTGTGGGATTGCACCGACGGCGAGGGCGGTGCGCATCAGCCCATATTCGAGGGCCGGAGGAACAGCCAGGGCTATCCCTACGACCCCGAAGGCATCCACTCCCACTCCGACGGGCTGATCCACATCCACCCGTTCACCGCCAACGCCGCCGGCGAGGACGCCGTCATGGCCAAGTTCTTCGAGGCGATGTTTGTCACCATGGACCAGAACGGGATCACCGCGGCCGAATTCGGCGTGATCAGCGCGGTTGACGCGGTGTGCGATGGGCAGCCGGCGGTGATGCAGATCGTGCGCTGGTCCAACGCCCTCACGGCGTTGGCCGCGGAGCCCGATGAGCGCATCTACGACGACTTCGGAGATGTCCGCTTCAAGAAGGACGGCGAGGCCTTCACCATCGCGCTGGCGCCCCGAGACGCGGTAGTGCCGCTTCCCCTTACGGTCAACGACCTTCTCGCGGTGTCGCCGTCACTGGTGGCCGACCTCTCCCAGCCCGAAGGGCCGGTCGAGTTCGACGAGAACCTCGATGAGAACGTTCCGGGCGTCAGGGTGGAAGACGGCGGCTGAGCCGGGCGAACCACTTACATGGACGCGGTTGTTCTGGTCGGCGGATTCGGCACCAGACTTCGGCCTCTTACCCTGACCCGTCCAAAGCAGATGCTTCCGGTTGTCGACCGGCCCATGATCGAGCATGTGGTGGGGCGTCTGGGTGAGCAGGGGATCACTCGAGCGGTTCTGTCTCTCGGCTATCGGCCGGACGCATTCGAGGCTGCCTATCCCCAGCATCGCTGCGCCGGGGTGGAGCTCTTTTACGCAGTAGAACCCGAACCGCTCGACACCGCCGGGGCCATCGCCTTCGCGGCTCGGATGGCCGAGGTAGATGACACATTCATCGCCGTGAACGGTGACGTGATCCACCAGTTTCCCCTGGAAGATCTGTTGTCATTGCACCGCCGCTCCGATGCGCTGGCCACCATAGCGCTGGCGCCGGTGGCCGACCCTTCCCGCTTCGGTGTGGTGGTGTGCGAGCCCGACGGTCGGGTGCGGGAGTTCGTGGAGAAGCCTCCGGTCGGCCAAGCCCCCAGCAACCAGATAAACGTGGGGATATACGCCCTGGAGCCCACCGCTCTGGACTCGGTGGCCGAGGGGTCCCGGGCGTCCATCGAACGGGAAGTGTTTCCGCAGCTGGTGGATGGGGGAGGAATGTATGCCTTGGCATGGGACGGGTTTTGGGTGGATACCGGGACACCGGAGGCCTATCTGGAAGTACAGAAGGCGTTGTCTGATGGCGGCTGGGTTGATGCGTCGGCCGAGGTTGCATCCGATGCTGCGGTTGAAGGCTCAATCGTGATGGAGGGTGCGGTCGTTGCTTCGGGGGCGTCAGTTATCGACTCCGCGTTGCTTCCCGGTGCCCGCGTAGGCCGGGGAGCGGTGATCGAGCGCTCCATCGTGGGCTACGGGGCTGAGATCGGCGCGGGAGCCTGCCTCCGCGATCTGTCAGTGGTGGGGGACGGCACGGCAATTCCCCCGGCCACGGTCTTGTACGGAGAACGGGTGCCCGTAGCCGACTAGCGGAACAGATCCTCGTTAGGAGGGCGTACCAAGTCCGCTTGGATGTTCCCGGAACCGAACCAGGCCGGGTCAATCCCCCGAATAACGGCCACTGGGACGTTGTCGGTCTTGCCCATGACCAGCTCGGCCGCGGCAGCCAGCTCGTCCACGATGGCCACCTCGGTCACCTGAAGCTCCCTTCCCATTGCGTCGGGAGTCCCCCTCAGGTCGAGAATGGGGCGGACACCGGCCGCGCCAATGGCCACGTCGGCCACCCCCCGCCGCCAAGGCCGCCCGAAGGTGTCGGACACGATCACCCCCACCTCCACTCCGGAACGGGCCCTGATCCCGTCGCGAATCCGTCGGGCCGAGCGGTCGGGGTCGTCGGGCAGAAGGGCGGCCTGGTTGGAGTCCACGTTGGACCGGTCGACCCCGGCGTTGGCGCAGACAAATCCGTGCTTGGTCTCGCTGATGACGAGATCGCCCCGCCGCCGAAGCACCCGGACCGACTCCTGCTCCACCACCGGCTTGTGCGACAAGGGGTCGTCGGGGTCCACCGCGACCATGGCGTTCTCGGCTTTAGAGACGATCTTCTGGGTGACCACCACCACGTCACCGTCGGCCAGGTCGGCCGCCTCGGCGATCATCCCGGCTAAGTCATCTCCTGCCTCGATCTCCGGCAATCCCTCCACACCGAAAATCTCGAGCCTCATGTTTGGGCTCCCTCAGCCGAGTATCCCAGGACTACTCGGGCCAGGTCGGTCGCCGTTTCTATGCCGTCCATGATGGTCGGGGCTACCACGCAGGCCACGCCCTCCGCCTCGACATCGTCGGCCAAATGGGCGTCGGCCTCGTCGATCACCAGGGTGGCGGCCACGTCCCGGTACAGCCGGGCCACGCCCACCACCGAACATTCATGGCCGAGCTCTCGCATGAGCCGATCGGCGGGGCCCTTGAGCGCGGCGCCGCCCACGATGGGCGAAACCGCCACCACTGCGTCCCGGCGGTCGGCTACCGCCCGTCGCACACCGGGAACTTCCAGCACCGGTCCGATGGAAACGATGGGGTTGGACGGGGCGATGATGATCAGCCGGGCCGCAGCCAGGGCCTCGAGGAGCCCCGGAGAAGGCCGGGCCCGCTCCGACCCCGCCACCCGAACCGCAGACACGGCCACGTTGTGGCGGCGGCGCACGAAGTAGTCCTGGAAGCCGATCTCGCCCTCGTCGGCGGTGGTGACCCTGGTCTCGATCCGGTCGTTGGTTACCGGCAACACGGCCAGCTCGAGACCCCACGCGGCGGCGATCTCCGCAGTGATGGCGGCCAGGTCAGCCCCTTGGCCCAATCGGTGGGTCCGGTACAGGTGGGTGGCCAGGTCGCGGTCGCCGAGGCGGAACCAGGTGATCCCGCCGTAGCGGTCCAAGGCGTCCATGGCCTGCCAGGTCTCGCCAGCCAAACCCCAGCCGGTGTCGGGGTTGACCGCCCCGGCCAGCGTGTACACCACAGTGTCCAAATCGGGGCTCACATGGAGGCCGTGGAGCACGGTGTCGTCTGCGGTGT
This sequence comes from Candidatus Poriferisocius sp., assembly GCA_965208545.1. Taxonomy (GTDB): domain Bacteria; phylum Actinomycetota; class Acidimicrobiia; order Acidimicrobiales; family Bin134; genus Poriferisocius. The sequence goes on along the minus strand of OZ242341.1, from coordinate 2,254,012 downwards.
TGACCACCGCCAGCAGGTCGTTGGGCGGGTGAGCCCGGATCAAACCGGTGAGCAGCTTGGCCGCCCCCACCCCTCCAGCAAGCGTGACCACACTTGGGGTCAAGAAATCCCCTCGGACAAGCATCTGACAGGTTTGGTCAAGAAATCCCCTTCAGCTTCCCCTGGAGCAGGTCCAAGTCGGCGTCCACCATCATGGCCACGAGGTCTTGGAATCCGACCTCCCGGTGCCAGCCCAGCACCGAGGTGGCCAGGCTGGGATTGCCCACCAGCATGTCGACCTCGGCCGGGCGGAAGAAGGCCTCGTCAATAACCACAAAGTCCTGATAGTCCATGCCCAAATGGGCGAAGGCCAGCTCGCAGAACTCCCGCACCGAGTGGGTTTCCCCCGAGCACACCACGTAATCGCCGGGCTCGTCCTGCTGGAGCATCAGCCACATGGCCTTCACGTAGTCGCCAGCGAATCCCCAGTCGCGTTTGGAGTCGAGGTTGCCCAGGCGAAGCTCGCTCTGGCGCCCCAGAAAGATGGAAGCCGCCGCGTGGGTGATCTTCCTGGTGACGAATTCCAGCCCCCGCCGGGGGGATTCGTGGTTGAACAAAATGCCCGAGCTGGCGTGCAGCCCGTAGCTCTCCCGGTAGTTCACCGTGATCCAGTGGCCGTACACCTTGGCCACTCCGTATGGGCTGCGGGGATAGAAGGGGGTCTCCTCGGTTTGGGGAACCTCCCGCACTTTGCCGAACATCTCGCTGCTGGACGCCTGATAGAAGCGAATGGAGGGATCGACGATGCGGATGGCGTCCAGCAGCCGGGTCACTCCCAGTGCAGTGGTCTCTCCGGTGAGCACCGCCTGTCCGAACGAGGTCTGCACGAACGACTGGGCCGCCAAGTTGTACACCTCGGTGGGGCGGTGGTGCTTCAGCGCCTCGATGAGAGAGGCCTCGTCTAAAAGGTCACCGCTGGCGATGGTGATCTGGTTCTGTAGATGGGCAATGCGCTCGAAGCTGACCATGCTCGACCGCCGGACCAGTCCCACAACCTCGTAGCCCTTGTCGAGCAAGAACTCAGCCAGATACGAGCCGTCTTGGCCCGTGATCCCGGTGATCAGCGCTCTTCGCTCAGTCATGGGAATCACCAGTTTGGCTGGTTTGAGCGTTGCGGGCATCTTCAAGGGTGTCGGTCAGGGTATCGGTTAGGTCTATTTCTGGGGCCCAGCCGGCGGTCGCCCGGAGTTTGGCGTTGTCTCCCCTCTGCACTGGCAAGTCGACCGGCCGGAAAAGGCGGTCGTCTTGTTCGAGGCTCATAGGGAACTTGGCGAGGTCCAACAGGATCTTGGCGATCTCGGAAACAGCCACATCGCGGCCCGAGCACACGTTGTAGGCCTCTCCGGGTTCGCCGTCGATCACCAGTAATCGGTAGGCCCGGACCACGTCGCGCACGTCGGTGAAGTCTCGTCGGGCCGAGAGATTCCCAACCGGGACCACGGAGGTGCGGGAAAGCTCGTTGCGGGCGATGCGGGCCGCCAGGGCCGGGGCGAGAAAGCGCTCGCTCTGGCCGGGGCCCAGGTGGTTGAAGGCTCGGGCTCGGATGACGCCGAGCCCGTGGCCCAAGAAACCCTGAATGCACACCATTTCGGCCGCAGCCTTGCTGGCGGCATAGGGATTGACCGGGCGAAGGGGGGCGTGTTCGGTGATTGGCAGCTCGTCGGGGCTGACCATCCCATAGATGTCGCTGCTGGTGACGGCCAGCAGTCGCTCGACTCCGGCGTCGATGCAGGCTCGCACGACATTGAGGGTGCCGTCGGCGTTGACGAGGAATGTGCCCATCGGATCGCTCCACGAGGCGGCCACGTCGCTCTGGCCGGCCAAGTGGTACACCGCATCGGGCTTCGTTTCGGCGATCAACTCGGCAATGGCCCCGGCGTCTTCGATGGGAGGGCTGCCGATCACCCGATCCACCTCGATTACGTCGTCGGCGCAGGCATTCAGATGAGCAACTAGGTGTGTCCCAACAAAACCCCGCGACCCGGTGACCAGGGCTCGCATCGCAACGAGTGTGCCACTTCTCGCGTGCATTTGCTGTGCCCGATGGCGGATGCCAAGTGCTCTGCGGCATGCCTCTTTTGTTGCAGGACGGGCCGGTACGGTGTTGAGGTGGGCGATCCGCAGCCAGTTGACGAACCGGTCGAGGAGCCGGTGTCGGAGGAAGACCCGCTGGTTGAGTGCATTCGCAATGGCATATACACCGCGGTGGGACTCGGCCTGCTGGTCATAAACCGCGTCCAGGCCGCCCGAATGGACCTGGTTGGGCAGCTGCCCGAAGAACTGCGAGACGCCTTCTCCGATCTGGCCGATCAAGTGCCTGACGACGTGCGCAACGCGGTCGGTGAACTGGCGGGCCAGGTTCCCGAGTCGGTGCTGAAGGTGCTTTCGGACGCAGTTGAGCAGGCCCCGGCTCTCGCTGAGGCGCTGCGGGAGTTCGTCAGCCGCAACTCCGACAAACCCTGATGGAGGCCAAGGCCGACGTCAGGATTCACGTGGTAATCGTGAGCCACGATCCTGGTTTGTGGTTCGACGAGACGCTGGAGTCGATTGCCGCGCAAGATCTTCCCGTAGTGGATGTGACTGTGGTGGACGCCGGCAGCGATTCGGACTCCACGGCACGGGTGCAGCACTTCTTGCCCCAGGCTGTGGTCCACCGGCTCGACTCCAATCCCGGATTCGGCCCGGCGGCCAATCAAGTGCTGTCGGACGCCGACCCTGCTCCCGACTTCTACGTGTTCTGCCACGATGATGTGGCGCTGGCGCCGAACACCCTGCGACTGCTGGCCCATGAGGCGGTGCGCTCCAACGCAGGAATTGTCGGACCCAAGTACGTGGACTGGGACGAACCCAGCCGCATTCTCCAAGTCGGCCTAATGGTGGACAAGACCGGGGTTTCGACTCCCTCGGTTGAGGTGGGCGAGCTCGATCAGGAGCAGCACGATGTCGTCCAGGAGATGTTCGCGGTGCCGGGAGGTTGCGTGTTGGTGCGCGGCGACCTCTTTCGGGCCGTCGGCGGCTTCGACCCGGAGATGTCGTTCTGCTACGAGCATGTTGACTTGTGTTGGAGGGCTCGCACGGTGGGGGCGCGTGTCATGGTGGCCCCAACCGCGGTGGTCCGTCATCGCCAGCGACTGGCCGATCGCATTTCTCGGACCCAAACCGAACGGCTGGTTCGCCGCCATCGGATTCGAACCCTGTTGTCGGTTTACGGAGTCTGGCATTCGGTCCGGGTGATTCCTCAGGCGATGGCGCTCTCGGCCATCGAGCTGCTGGCCTCGCTGGTAACCGGGCATTTGCGCCAGGCTCGCCAGATCGGAGCATCGTGGGGATACAACCTGGTCCGACTGGGGTCGATACGGCGACGACGGCAGGCCGTCGGGCAATCCCGCCACGTTGGAGATTCCCACATCCGCCTCTCGCAGTCCCGGGGCCTTGCCCCTCTGGCCGCTCTATTGACGAGCTGGAGGAGCAGTGGGGAAGACGGGACCTCGACGGGAAGCACCCTGGTGGCCCGGTTGAGCCAGTCCCGAGCCCCGCTGCTCGTGGGGATCGCCACCGTGATCTTGGTCCTTTTGGGGGCTCGGGATTTGGTCGCCGGGAGCATTCCCGCGGTGGGCGATATGGCCCTGCTGGGGTCGAGTTCTGATCTCTTGAGCAATTGGTGGAGCGACTCCAGACCCGTGGGACTGGGGCAGGATGGGTTTGCTCCCACCGGCTTGGGAGTTCTGACCTTGCTGAGCTGGTTGTTCTTGGGGCAGACCGATCTGCTGCGCACAGTGTTGATCGTCGGCATGGTTCCACTGGGAGCGCTGGGGCTGTGGCGGCTCATGCGCCCCTTCGACTCCCTGTGGATCCAAGGCGTGGCGCTGGCGGTGTACCTCGCCAATCCGGTGCCTTACAACGCATTGGCCAACGGGGCTTGGAGCGCCTTGCTCATGTACGGGGCGGTGCCCTGGCTCTTGCGCGCCGTGCTGGCCGGATCGTGCCTGGCCCCCTATGGGACGGTGGGGGGAAGCCCGGGGCCGGGCTTGCGCCCCCCATCTGTCTTGCGGGAGGCCTTGGCGGTTGGGCTGCTGTTCGGCTTGGCCGGTGCGCTGGCCTCAGAGGCACTCATCGTCATGGGCCTCTTGCTGGCCGGTCTGATTCTGGGGTCGCTCATTGCCGGGACTGTCAAGGGCATGACCCGCATGGTGGCGGTGGCGGTGGCCGGAGCGGCGGTGGCCGCGGTGTTGAACCTGCCTTGGCTGGCCGACAGCCTGCCCACGTTGCTCGGCGATCGGCCAGGGGGAAACGGGGGGAATTCTTGGGCTGAGATCCTGCGCTTCGACACCGGGCCATTCGGCGACAATCGCCTTGGTTGGGCCCTGCCGGTGGCCGCGGTGCTCCCTCTCGCTTTGGCCCATGACTCCCGGCTGGCATGGGCGGTACGAGGGTGGACGCTGTACCTGGGCAGCGCCGCGGTGGCCCTGGTGGCCGAGCAGGACTGGTCGCCGGTGCCCTTGCCCCGGCCCGAAGTGATACAGGTACCCGGCGCAGTGGGCTTGGCCATCGCGGTGTCGATGGGGGTGGCCGCCTTCTTGGTGGACATTCGCCGCCATCGCTTCGGGTGGCGTCAGGTTGTGCCCTTCACCGCCGTCGCCGCGTTGGTGGCCGGGATGCTGCCGGCTCTGGCTGTCGTTTCGGGCGGCGACTGGAATGCAACCCGCGACGACTACTCCGACGTTGCTCCGTTTTCCGAAAATGACAGGGCCGCTGAGCATCGGATTCTCTGGCTCGGCCATCCCGACGTGCTGCCGCTGGCCAGTTGGAATCTGGACGGACACCTGTCGTTCGCGATCTCCGATGGAGTGGAGTTTCCCTCGGTGGCCCAGCGGTGGGTCGGCCGATTGGACAACCGCACCAGCCAAGTGGCCGATGCCGTGCTGCAAGCACCTGAGTCGGGTACTAGCCGACTAGGGGCCGAGCTGTCCCGGTGGGGAATCGGAACAATATTGGTGCCCGAGCGCTTAGCCCCCCCGCCCTACGGTGAGCTGTCACAAAGCGCTCCCGATTGGTTGTTCGACATGCTCGACAGCCAACTCGACTTGGTGCCGGGCGGACTCACTGCGGGCATAGCCACCTATCACAACACGGCGGCAAGTCACGAGGATCTCCGCGCCGCCATCGGCTCCCCGCCCGATGGCGGGAACTCGGATCTGAACCGGTTGCTGCTGTTGGTGCAGATCGCGCTGTGGGTAGTGGGCCTGGTGGGGATAGCCCGGCTCAGCACCGGCGACAAGCGTCGCCGATTGGATATCACCGATTTGGCTGATGAGAGGTCTGCTCGGTGAGCGGCCGAGTGATGCGCTGGCCCTTGGTGGTGATTGCTCTGGCGACGGTGATTGGGCTGGCGGTGGCCGACCGTGGCGATGACGACTCTGACGGGGGATTGGTCCAGCCCACCCGGAATGCAATCAGCGCGGCTCCCGGCCCGGACGCTGAAGGGAGTGTCTGGTACTGCTCCGAGGGAACCTCGCTTCCGGGCGAGTTCGCCGACCACACGGTAATCGTGGCCAATCCGACCGGGGTTGCGGTCGCCGCGGAGATATCGGTCTTTCCGACGACGCCGATCGGATCGGCATCGCCGCGGGCAAATCCCGAAAAGGTGCTGTTGAACGTGCCAGCACAGTCACAGTCCTCCCTCCGACTCGCCGAGATTGTGGAGTCGCAATACACCGCCGCACTGGTGGAGGTGGACTCCGGCTCGGTTGTGGTGGAACAACGGGTGCAGGGGCCCACCGGCATGGACGTCGTACCTTGCGCCTCCCGCTCCTCAGAGACCTGGTACTTCGCGGCCGGATCGACTCGGCGGGACGCCCGACTGGTCTTCACCCTCTTCAACCCCTTCCCAGAGAGGGCAGTGGTGAAGTTCACCTTCTCCACCGATGAGGGGCTCCGGGAACCGCATGCCCTCCGCGGGGTACTGGTTCCGGCCCGGTCGCTGGTAGTCGTGAATGCCACCGACTTGGTGCCTCGCTTCTCGTCAGTCTCCACCACCATGGAGACGCAGGTTGGGCGGATTGTCGCCGGGAGGCTCCAGCTATTCGATGGCAGCGAGGGACTGGAAGGGCTGACCGCCGGGCCGGGGGTGCCGGAAACCCGGACGCAATGGGTCTTTCCCACTGGGCCGGCTGACGAGGGGGCGGCCGAGCACATTGTCTTGTACAACCCGACCGATCGGGAGGCGGCCGCCGACGTCAGGATTCGATTGGATCCCTCCGAAATCGGCGACGCATTGCCACCGTTTGAGCTGAGGGTGCCTGCCCAGCAAAGAGTGGCCCTCGTTTTCGGGAATCAGGAGATCTACCCTCTGCCTTCCGCGCCCTTTGCCTATGGCGCAGGGGACTCTGTGGCCAAGGGTGTTGGGTTTTGGGCCGCTGTGCAGGTGTACAACGGGGTTCCGATCGTGGCCGAGCGGGTAGTGGCCGGGTCGGCCGCATCATCCCCTGCGGGGGTGGCGGCGACCGTCGGGACTCCGGTGCATGCTAGGAGCCACCTGATTGCGTGGAATGGGGCCGGGGACGCTGATGTGGCGTTGGTGGTAGTCAACGCCTCGCCTAATTCCATTGCCCAAGTAACTGTGTCGGAGGTTGTCGACGGGAGAATCACTCCCATCGCCCAGCTCAATCCCCGAGAGGTGGCCCCGCACAGCCGCCTTGTCGTCCCGGTTGACCGGTTGACCGAGAGTGGCTCTTTCGCGCTCCTGGTGGAGGCCAGCCAACCGGTGGTTGTCTCCCGCTCGCTGCTGGCTCGGACCGGGACCGGGTTTGCCTCTGGGCTGTCGATTCCCTTGGATCCCCTCCTCCTCGACCCGTCTGCGTTTTAGAAGGCACTCTCGGCCTGTCTACGATCCCCGGTTGTGGACGCCCCTGCTGAAGCCCTCCCCACCGTTCGAGATCTGGTGCTGAGTCGGGCTGACGACGACAGCCTGGCCATGTTGTTCGAGGACGAGCGATACACCTATCGGGAATTCTCTGCCGGATGCGTGGCTCGTGGCCATCTCTTGCTGGACGGCCGGTCGGAAGGGCCGTTCCATGTCGGTGCGCTCCTGGACAACGGTCCGGAGTACTCCATGCTGCTTGGGGCGGCGGCGGTGGCCGGGGCGGCGGTAGTGGGTATCAACCCAACCCGGCAGGGCGCGGAGCTAGCCCGCGACATCACCCATGCCGACTGCGGCATCATCATCACCGAGAGCCGCCACCGTGGGCTGTTGGAGGGGTTGGATCTGGGAGCGGCCAACGGCCGGGTATTGGATGTGGACTCCCCGGAGTGGGCTGCCGCGTTGGCTCCCTATTCCGGAGCTGAGCCCCCCGATGCCGACATTGATCCGCTGGCCCCCTACTTGCTGCTGTTCACCTCGGGCACCACCGGCGATCCCAAAGCGGCTATCTGCTCGCAGGCCCGTCTGGCTCGGATCGGCGAGGTGATCACCGAGATGCGAAAGCTCACGTCCGAAGACGTGTTCTACCAGGCCATGCCCATGTTCCACTCCAACGCGCTGATGGCCGGGTGGGTGCCGTGTCTGGCTGCGGGGGGTGTCGGGGCCTTCCGGCGCCGATTCTCCGCATCGGGCTTTCTGCCCGACGTGCGCCGATTCGGCGTCACCTATTTCAACTACGTGGGCAAGCCCCTCACCTACATCCTGGCCACCCCCGAACAGCCCGACGATGCCGACAACACCTTGCGCATCGTGTTCGGCAACGAGGGCGCGGTGCATGACCTAGAGCGGTTCTCCCGCCGTTTCGGGGTGCCGGTGGAGGACTCCTACGGCTCCACCGAGGGAGGTGTGGCGGTGAGCCGCACCCCCGACACCCCGCCCAATGCCCTGGGACGGGCCGATGAGACCGTGAAGATCCTCGATCCCGATACCGGCGAGGAGGCGCCGCTGGCCGTGTTCGATGACACCGGCAAGCTGCTCAACCCCGATGAGGCCATCGGCGAGTTGGTGTCGATGGTGTCGGCGCCCACGTTCGAGGGCTATTGGAACAACCCCGAAGCCGATGAGGAGCGCACCCATGGGGGCATCTACTGGTCGGGAGATCTGGCCTATCGGGACGCCGATGGGTTCGTGTACTTCGCGGGGCGGAACTTTGATTGGCTGCGGGTGGACGGGGAGAACTTCGCGGCGGCCCCTGTGGAGCGCATTCTGGTGCGCCACCCCGATATCGACCTGGCCGCGGTCTACGCCGTGCCCAGCCCTTCGGTGGGCGACGAGGTGATGGCCGCGGTGGTGCGCCGCCCGGGTTCGGTTTTCGACCCGGAGGAGTTCATCGAGTTCTTGTCCGGCCAAGACGACCTGGGCACCAAGTGGACGCCTCGCTATGTGCGCTGGGCCGACACCCTGCCTCAGACCGAGACCAACAAGATCCTCAAGCGCACTCTGCGACGAGAGCGCTGGGAATCGGACGACGAGACTTGGGTGCGCGACGGGCAAGGCTATCGCCGGCTGGCTTCCGACGACGCCGACGCGATCCGAGCTGAGTTCGAGGCCCGGGGTCGGCTGTCAGTTCTGGACGTCTAGCGGTGCTTGATCTCGGTTACCCGAGTGCGATCTCAGCGATAGCCCCGACGGTGGCCGCCACATGGGCCCGTTGGCTGGCGTCAATGGCCTCGTAGACCTCATTCATCCGGGCTGAGGTGATTTCCTCGGCCTGTCGATGCACCGCCTTGAGCGACTCGGGGTCGGGAAATGGCTCGCTCCAGCCAAACATCTGGGCCTGCTGGGGTCCGGACTGGGCAACGACGGCGTCCACTGGAGCCATTCCCACCGCGCTCAGCGCATGCACGTGAAACCCGAATCTCAGCTCTCGCAGGATTTGGAGGGACAAGGCGGTGGCCGCCGCCGGATCGTCGGGCACCGGCATGGCCCGCCACCCGGCGTACAGCGCCTGGCTCATCGGCACCGCGGCGTCGAACACGGTGCGGGTGGCAGCGGCGAATTCATCCAGTCCGTCGAGGTGAGCGAAGGTGTCGGCGGCCCACCGGCCCAGGCCGACCGCGAAGGCCGCGGCGGCATCAGACGGCGACCCTTGCTCTTTGGTCTGGTTCCAACCCATCTCGACAATGGCCGGATTGAACAGGGCAAACGCCGAGACCACCACGTCTGAGTCCACATCCCCGAGCACGCCGCCTCGGCCTCCCACATAGCCGGGCATTCCGGTGAATCCAGACTCGGCCATTGCCTCCCTCACAACATCGGCAAAGAAATAGCTGCGCCCAAGGGCGCCAACGGGGGTAGCGGTGGCCGCGGCCACTTCCTCTGGAGTCATCGTCTGCACCTTTCTGCGCTGCGCGCGTCTTAAGAGGTGGGCGAAGGTTAGTCAGACCACCCCGTCGGATTGGGCTTGGGCCAGACGGTCGTCGTCCCAGCCGAGCAGCTCGGCATAAACCTCGGCATTGTGGGCGCCGATTGGGGGGCCGGGGTGGTTGATGGTGCCGGGGGTTTCGCTCAGGATGGGTGCGGGCGCGGCCATGGGCACCGACCCCAGCACGTGGTGGTCGACCAGGGTGACGCTGTTGCGGGCCTGTACCTGGGCATCGGCCAGCAAGCCGGGCAAGTCGTGGACCGGGGCCACCGGGATGCGGGCTTCGACGAAGACGGCGACGGCCTCTTTCAGCGGTCGCTCCGCGATCCAGTCGGCCACCAGGGCGTCGAGCTCGTCGTTGTGGGCCAGGCGGTCGGCCATGCGGGCGAACTTGGCTTGGTCTTCGGGGCCGTCTCGCCCGGTGAGAGCCAGAATGCGCTCCACCTGGCGGTCGGTGGTGCCCGATAGGCACAGGTAGCGGTTGTCGGCGGTGCGGTAGATGTTGCGGGGGACGCCGGTCTCCAAACGGGAGCCGAACCTCATCGGGGGAGGCTCGTCGCCGTCGGGGTCCCAGGCGGCCAGGGTGCTGCCCATTAGGGTCAAAATGGGCTCGTACATCGACACGTCCACGTGTTGGCCACCGAGGCCGTTCACGTCCCGCCCGTAGCACGCCACCAGCGCACCGATGAGGCCGAAAATTCCGGTGAGGGTGTCGCCCAACGGAATGGAGGTGAGCATGGGCGGGCCGTCGGCTGCCCCGGTCATGTGGGTGAGACCGGCGAAGGCCTCGGCCATGGTGCCCGCGCCCGGCCGATCGGCCAGCGGGCCGGTGTGCCCGTAGGGGCTGACCGACACCATTACCAGGTTGGGATTGAGAGCTCGAAGCTGCTCCCAGGTGCAGTCCCAGCGCTCCAGCATGGCCGGGGAGTAGTTGTGGACCAGCACATTGACCTCCGCTACCAACTGGCGGAGGATGTCGCGTCCCTCGGGCCGGTTCAGATCGCAGGTGATGACCCGCTTGTTGCGCGACACCATGGCCCACACCAGCGACTCTCCGTTTCGGCTGGCCCCTATGCGGCGCAAGGCCTCGCCCGAGGGCGGTTCGATCTTGACGACGTCGGCGCCGAAATCGCCCAGGAAGGTGGCCACTTGGGGAGCAGCCAGAAACGACGAGATGTCCAGCACCCGGAGTCCGTCGAGAGCGCCTCGTGGTTTGCTCATTGCTGGCCCAGCGCGAAGGGCAAGTCGGTGGTGAGGAGCTCCATCGTTGTCACCTCGTTGACGAGGGGCTCGCCGGCCAGCAGTCGGCGAAGGTTGTCGCAGAACAGCTCGGCACCCCGCTCCCACCGCCCGATGCCCCCGCCGGAAGAGTGGGGGGTGAGCACCACTTTGGGGTGAGTCCAATACGGGTGGTCGCGCTCCAGGGGCTCGGTGTTGAACACATCCAAGACCGCAGCGGCCAGGCGGTCGCCGTCCAAGGCCCGCAGCAGGGCCTCGTCGTCGATCAGCTTGCCCCTGGCGATGTTCACCAGCACCGATCCCGGCTTCATGGCCGACAGGAAGGCATCGTCAACCAGGTTCTCGGTGTCGGGGGTGGCGGGCGCGGCCAGCACCACCACGTCGGCCTCGGGCAGAGCGCCGGGCACATCGACCGGCGCGATCATGGCGTCAACCGGCTCGTTGCCGGTGGGGTGGCGGCGCACGCCGGTCACGTGGGCCTCGAACGCCCGGGCCCGGCGGGCCGTCTCTGCGCCGATGGCCCCCAGCCCGATTATCAGCCATCGGGATCGCCACACCTCTCGGAAGTTGTGGTGCTTCCAGCGGCCATCGGCTTGGGCCGCTCGCCAGCGCTCGGCGTCTTGGAACACATCGAGTACCGCCCGCAGCACGTACTCGGCGATAGGGATGGCGGTGAGGTGGGCGTTGCAGATTCGGGCGCCACGGTCCATCAACCGCTGGTACCCATCCAAGTCCACCCCGGCGGCGGCCGACTGAAGCCAGCGGAAATCGGGGGATTGCTCCGCAATCTCGAAGAACCGCTCGACCAACCCGCCGAAGAACACATCACTCGACAGCCATCCCACCTCGGGGTGGGCATCGGGCGGTGCATCGAGTTGGCCGTCGTCGGCCAAACGCAGCCACTTGAGGCCATGGCCCTCTTGGTCGAGCGCATCGAAATGGGACCGGTGTTGCCCGTAGGCCTTCTCGGTAACCAGTGCGAACACATCGTGGATGCTAAGGCATCGGTGTGCAGGCGAGCGGATGAGGGGGAGGAGATACGCCCATTTCAGTAAATTTCATTCACTATTGACTTAGGCAAGCCCCACTGGAATAATCCGAGCAGGGCTTGCCCCTGGCTAGGGCGAGCCTTAGGGCGGGGAGGTCCACTCTCCCCGCCCATCAGGGCTAGTCCCGAAAGCTAGCCCGACACCGGCTTACGGGCAAGCAATTTTCTGGGGCAATTATTGTAACCTCGGCCAGCCGGCGAATTTCTGCCCGGACTGCTTGGTTTCTGCCCTATGAGAGTGCCCCTGTAGCCTGAATGGAGTTGTGGAATCTGCTGTCCGGCTCCGGTCCGCTGTGACGTTATTGGGGCGGTTTCCCGCCTTGGCCGGCGTCGATCTCGACATCTCGCCGGGGGAGATCGTCCTGCTCAAAGGGCCGAACGGGGCGGGCAAGACCACCCTGTTGCGATTGTGCGCCGGATTGTGCTCGCTGGACTCGGGGCAGGGGTGGGTGCTGGGCCACGATCTCAGTGAAGAACGCCGCATGGTGCGGCGCCGGGTGGCGCTGTTGGGCCATCGCACCGGGCTGTACGACGATCTCACCGTGGCCGAGAACGTGGACTTCTGGGCCCAAGCAGCCGGGGCCCATCGCCAAGATGTCGAAGAGGCCATGGAGCGGCTCTCGCTCACCGGGCGTCTAGCCGATACTCGGGTGGGCCGGCTGTCGGCCGGGCAGCGCCGACGGGCCTCCATCGCCTCGCTGGTGGTGCGCCGGCCCGAGCTGTGGCTGCTGGACGAGCCCCACGCCGGCCTCGACCAGCAGACCCGCGACACCGTGGACTCGCTGGTGCGGGGCGCAGCGGCGGCCGGAGCCACCGTGGTTTTGGCCACCCACGAATTGGAGCGCATTGCGGTGCTGGAGCCCCGGGTGGTGAGCGTGGTTGGAGGACTGGTGCGAAGCGGGGATGAGCCGGTTGATCCGCCGAGTCGCAACGCCCCCCCGGATGCGGAGGACGACCGCCGTGTTTCGTGACGCGTGGCTGATTGCGGGCAAAGACCTGCGGATCGAAATGCGCTCTCGGGTGGGACTCAACCAGATCGTGCCGTTTGCCGTGACGGTTCTGGTGCTGTTCGCCTTTGCGCTCGACACCGATCAGGAGGCCCTGCGCACCTATGCCCCCGGGCTGTTCTGGGTGACGGTGCTGTTGGCCTCGCTGTTGGCCATCGGCCGCTCGTTCGCCGTTGATCTGGCCGATGGGGCGGCCGACCGGCTGCTGCTGTCGGGTATCGATCCCATCGCGGTGTTCGGTGGCAAGGCCGCAGCAATTGCCATTCAGCTGGTGGTGCTGGAGGTGCTGTTGGGAGCAGGGGTTGTGTTGCTGTTCGACGTGACCGTGCACCGGTACGGCCTGCTGGCGTGCGCCGGGCTGGCTGCGGCCGCCGGAGTGGCCACCGCCGGCACTCTCTATGGGGCGCTGGTCGCCGGACTCGGAGTGCGCGAAACCCTGCTGCCGGTGCTGTTGTTGCCGGTGGTGGCCCCGGTGCTAATCGGAGCCACTCGGGCATTTCAAGACGCGTTCGGAGTGGCCGGCGCCGAAGGTTGGGCCTGGTTGGGCCTTTTGGCCGGTTTCGCCGCAATCTATGGGGTATTCGGAGCCTTGAGCTACGGGGCTCTCTTGGAGGAAGCGTGAGCACTGTCACCACTTCGTCACCGGCTAACAGAGCAGCCGTTCCGGCGACAACTTCGTCGCGGGCGACCAAGGTTCTGGGCTGGCTGGCGCTGGCCGGATTCGCAGTGCTGGTGGCGCTGGCCTTCGCCTGGGTGCCCGAAGACATCCGCTGGACCGAGCAGGGCGACAAGGTGGGCCAGTTCGACGCGGTGCGGCTGATGTTCGTGCATGTGCCGTCGGCCGTCTTGGCCTACACCGGGTTCGGGCTGACTTTCCTGGCCAGCATGGCCTATCTGCGGTGGCGCACCGACTGGTGGGACATGATGGCCCTCTCCTCGGCCGAGATCGGGGTGGTGTTCGGGGTGCTGACCCTGGTGACCGGCTCTATCTGGGGCCGTCCCACCTGGCAGACCTGGTGGGAGTGGGGCGACGTCCGGCAGGTGACCGCCCTGGTGATGGTGCTGGTGTTCATCGGCTATCTGGCGGTGCGGCGAATTCCCGCCGACGCGGCGGTCAAGGCCCGCCGATCAGCGGTGATCGCCCTGGTGGGGGCGGTAAATGTCGTGATCGTGAACCGGTCGGTGGACTGGTGGGAGAACCGCACCCTGCACCAACAGTCCACGCTTACCGCCCGCAAGATCAGAGACGAGACGCTGTTCACCCTGTCGTTCTCGTTTGCGGTGGCCATGGTGCTTTTCGCCTGGCTGTTGCTACACCGCTTCCGCACGGCCTACCTGGAGAGTCAGATCGAAGAGCTAGAAGTGCAGGAAGCCCTGGCGGAGCGGCGGGCCGAAGCCAGCGGGGCTGACCACGAAGGAGAGCAGCCATGACCCACGTTGGCTACCTCATAGCCGGCTGGAGCATTTCGGTGGGCGCGGTGCTGGCCTACGCCGGATGGGTGCTATTGCGAGGCCGGTCATTGAGCCGGCGGGTACCCGAGAACCGCCGTCGCTGGATGATGCCCGATGACTGACACTCCCACCGAAGAAGCCGTCGACCCGGGCGAGCCCATGGACCTCAGCCCCCGGCCGGGCCGACCTGCCCGTCGGGGCATCCGCCGGTGGGGACCGATTTTGGTGGTGGCCTTGGTAGCGGTGGTGATTGGCATCGTGCTATGGCGGGTGCTGGCCGACGCCACCCTGGTGTTCCGCGAGGTGGACGACGCGGTGGAGCGCCGGGAGGAGCTGGGCGACGACCGGTTCCGGATGATCGGCTCGCCGGTGAGCGGGACGCCGCAGAACATCACTCTGGACGACGGCCGCCCCGCGGTGGCCTTTTCGGTGACCCTCGACGGGGTGGTGGCCGACGTGGTCCACACCGGCGGGGTGTCAGACCAGTTCCAGCCCGAGGTGCCGGTGGTGATCGACGGCCATTGGGTAATGAGCAGCAAATATGCCCGGGCGGCCGACGACGGCTGGTACTTCGCCAGCGACCGGATGCTGGTCAAGCACGACAACGACTACCGGGTGGAGAACCAAGACCGCATCGACGACGCCGAAGAGCGCGGGCAGTACGAGTGACTGGCCACCGCTGCCTCGCCAAAGGTGAGCTGAGGCAGTGAACATAACCCTGGGGGTTCTGGGCATCTCGGTGGCGATGGCCTCGTCGGCCATTGGGGTGGTCATGGTGGCCGCCCGCCGGCTCGACAGGGTGCAGCTTTGTGCCTGGCTGGTGCTGGGCGGGGCCGCCTTGTCGGTGTTCGCCATGGAGCGAGCCCTCATCACCCGTGACTTCTCGGTGTCGTACGTGGCCGAGAACGGCAGCCACGCCACCCCTGCGTTGTTCAATGTGGCCACCCTGTGGGCCGCCCTGGAGGGCTCCATCCTGCTGTGGGCCCTCATCCTGGCCGGCTATCTGGTGCTGGTGGCGGTGAAGTTCCGCCACCGACTGGATGATCCGCTGGTGGGGTGGGCCATGGCGGTGCTGTTCATCGTGTGCCTCTTCTTCTTCGTGCTGATGTTCAACTGGCCCAACCTGGATCTGGCCCAGCCCTTCCGGAAGGTAGACGTGCCGCCGGGCTACAACGGCCCCGGCCCCAACCCGCTGTTGCAGAACCACTGGCTGATGGCCGTGCATCCGCCGATGCTGTACCTGGGCTATGTGGGGTTCACCGTGCCCTTCGCCTTCGCTGTGGCCGCGCTGGCCACCGGGAGATTGGGGGAGGGGTGGCTGATCGAGACCCGGCGCTGGACTCTGTTCGCCTGGGGCTTCCTCACCGCGGGGATCATCCTGGGGGCGTGGTGGTCGTGGGACGTTCTGGGCTGGGGTGGCTATTGGGGCTGGGATCCGGTGGAGAACGCCTCGCTGCTGCCGTGGCTTACCGGCACTGCCTACTTGCACTCGGTGATGGTGCAAGAGCGCCGGGGGATGCTGCGGGTGTGGAACCTGTCGCTGGTGTGCGCCACTTTCGCGCTGACCATCCTGGGCACGTTCTTGACCCGCTCAGGGTTGGTCGACTCGGTCCACGCCTTCTCGGCTGATGCAGTGGGCCCCGCGTTGCTGGTGTTCTTCGCCATCGTGGTTGTGGTCACCGTGGGGCTGATCGCCTGGCGGGGCGACCGGCTGCGCTCGCCGGGGCAGATCGACTCGGCAATGTCGCGGGAGGCCTCGTTTTTGGCCAACAACCTGCTGTTCGGGGTGTTCGCCTTCGTGGTGTTGCTGGGCACGGTGTTCCCGCTGATCGTGGAGGCCGTGAACGGCGATCGGATCAGCGTGGGCACTCCGTTCTTCGACCGGATGACCATGCCCGTCGGGTTGCTGTTGTTGTTTCTGATGGCGGTGGCCCCGGTGCTGCCGTGGCGCAAGACCACCGTCGAGCGGCTATCGGAGCGCCTGATGTGGCCGGGATGGGCCGCGGCGGCTGGGTTGTTGATCGCCCTGTTGGTGGGGGCGAGGGGGCTGGCCCCGCTGCTGGCCTTCGGCCTGGCCGGGTTCGCGGGGGGTGCAGCAGTGCGCCAGTTGACGCTCGCCGCCCGTCGCCAGGGCTGGCGAGGGCTTGTGGGACGAGCCAACGGCGGGATGGTGGTGCACATCGGCGTGGTGGTGGTGGCGGTGGCGCTGGCCGCCAGCAACAGTTACCTGCACCAGAGCGAGCTGACCGTCGCACCAGGGGAGACGGCCTACGTCAGCGGCCATGAGATCGTCTTCGTGGGCACCCAGGAGAAGGTGTTCGACAACAAGACCAAAGTGGAGGCGGTGGTGCTGGTAGACGGCTCGGTGGTCCGGCCGGGGGTGAGCCGGTTTGCCAACGGCGGCATTGTGCGCACGCCCGGAACCAAGTCGTCGACGGTGCGCGACATCCAGGTGGCGGTGCTGGATCTGCCCGACGGCCCCGGAGGCCCCGCCGGGTTGCGAGTGACCGTGCAGCCGCTGACCCTGTGGCTGTGGATCGGCGGCGGGATCATGCTGTTGGGCGCGGTGTTCTCGGCCTTCCCTGGCCGCCGCCGCTCGCCCACCCAGCCGGTGTCAGCGCCGGTGCCAGGAGTTCCCCTGCGAGGTGGCTCCCATCGAGACGACGGAGTGCCGGTTGGTTGAGCAGACGCCGCCCGCCGATCAGCCGGTCGATTCCGACCAGCCAGACCAGCCGCCGCGGCTGCGGACGGTTCGATGGGTGGTGCTGGTCGTCGGCCTGCTGGCGGTGGCCCTCGTGGTGGTGTTGGCGGTTTCGGAGCGCGACCGGAGAGGGCCGCCGGTGCCCGACTTTGCCCCCGAGTTCGCCGGACAGACCCTGGATGGCGCCAGCTTCGACATGGCCGCACAGCGAGGCCGATGGGTGGTGGTGAACTTCTTCTCCACTTGGTGCGTGCAGTGCGTGGTGGAACATCCCGAGCTGGTGGCCTTTCACGACCGCTACAGCGACGATCCCAACATCCGGCTGGTGAGCGTGGTCTTCCAAGACGAGGTGGATGTCATTGCCCAATTCTTTGCCGAGCGGGGCGGCGACTGGCCGGTGGTGATCACCAACACCGGCCGGATTTCCATCGATTTCGGGGTGACCGCGGTGCCAGAGACCTATTTGGTGGATCCCTTTGGACGGGTGGTGGCCAAGTTCACTGGCGGCGTCACCCTGGCCGGACTCGAGAACCAGTTGGTGCGGGCGGGAGCGGGCACATGATCTCCCGGCGGCGAAAGGTGCTCTTGTCTTGGCTGCTGGTGGGGGTGTCGCTGGCCACCATGCTGGTGTTCGGGGTGGTTGACGGGCGGGACGACCGCACCAACGCCGAACGAGCCCACGACATCGGCGCCACCATCGCCTGTCCTCAGTGCGTTGGACAGTCGGTGGTGGAGTCCGACGTGGCCATCGCCCGGGAGATCAGGGCCGAGATCGGCCGCCTTGTCGTGGCCGGCTACAGCGACGACGACATCCGAACCCGGTTCGCCGAGCGATACGGGGATTGGGTGGTTTTGACACCGTCGACATCGGGGGTGAGCGGGTTGGTTTGGGTAATTCCGGTGGTGGGATTGGTGGTTGGCGTCGGGCTCTTGGCGGCAACGCTGAGCCGATGGCACCGGGCGAGCACGTCTGGTGATGAAGTCTCAGACGAGGACCGCGCCTTGGTTGAATCTGCCCGCGCCGGATTGAGCGAGCGGCGCGATGGATGATGAGCGGGAGTTCTGGCTGGAGTCGCTGGATGACCTGGATGAGGAGTTGGCCGCCGGTGACTTGGAGCCCGAAGACCATCAGGTTCTGAGCCGGAGCTATACCCGCCAGGCCGCCCAGGCGCTTCGAGGCGATCAGGAGCCATCCGAGGAGGCAGACGGCGGGGGGCGGGGGAAGCTGATCGCAGTGGTGGCGGGCCTGGTTGTGGTGGGCGTGCTGGCCGGGGTGTTCCTGGCCCGGGCGGTGGGGTCGCGCCATTCGGGCGACACCATCACCGGCAACGATGCGGTGGCCAGCGTTCCCAGCCTCTTGAGGAATGCCGAGGAGTCGGCCGCGGCCGGAGACTTGGCGGAGGCCATTGCCATCTACGACCGGGTGTTGGAGCGGTCGCCGTCCAATCCCACCGCGCTGGCCTACAAGGGCTGGTTCTTGGCTCTGCAAGGCCAGGAGGCCGAGGCCGCCGATGTTCTGGCCGATGCGGTGGTGGCCGCCCCCGACTATCCCGATGCCCGGGCGTTTCGGGCCATCCTGCTCTACCGCACCGGCGACTGCTTTGGTGCGGCAGCCGAGCTTGTCGCCTTTGACGCCTCCAATCCCCCCGAGTTCATCAGCCAGCTAGTGGAAAACCAAGGCCTCCGCACCAACATCGCCCTGTGCCAGATCGTGTTGCAAGGCCAGGAGCAGTTCCAGACTCTGGCCGACCTCGGGCTTGCTGCCAACGACGCGGTGGCCGCGGCCCGTGCCCTGTGGGATCCGACCACACCCGCTCAGGGCGACCCCGCGCTGGCGCTGCGGGTGTATGAGGCGGTTTTGGCCGACAATCCCGACCACCCCGAAGCCCTGACCTACAGCGGGGTGATGCTCACGCAGACCGGCCTCGACGATCAGTTCGCCGAAGGCGCCCGACGCATCAACCAGGCGGTCGAAGCCACCCCTAACCACCCCGAAGCCCGACTGTGGCGAGCCTGGCTGTTAATCGGTCTCGGCCAAACCGACCAAGCCCGCGCCGACCTCGACCACCTCGATTCTCTCGATCCCTCCCCCGAGATCGCCCGCCTCGCCACCGACCTCCGGTCAAGTCTGGGCTGAAACAATCAGGCGGTCAGTTGTGGCTGGGGTGGGTGGGGTAGTTGGCGTACCAGGAGAGGGGGGAGGGCTGGCGGGCGAGAACCGAGGGCCATAGGTCTCCGGGGCTTTCGGTGAGGAGGTCGGCGGGGTCGGCGTCGACCACAAACCAGGCGCCGGAATCGATCTCGTCCTCGAGCTGGCCCGGGGACCAGCCGGCGTAGCCGGCGAAGAGGCGAACGGCGTCGACTGCGCCGCCCACCTCGTCGGCGTCGGCCTCCAGGTCGAGGGTGCCCACCGGGCCGAGCACCGGGGTCCACCACCCTTGATCGGGGTCTTGTCGCACCCGGGCCAGGGCCACCACCGACTCGTTGGACACCGGACCGCCGATGAACATGGTGGGCGGCGGAGCCAGATAGGGGGCCCACTGGGGGAGGGCATCGCTGACCAGCATTCCCGAGGGGCGGTTCAACACCACTCCGGCGGCGCCCTCCTCCTGATGGGCCAGCATCAGCACCACGGTCTGCTCGAAGTTCCCGTCGCCGATGAGCGGGGTGGCCACCAGCAGCTTCCCGTTGGTGTCGGCCCCCGCATCCACAGCTACAGACTCTCCACCACGTAGTCGATGCAGCCGCACAGCGCGGCGATATCCGAGGGGGGAATGGCCGGGAACAGGGCCACTCGGAGTTGGTTGCGGCCCAAAGCCCGGTACGACTCCACATCGACAATCCCATTGGTTCGCAACACGGCGGCCACCTCGTCGGCCGACACTCCGTCGAAGTCGATGGTGGCCACCACATGGCTGCGAATGGCGGTGTCAGACACGAATGGGGTGGTGAAGCCGCGGTTCTCGGCCCAGGTGTAGATGATGTCGGCCGACTGGTCGCAGCGGGTTGCCGCCCACTCCAGCCCGCCGTTCTCGTTGATCCACTCCACCTGGTGTACGGCCAAGAACACGGTGGCTAGCGCCGGGGTGTTGTAGGTCTCGTCCTTGCGGGAGCTGTTGAGCGCAATGGCCAGGTTCAAGGACGGGGGGATCCAGCGGTCGCCCGCTGCAATCCGCTCGATGCGCTCCACCGCGGCGGGCGAGCAGCAGGCCAGCCATAGTCCGCCGTCGGCGGCCAGGCACTTCTGGGGGGCGAAGTAGTAGACGTCGGTCTCGGCGGGGTCGAATCGCAGCCCGCCGGCGCCCGAGGTGGCGTCCACCAGCACGAGGCCCTCATCAGCCGGACGGCTCAGTTCCATCGACACCCCGGTGGAGGTCTCGTTGTGGGTCAGGGCATAGGCATCCACCGTGGGGTCGGCCACCGCCTCAGGATGGGTGCCGACCTCGGAGCTGATGATGACCGGCTCTTGCAGATGGGGGGCGGTGGCCACCCCGGCGGCGAACTTCGCCGAGAACGCCCCGAAGCTCAAATGCTGGCTGCGGGACTCGATCAGATTGAAGATGGCGGCGTCCCAGAACCCGGTGGTGCCCCCGTTGCCCAGCACCACCTCGTAGCCGTCGGGCAGCGAGAACAGCTCGGCCACCCCGGCCCGGAGCCGGTGTACCACGTCTTTCACAGTGGCCTTGCGGTGGCTGGTGCCGAGGAAGTCGTTGGCTGCCTCGGCGAGGGCGATGGCGGCCTCCGGTCGCACCCGCGACGGCCCGCTGCCGAAGCGGCCGTCCTCGGGCAGCAGGTCGGGAGGGATGGTGATTGCGGGGGCTTGGGCAACACTGCTCACGAAGCCCCACGATACCGACGCCAGAGGCTCAACCGGCGTTGATCGGCCTACTGGAAATTGAACGCCGACTTCCCAGCGGCGGTGTGAAAAGCTGCGCTCATGGCTCGCATATCCCAGCGCATTTCCGCCATCGCCCCCTCGGCCACCCTGGCGGTGGACGCCAAGGCCAAGGCCCTGAAGGCCCAAGGGGCACCGGTTATCAGCTTTGGCGCAGGCGAGCCCGATTTCCCCACCCCGAAGGCCATCTTGGACGCAGCCCGGGCGGCGGTGGACGACTCCCGCAATCATCGCTATTCCCCGGCCGGGGGCCTGCCCGAGCTGAAGGAGGCCATAGCCGCCAAGACCCTGCGGGATTCGGGCTTGGAGGTGGAGCCGTCGCAGGTGGTGGTGACCAACGGGGGCAAGCACGCGGTCTACAACGGCTTCGCCGTGCTGCTCGATCCCGGCGACGAGGTGCTTTTGCCCGCGCCCTACTGGACCACCTATCCCGAGGCCATCGCCCTTGCTGGCGGAGTGAGCGTGGAGGTGCCCACCACCGCCGATGACGGGTTCATGGTGACCGTGGAGCAGCTCGAGGCAGCCCGCACCGACCGCACCAAGGCGCTGGTGTTCGTGTCGCCCTCCAACCCCACCGGTGCGGTGTACCCCCGTGACCGGGTGGAGGCCATCGGCCGGTGGGCTGCCGACAACGACGTGTGGGTGATCACCGACGAGATCTACGAGCACCTGACCTACGACGGCAACGAGTTCAGCTCCATGCCGGTGGTGGTGCCCGAGCTGGCCGATCGCTGCCTGGTGCTCAACGGCGTGGCCAAAACCTATGCCATGACCGGTTGGCGGGTGGGCTGGCTGATCGGCCCTCCCGACGCAGCCTCCGCAGCGGTGAGCCTGCAATCGCACCAGACTTCGAATGTGTCCAACGTGGCCCAGCGGGCCGCACTGGCCGCGGTGAGCGGGCCGCTGGACGCGGTGGCCGAGATGAGGGCCGCCTTCGACCGGCGGCGGCGGGCCATGCACAAGATGCTGAACGGGATCGACGGGGTGACCTGTCTGGAGCCCCAGGGTGCGTTCTACGCCTTTCCATCATTTGAAGGAGTGCTGGGCCGCGCCGGCATCCCCGACACCACCGCCGAGTTGGCTGGGTGGATTCTGGACGAGGCCCAGGTGGCCATCGTGCCCGGTGAGGCGTTCGCCGGCCCCGGCTATGCCCGGCTGTCGTTTGCCCTCGGCGACGACGACTTGGGCGAGGGCATCGGCCGCATCGCTGATCTGTTGCAGTGACGGACTCCGGGACCTCGTCCTACGGCAGCTGGCCGTCGCCGATCACGGCGCGGTCGATGGTGGCCGACGCCGCGCTGCCGGTCAGCCTGTGGCACCAGCGGGGTCGGATGTGGTGGACCGAGTCGCGACCGGCGGAATCGGGCCGCAACGCATTGGTGTGCGACGGCCGCGACCTGTGGGGCTCGGTCTCGGTGCGGACCCGGGTACACAGCTACGGCGGGGGAGCGTGGTGGCCCGACGGCGCCGACGGGGTGTACGCCTGCGACGACGCCGACGGCCGCCTTTGGCACATACCGGCGGAGGGGGAGCCTCGGCCGGTGTCGCCCGAGCCGGCCTTTGCCCATGGCCTGCGCTACGCCGACGGCCGACCTGACGGGGACGGCACCGTATGCGTGCGGGAGAACCACCTGTTTGCCCGCGAGAGCGGCGACCAGGAGGCCAACGAGATAGTCCGGCTGAGCCGCCACGGTTCTGGCGAGTCCGAGATTGTGGCCACCGGGGCCGATTTCTACGGCTGGCCCCGGCCCAGCCTCGATGGCCAGCGGCTGGCCTGGGTCCAGTGGAACCACCCCAACATGCCCTGGGACCAAACCGAGCTGTGGGTGGACGGCCAGTGCGTGGTGTCGGGCATCGGCTCGGTGGTGGAGCCCCAATGGGGGCCCGATGGCCGCCTCTATGTGGTGAGCGACCACAAGGGCTGGTGGAACCTGTATCGGCTCGAAGGCTCTGACCTCGTTCCCGTGTTCGAGATCGATGCCGAAACGCACCGCCCAGCCTGGGTGTTCGACGACCCCAGCTATGCGGTGTGCGACGACAACACCGTGGCGGTGGCGGCCATGCGGGGGTCGCTGGCCGAGCTGTGGGCGGTTCCCCCCGACGGCTCCGAGCCCCAGAGGCTCGATCTGCCCTGGACGTCGTATGCCAGCGTCCGCGCTGCCGGGCCTCACGCTGTCTGCGCCATCGTCGCCTCGCCCACGCAGCAGCCCACCGCCGTGCGCATCGACGTGGCCGACGGATCGCACGAGGTGATTCGCCCGCCCGCTCGGGCCGCGGTCGACCCGGGGTACCTGTCCAATCCCCGCCCCATCAGCTTTCCCACCACCGGGGGAGCGGAGGCCCACGGGCTGTACTACCCACCGGCCCACCCCACGGCGCAGGCCCCAGCCGGAGAGAAGCCGCCGCTGTTGGTGCTGGGCCACGGCGGACCCACTGGTTCAGCCCGCAGCCAGCTTCAGCTCGGCATTCAGTACTGGACCAGCCGGGGGATTGCGGTGGTGGACGTGAACTACCGGGGCAGCACCGGCTACGGCACCGCCTACCGGGAGGCCCTCCGGGGGCTTTGGGGCGTCAGCGACGTGGATGACTGCGTGGCCGCGGCCCGCCACCTGGTGCAAACCGGCGAGGTGGACGGCGACCGGCTCATCATCCGGGGTTCCAGCGCGGGCGGCTACACCACCCTGTGCGCACTGGCCTTCCACAAGGTGTTCGCGGCGGGGGCCAGCCGCTACGGCATCGCCGATCTGGCCGCGCTGGCTACCGACACCCACAAGTTCGAGGCCCGCTACATGGACAGCCTGGTCGGGCTGTACCCCGAGGAAGCCGAGGTGTACGAGGCCCGCTCGCCCATCCACTTCGTGGACGACTTCGACGCCCCCATGATCGTGCTCCAAGGCTCCGAAGACGTGGTGGTGCCCCCCAACCAGGCCGAGATGATCGTGGCCGCCCTGGAGCAGCGGTCGATCCCGGTGGCCTACCTCCTGTTCGAGGGTGAGCAGCACGGTTTCCGCCAGGCCGACAACATCGTGGGCGCCCTGGAAGCCGAGCTCTCCTTCTTCGCCCAGATCCTGGGATTCGACCTCGCCGA
The DNA here is from genome assembly GCA_965208545.1 of Candidatus Poriferisocius sp. GTDB lineage: Bacteria > Actinomycetota > Acidimicrobiia > Acidimicrobiales > Bin134 > Poriferisocius. The sequence goes on along the minus strand of OZ242341.1, from coordinate 2,230,199 downwards.
CAACATCCCCCCAGTGCCCATCCGCCGCTAGCGCCCATATTCACTCGGCAGTCGCATATTGGTCCCCGGTGGGTCGCTGGGCGCGGTTTATTCTGAGGGCCGATGGCCAAGGTTCTGGTAGCTGAGAAGATCGCCGACATCGGGGTGGCCAAGCTCCGCCACGCCGGGCATGAAGTTGACGTCCGCACCGGGATGTCTCCCGATGAGCTGCTGGAGGCGGTGGCTGGCGTGCATGCGCTGATCATCCGGTCGGCCACCCAGGTGACCGCCGAGGTGTTCGACGCAGGCAGCGACTTAGTGATCGTGGGCCGGGCTGGAGTGGGCTTGGACAATGTGGACGTGGATGCCGCCACCGAGCACGGCGTGCTGGTGGTGAACGACACCTTGTCCAACATCATCTCGGCGGCCGAGCACACCATGGCCTTGATCTTGGCCCAGGCCCGCAACATCCCCCAGGCCCACTCCGCCCTCGTCGACGGGCGGTGGGAGCGGGGCCGCTGGGAGGGAATCGAGCTGAGCGACAAGACGCTGGGCATCATCGGGCTGGGCCGCATCGGGCGGCTGGTGGCCGAGCGGGCCATTGGGTTCGCCATGCGGGTGATCGCCAGCGACCCCTATGTGTCCGAGGAGGTGGCCCTTCACAGCGTGATGGCGCTGGTGTCGCTGGAAGAGCTGGTGGCCCAGTCGGATTTCATCACCATCCACGTGGCCCGCACGCCTGAGACCATCGGGCTGATCAACTCCGAGATGCTCGAGCTGGCCAAGCCCAATCTGCGGATCGTCAACGTGTCGCGCGGCGGCATCGTGGACGAGGCCGACTTGGCCGAGGCGGTGGCATCGGGACGCATCGCCGGGGCGGCTCTCGACGTGTTCGACGGTGAGCCCATCACCGAATCGCCGCTGTTCGACCTCGACTCGGTGGTGGTCACCCCCCATCTGGGGGCCAGCACCGAAGAGGCCCAGAGCAAGGCGGGCGACGCCATAGCCGAACAGGTGATGCTGGCCCTGGGCGGGGAGTTCGTGCCCGCGGCGGTGAACGTCCCGGCCAAGAACGTTCCCGACGTGCTGCGGCCCTATCTGTCGCTGGCCGAGCAGCTTGGCCGATTGTTCGGAAACCTGTGCGAGCGGCTGCCCGAGGTGCTGGAGGTGGAGCTCATCGGTGAGATCGGCAAGCCCGACAACACCGTGGCGGTGATGTCGGCGGTGAAGGGGCTATTGAGCGCGGTGTCGGACATGCAGGTCAGCTATGTGAACGCGCTCACCATGGCCCAGGAGCGGGGGATGGAGGTGCGGGGGATCAGCACCCCCACCTCGAAGGACCACGTGAACCTGCTCACATTGCGGGGCGCGGGCCACAGCCTGGGCGGGCGGCTGACCGGGGCCCGCCAAGAGCCGGTGCTGGTGCTGGCCGACGACCACGCCATCCACATGCCGCCCGCGGCCCACATGATCTTGTTGTCCAACGACGACCGCCCCGGAGTGATCGGCGCGGTGGGCACGCTGCTGGGCGACGCCGGCATCAACATCAACGACATGAACGTGGGCCGGGCGCCCACCGGGGAGGGCGCCTCCATGGTGATTGCCACCCCCCATCCGGTGCCCAAGGAGGTGGCCGACGCCCTGGTGGCCATCGACGGAGTGCAGTCGGCCCGCTACTTGGGCCTGGCCCCAGCCGAAGGCTGACGGAGCCCAGATGTTTGGAATGCTCCAGGGGTTCGCGTAGAGTTATCCCGATGAGCCGCATCCACACCCACCTGCTGCTCTTGTAGGGCGAGCACCCAGAGGTGCTCGCCCCGACCCCCTGATCCCGCAAGGGCAGGGGGTTTTTTCGTGAGTCAACTCCAATAGAGGCCATGTGATGAAAACCGGATTACACCCCCAACAGCCGTCGGGAATGCCGATCCACAAGTACCAGGCGTTCGAGCCGGTCAAGCTGATCGACCGCACCTGGCCCGACGCCGTGCTCACCGGCGCGCCCCGGTGGTGCTCGGTGGACTTGCGCGACGGCAACCAGGCCCTCATCGAGCCCATGAACCCCGAGCGGAAGTGGAAGATGTTCACCGCCCTGGTGGAGGCCGGGTTCAAGGAGATCGAGGTGGGTTTCCCCTCCGCATCGGAGACCGACTTCCGCTTCGTGCGGGAGATCATCGAGCAGAAGGCCATCCCCTCCGACGTGCGCATCCAAGTGCTCACCCAGGCCCGCCAGGAGCTGATCGAGCGCACCTATGAGGCCATCGACGGCGCCGCCGATGCCATAGTCCACCTCTACAACTCCACCTCCACCGTCCAACGCCGGGTGGTCTTTGGCCTCGACATGGACGGCATCACCAAGATCGCCACCCAGGCGTCGGAGTGGTGTCGCTCGCTGGAGCCCCAGGTGCCCAGCACCGATGTGTTCTACGAGTACTCGCCCGAGTCGTTCACCGGCACCGAGTTGCCGTTTGCCAAGCGGGTGTGCGACGAGGTGGTGGACATACTGGCCGACGGCCACGACAAGCCGGTGATCATCAACCTGCCGGCCACCGTGGAGATGTCCACCGCCAACATCTACGGCGACATGATCGAGTGGATGCACCGCAATCTGGCCCGCCGGGACCGCATCGTGTTGAGCCTGCACCCCCACAACGACCGGGGGACCGCAGTGGCCGCCGCCGAGTTCGGGCTCATGGCTGGGGCCGACCGGGTTGAGGGAACCCTATTTGGCAACGGAGAGCGCACCGGCAACGTGGACGTGGTGAACCTGGCCATGAACCTGTTCAGCCAAGGGGTGGACCCCGAGCTGGACATCTCCGACATCAACGGCCTGCGCCGGGTGGCCGAGGACTGCAACCAGCTCCCCATCCATCCCCGCCATCCCTATGTGGGCGATCTGGTGTACACCGCCTTCTCGGGGTCGCACCAAGACGCCATCAAGAAGGGGTTTGAGGCCATGGAGGAGACCGGCCAGACCCTGTTCGAGGTGCCCTACATCCCCATCGACCCCAAAGACGTGGGCCGCACCTACCAAGACGTGGTGCGGGTGAACAGCCAGTCGGGCAAGGGCGGGGTGTCGTACCTGCTCCAGGCCGAGGTGCAGCTTGACCTGCCCCGGCGGATGCAGATCGAGTTCAGCCGGGTCATCCAGCAGATCGCCGAGGACACCGGCGAGGAGATCACCGCCGACCAGATCCACAGCGAGTTCGCCACCGAGTACCTCGGTTTGGACGAGCCCTACCGGCTGAACGGATACGAGTCGGCCCAGAACGCCCGGGGGGCCGACCGCACCGTGGTCACCGCCCGGCTGACCGCCGGGGAAGACCAGGTGGTGGTCCACGGCGAGGGAGCTGGATCGCTGGACGCCTTCGTTTCCGGGTTGAACGAGATCATCGACACCCCGATCAAGGTGGTCGACTACCACGAGCACGCCCGGGGCGGCGGGACTGACGCCGAGGCGGTGGCTTATATCGAGCTGCTGGTGGAAGGCCGCGAGCTATGGGGCTGCGGCATCCACACCGACATCACCACGGCGTCAATGAGGGCCATCGTGAGTGCCCTCAACCGCGCCTGTGCGGGGCTGGGTTGATCCCCCGGTGGGTTGGCGGGTCCTGTCACCGGAAGCGGCCTGGCCGTCGGTGCGGCCAGGTCCGCCACCGGCGCCACCCCCCAATCCACCTAGGTTGCACCGCCCACAGTTGGGTTGAAGACACTCACTCAGTTTGAAGAAAGGGTGAATTGGTCTTCGAAGACGAATGTGTTCAGGTCGTTGGCTTGGAGGGCGTGCTCGGACATAGTCCACAAGGTGTCGCCGATCACGATTAGTCGCTGGATGGGAGGGGTCCATATCCAGCAGATGATCAGCTTCTCGTCGTCTCCCATGTCGATGGAGGGAAACTCTTCTCGCACCCATTTGGTTTCCGCAGAGCACTCCTGGTTGCCGTAGCGATTGGGGGCGTCATGGGGGCAGATGCGGATCTCGGTGTCGCTTCCGTAGGCCCGGACAATCTCCTGATCGTCCACCGGGCGGCAGCCTTCGAACTCGATCTGCTGCTCTCGGTGTGACACCCGGCCGAGCTCGGCCACACCGTCGCGGTTCACTCGCAACGCCACCGCTCCAAAGAATTCGTTTTCGCCCTCGTAGTCATAACGGGTGAGCGGGATGGCCACCATTTCCTCGGGGCCCCAGTACAGGAAGGCCCGGTGGTCCCACTCGGCCTCGCTGTGGGCATCGGGGAACACCATCACGTCGAGTTCGCTGGGCGCAGCCGGGTTGCTCACATCGAACAGCGACACCTTTGTGCCGCGAACACGGCCCGTGTCGTCGGCGTCTTGGCCCACGCCGATGAGGAGGCCGTCGCCAATGGGGTGCAAGTAAGTCGAGAAACCGGGGATCTTCAGCTCGCCGGCCACCGACGGAGCAGTGGGATCGGCCAGGTCGATCACATAGAGGGGGTCAACCTGGCGGAAGGTGACCACGTAGCCGATGTCGCCCGCGAATCGGACCGAGAAGATGCGCTCGCCCCGGCCCAGATTGCCGACCTTGCCCACCTCGGTGAGCCGTCGGCCCTGCTGTTCGAGCACCACCACCTGGCTCTCAGAAGTCTCGGTATCCCACGGTTCGCCGATGGTGGTGGCCACTCGGAAATAGCCGTTGTGCTCGTCCATGGAGAACTGGTTGAGCAGATGGCCCTCCACCGTTCCCGACGCCTCGTAGCGAGCCGGGCCGTCGGTGGACACCGAGAACTTGTGCACGACGGTGGTCCACTCCGTCGGCGCCGAGATGCTGACCGGGTCATCGGGGTCCTCAAGAGGGGGACAATCCAATCCCATGCAGACCACGGGTCCGTCCCAAATCGGCATGCTGGAGGCCAGATAGAGCGACTGGCCGGAGCCATACAAGGTGTGGCCGTCGGCCAGCACCGAGGCGGCGTCGCCGATGCCCAGCGGCTCGTCCAGGTTGAAGCTCAGCACCGACAACGCGGTGAACCCGGAGAACTCAGCGGGGGTGTAGAGCTGATCGCACTCGGGCAGCAGTCCGGCGCGGGTGCCGCCGGGACCGTCGAAGCGGTAGGCCGGTAGCCAGGCTCTAAGACCGGCGGTGGCGGCAATCTCCTTGTTGACCCGCTCGGCGGCCTCTTCGGCGGCGGGGCCGCTGGGGTACACGAACTGGAACTGCGCCGGGTAGCTCGACATCGACATCCAAACCACGTCGCCCACCGCGCGGGCGCTGAGGTAACTGCCCTCCACCCGCAGCTCGGAGGTCACCTCCATGGAGGCCGGGTTGGACAGGTCGACTTCTTGGATGAGCGCCACCGGATTGCCGCGGAAGATCACATCCTCGGCCATGACGTGATCGCCCTCGAGGTCGCGGGCCGCCACCGGCTCCAGGCCCTCGGAGTGGCTGGTGGAGAACACCATGGCTCGGTCTCCCCGGATGAATATCTCCTGGCCCCAGCCCCAAGAATTCTCCGAAGTCAGATCCACGCTGCCCAGGTACCGAGGCTGGTCGCCGGACACGTCCACATAGTGCAGCCGCCCTTGAGCCACGGCCAGGATGCGGTTGCCGTCGGTCTTGATGATGTCGGGCTCGTCCACCCCGGCCACCTGCACGTTGGTAGAGGAGAAGTCGCCGTCACTGCCGCTGGTTGGCGCCGAATCGGCCGCCGGGGCTGCTGGGGCCGCGGAGTCGTCGGCCATCATCTCGGCTTCTTCAATGGCGAACGGCTCGGGAATCCCGAAACGAGGACCGTCGTCGAGGCCGTAGGCGCCCACTCGGGCGACGGTCTCGGTCCGCAGATAGTCGAGCAGCGTGCTGCAATCGCCGAAGCTCCGCAGCGCCGACAACAGCTCGATGTCGTCTAGCACCACTGTCGGCACCGGTGTCCCGTCGGTCTCGCCCGTCACCTCACCAGGGGTTTCTCCCGCGCCGGTACCGCCGCCGCCACCGGTGATCCCCGGAGTGTCAGCAGAATCAGACGAACAGGCCGCGGCCAACATGGCCAGGGATACGACCGTCGCAACCAGGACAAGTGCGGTTTTTCGGATCTTCAGCATGCAACTAAGACGGTCTGATCCGACAGGTTGGTTCCCAGCAATTCGAAAAAAGTTTTTCGATGGGATCAATCTAGGCCAGCGACGGCATCCAGGCGGGACGGGTGGTTTCGAAGGCGGCGATGGCGTCGGTGTGGGCCAGGGTGAGGCCGATGTCGTCGAGGCCCTCCAACAGGCGGTGTTGAACGGCGCCGTCGAGGGGGAAGTCGGAGCTCACACCGGCGGCAGGGGCTGACACGGTGAGCTGCTCGACGTTGACAATGATCTCGATGGAGGGGTCGTCGGTCACCGCGTCGAGCAGCGTGCGGGCCACGTCTTCGCTCACCTGCACGGGGACCAGGCCGTTCTTGGTGGAGTTGTTGCGGAAGATGTCGCCGAATCGGGGGGAGATCACCGCCTCGAAGCCGTACTGCTGGATGGCCCACACCGCGTGCTCCCGGGAGGAGCCGGTGCCGAAGTTGGGACCGGCCACCAGGATGCGGGCATCGGCGAACCGGGAATCGTTGAGCACGAAATCAGGGTCCTCGCGCCACTCCGAGAACAGACCTTGCTCGAAACCGGTGCGCTCCACCCGCTTGAGCCAGTCGCTGGGGATGATCTGATCGGTGTCCACGTCGCTTCGGTCCAGCGGCAGCGCGGTGGCGGTGATCGTTCGCACCGGCTTCATGACAGGTCCCCCGGGGTGGCGAAGGTGCCGGCCACCGCGGTGGCGGCGGCAACCGCGGGCGACACCAAGTGGGTGCGCCCGCCTTTGCCCTGGCGCCCTTCGAAGTTGCGGTTGGAGGTGCTGGCGCACCGCTCGCCGGGGGCCAGCTTGTCGGGGTTCATGGCCAAACACATGGAGCAACCCGGCTCCCGCCAGTCGAACCCGGCGGCCTTAAACACCTCGTGCAGGCCCTCGGCCTCGGCCTGGGCCTTGACGGCGCCCGAGCCAGGAACCACGAAGGTGCGCACGCCGGAACGCACCCGGCGGCCCTCCACCACCGAGGCGGCGATGCGCAGGTCTTCGATGCGGCTGTTGGTACACGAGCCGATGAACACGGTGTCCACCGGGATCTCCTTCAGCGGTGTGCCGGGAGCCAGGTCCATGTAGTCGAGCGCCCGGGCGGCCGCATCACGCCCGCTGGCCTCGGCGAAGCTGTCGGGGTGGGGCACGGTCCCGTCGATGGGGGCCACTTGGCCAGGGTTGGTGCCCCACGACACATGGGGAACCAGCTCCGATCCATTTATCACCACTTCCTTGTCGAAAGCGGCGTCATCATCGGTCGACAGACTGCGCCAGTCGTCTACTGCGGCCTCCCACGCCGGCTCCTCGGGTGCCCCCGGCCGGCCCTGGAGGTATTCGAAGGTGGTGTCGTCGGGGGCGATCAACCCGGCTCGGGCGCCGGCCTCGATGGACATGTTGCACACCGTCATGCGCCCTTCCATTGACAGCGAGCGGATGACAGGTCCCCGGTATTCGATCACCGAGCCAATACCCCCACCGGTGCCGATGCGCCCGATGATGGCCAAGATCACATCCTTAGCCGTGCAAGTTACGGGCAGCGTGCCGTCCACGGTAACCGACATAGTGCCGGGGCGCTGCTGGGGAAGGGTTTGGGTGGCCAGCACGTGCTCCACCTCGCTGGTTCCGATGCCGAAGGCCAGCGCCCCGAAGGCTCCATGAGTGGAGGTGTGGCTGTCGCCGCACACGATGGTCATGCCCGGCTGGGTGAGGCCCATCTCCGGGCCGATCACATGCACGATTCCCTGGCCGGGGCTTCCCATCGGGTACAGGGTGATACCGAACTCCTCGCAGTTGGTCCGCAGCGTCTCCACCTGCTGGCGGGAGATGGGATCGGCGATGGGCCAGGCGATGTTGTCGGTGGGGACGTTGTGGTCTTCGGTGGCCACCGTGAGATCGGGCCGCCGCACGGTCCTGCCGTTCATGCGGAGCCCGTCGAAGGCCTGCGGGGACGTCACCTCGTGAATGAGGTGCAGGTCGATGAACAGCAGGTCGGGCTCGCCGTCAGCTTGGTGAACGACGTGTCGGTCCCAGACCTTTTCGCTGAGGGTTCGGCCCATGTGCGCTCCGGTTTCTTGCGGCTAGCAGGGTAGATCTGAGGCTATCGGCTGGTCTCAGAAGACGATGGATCGGGGGCAACAGAGCTCCCAATTTCTGAGCCGGCCGGCACCCCCACAGAGTCCAGCGCCTTGCTCAGGCAGTCCCAAAAGCTGTCGAAGTCGGTCACCACCGACGCGTGGCCGCCCCGATAGGAGAAGACGCTGAGGTCGGACACGGCGTCGTCCAGCTCTTGTTGGAGATAGTCGGGCACCACGTTGTCGCCCAGGGTGCGGATTTGGGCGATGGGCATGGGCAGCTCGGCGATCCAGTCCGAGGAGTCGAAGTTGAACAGCTCGGTGCCGGCATCGAGCATCGCTTGGGGGTCGCCCTTGAGCACCTCGGTCTGGGCCCATCGGCCGATGTTGGTGCCGATCACGTTGAACACGGTCTGCTCCCAGCCCCAGTACCGCAGCTTCAAGGGGGCCAGACGAGAGGCGGCGGCCACAACCGGAAGCAGCGAGAAGCGGATGGCCCGAAGCCCCCGTCCCCGGAAGCTGGTGGAGGTGGCGCCAAGCACCAGGCCGGTGACCCGGTCGGGCGCAGATCGAGCGGCCAGTTGCGCGATGGCGCCGCCCATGGAGTAACCCACGCACACGAACCGGTCGATGCCCAGGGCGTCGGCCACTGCCAAAACGTCGGAGGCGCAGTCGGCGAACCTGAAACGCCGGGTGGGGAGGCCATCGCCGTGGCCCCGGTGGTCGAAAGCTACCACGGAGGCCCGCTGTGAGATGGGCTGAAAGGCCGGGTACCAGTTCAAATCAGCGGTCACCGTCCAGCCGTGCAGCAACATGACGGTGGGCGATCCCGGCGGCCCCTCGGCCCGTCGAACAAACACCTGCCCCCGTTCGGGCAGGTCGATCGACTCGCCCGGCGGCAAACTGGGGCCGATTGGCGCTCCGCTACTGCTCATGGCAAATCCCCGACCAACTCGTCGGGGTAGGGCGATGGCACTGCCGTTGCGCCGCTACTGCTCAAGGGACAGGATTTGAACGGACAGAGTCCCGCCGGCGGGGCTATCAAACGACACGGTGTCGCCCACGTCTGCCCCGATGATGGCCGCTCCCATCGGAGAGGCCGGGGAGATCACGTCGAGTCCGTCGTGGCGCTCCTCGATCGAACCAACCAGATAGGTCTCGACGTCATCGGGGTCGCCGTCGTGGGCCACGGTGACCACTGATCCCACCGCCACGGTGGTTCCGTCGCTCGCTTCGACGATCTGGCAGTTGTTCAACAGGGCGCTGAGCTGGGCGATGCGGGTCTCCATCTTTCCCTGTTCGTCTTTGGCCGCGTGGTAGTCGCCGTTCTCGCTCAGGTCTCCCAACTCGCGGGCCGCTTCGATCTTCCGGGCGATGTCAACCCGTCCGACCGTGGTGAGCTGTTCGAACTCAGCCCGCAGACGGTCGTATGCCGTCTGGGACAGCTCTTGGGTTTCTGGCATAAGGAAACATTTTAGTGTTCGCCTCAAGGGATGATGTATTCGTATTCTGATGGGCCATGGCCCACGTGATCGGAGTACTTGGCGGCGACGGCATCGGGCCCGAGGTTGTAGCCGAGGGCCTGAAGGTGATGGACGCGGCCGGTGTGGAGACCGACACGGTGCCCTACGACCTCGGGGGAGCCCGCTACTTGCGGGACGGCACCGTGCTGACCGACGAGATTATGGACGAGTGGCGGGGGTTAGACGCCCTGTATGTGGGCGCGGTGGGCACCCCCGACGTGCCCCCCGGCGTGATCGAGCGGGGGCTGTTGCTGCGGATGCGCTTCGAACTCGACCTGTACGTGAACCGCCGCCCGTTCCGAGCCCCCGACGGCTCCTTCGAGTTCGAGGTGATCAGGGAGAACACCGAGGGCACCTACGCCGGCGAGGGCGGGTTCCTGCGCCGCCACACCCCCTATGAGGTGGCCACGCAGGGGTCGGTGAACACCCGGTTCGGTGTTGAGCGCTGTGTCCGCTACGCCTTCGAACTGGCCCGCAGCCGCCCCGGGCGCCACCTCACCCTGGTGCACAAGACCAACGTGTTGACCTTTGCCGGCGACTTGTGGGAGCGGGCGTTCAACGAGGTGGCCGAGGAGTATCCCGACGTGGCCACCGCCTACAACCATGTGGATGCGGCCTGCATCTACTTCGTGGAAGACCCAAAGAGCTACGACGTGATCGTGACCGACAACCTGTTTGGCGACATCCTCACCGACTTGGGCGGCGCCGTGTCCGGGGGCATCGGGCTGGCCGCCTCGGCCAATCTGAACCCCGATCGCACCGGGCCGTCCATGTTTGAGCCGGTGCACGGTTCAGCACCCGATATTGTGGGGACCGGCCGGGCCAACCCCACCGCCGCGATTTTGTCGGCCGCAATGATGGTTGAATTCCTCGGCGAGGTCGATGCCGCTAACCGGATTCGGGCCGCCTGCGCCGACCCCACAACTCAATACGGGACCACCACCGAAATCGGCGATGCCATTGCAGACAGGGTGTGAGCCCCGAATGATCGAGGCTTTGCCCGCAGAAAGGATCTGAGCACGATGCCAATCGAGACCACGGAGAAGGTGTGGATGGACGGCGAGCTGGTGGACTGGGCGGACGCCACCGTGCACGTGCTCACCCACACGCTTCACTACGGCAACGGCGTTTTCGAGGGCATCAGGGCCTATGAGACCGATGAGGGCTCCGCGGTGTTCCGGCTCACCCCCCATATCCGGCGGCTGTTCGCCAGCGCCAAGATCCTCCAGATCGACATCCCCTACACGGTGGACGAGCTGGTGGCCGCCACCAAGGAGACCGTGCGGGTCAACAATCTGAAGAGCGGCTACATCCGTCCTCTGGCCTATCTGGGCTACGGCGAGATGGGGCTGAACCCGCTGCCGTGCCAGGTGAATGTGGCTATCGCGGTGTGGCCGTGGGGCACATATCTGGGCGATGAGGGGATTCGCAACGGGGTGCGCCTCATGGTCAGCTCTTGGCAGCGCCACGACCCCAACTCCATGCCCACCGCGGCCAAGGGCTGTGGGCACTACATCAACAGCCAGCTGGCCAAGGTGCAGGCGGTGAAGGCCGGCTATGACGAGGCCGTCCTGCTCTCGCCCCAGGGCTATGTGAGCGAGTGCACCGGGGAGAACCTGTTCGTGGTGCGCGACGGCACCATCGTCACCCCGCCCACCTCGGTGGGGGCGTTGGAGGGCATCACCCAGGACGCCATCCGCACCATGGCCTCTGACCTGGGCATCCCCTATGTGGCCGACAACCTGCTGCGCAGCGATCTGTATTTGGCCGACGAAGCTTTCTTGTCGGGCACCGCGGCCGAGGTGGTTCCCATCCGGTCGGTGGACGACCGCGAGATCGGCGACCCCGGTCCGATCACCCGCAAGATCCAAGAGGTGTTCCAGGACGCGGTGAGGGGCCGACAAGCCCAGTATCGGCACTGGAACGAGCATGTCGACCGCTGAGGCGACCGGACCCCGGCCCCTGCCCGCCTCGGTAGAGATCTACGACACCACCCTTCGCGACGGGAGCCAGCTCGAGGGGATCTCCCTCACCGTGGAGGACAAGCTCCGCATCGCCCGCCAACTCGACTATCTGGGCGTCCATTTCATCGAGGGCGGTTGGCCCGGATCCAACCCCAAAGACGACGAGTTCTTCGCCCGGGCCCGAGACGAGCTGAACCTGGAGACCAGCACGCTGGTGTCCTTCGGCTCCACCCGCAAGGTGAAGGGGCGCACTGACGAGGATCTCACGCTGGCCAACTTGGCGGCGTCGGGCACCCAGGTGGCTTGCATCGTGGGCAAGTGCTGGGACTACCACGTGCTCGAGGCCCTTCGGACCACACTCGACGAAGGGGTGGCCATGGTGGCCGAATCGGTGCGGTTCTTGAAGGACAGCGGAATGCAGGTGTTCTTCGATGCCGAGCACTTCTTCGACGGCTATCACCACAACCGGGAATACAGCCTGGCGGTGCTGGAAGCGGCCGCGGTGGCCGGAGCCGACCGCCTGGTGCTGTGCGACACCAACGGGGGCACGCTGCCCGCCCGGGTGGAAGACACAGTGGGCGCAGTGGTCGACTACCTAGATGTCCCGGTGGGGGTTCACCTCCACAACGACACCGGTTGCGGCGTGGCCAACGCCCTGGCCGGGGTGCGGGCCGGGGCCACTCAGGTGCAGGGCACCATCAACGGCTACGGCGAGCGCACCGGCAACTGCAACCTGGTGCCCATCATCGCCAACCTCAGCCTGAAAATGGGGGTTGAGACCGTTCCCCCCGACCGGCTCGACCGGCTCACCGCGGTGTCGCACCACGTGGCCGAGCTGGTGAATTTCCCGCCCGATCCCCAGCAGGCCTATGTGGGGTCGTCGGCCTTCGCCCACAAGGCCGGTCTGCATACCAGTGCCATCGCCCGCCGACCCGACGCCTATGAGCACGTCGACCCGGCCGCGGTGGGCAACGGAACCCGTTTCGTGGTGTCGGAGATGGCCGGGCGCTCAACAGTGGAGCTCAAGTGCGAGGAGCTGGGCCTCGAAATCGACGGCAAGGCCGTGGGCGAAATCGTGGACACCCTCAAGAAGCTGGAGCACGCCGGGTACCACTTCGAGGTGGCCGACGCCTCTCTGGAATTGCTGATGCGGGGGGCATCGGGGTGGAAGCAGCCGTACTTCGAGCTGGAGTCGTTCAAGGTGGCCACCGAGCACCGGTCGGGCACGGGAGCCCGAGCCTGGAACGAAGTGGCGGTGGACATGGAGACCGAGGCCACCGTGAAGCTCCACGTAGAGGGCGAGCGCATAGTGGCCACTGGGGAGGGAAACGGCCCGGTCAACGCCCTGCACGCCGCTTTGATGATGGCCCTGGGCGATCGCTATCCGGCGTTCCGGTCGATCTCGCTCATCGACTACAAGGTGCGGGTGCTCGACACCGCGGCGGGGACCGCGGCGGTCACCCGGGTGATCATCGACTCCACCAACGGCGACCGGGTATGGACCACCATCGGGGTGTCCACCAACATCGTGGAGGCCAGCTGGCAGGCCCTGGTGGACAGCCTGGTGTTCGGGCTCTTACACAGCGAAGACGGAGCCAATAAAGAAAGCAAGGAGTAGCGGTGGCTGCACCCGATTACGTTCCCAACAAGACCGCCGCGGCCGATCGGCACTATGTGTCGCCGCCCCGGCGCCCCCAGCCGTGGTTGGCCGATCGGCCCGCTGAGCTGATCGACGGCCAACCGATGGGGGCAGGCCTGGGCGTGCCCGGTCCCGACCAGGGGTACGCCCTGCGGCTGGCCCGTCGCTTCGAGGACGAGTTGCTGCTGGCCCCCGGAGAGCACGCCGACGATGCGGTCGCCGGCTGTGTGGGCCTGGCCTTGAAGCGGGCGGCTTTGTTCGGGCGGGCGCCAGTGTCTGCAGACCTGGAGGTTGCCTTCCTGGTGTTCGGTTTCCTGCCTCCTGCCCCCGAGGAGGCACTGGTGGCGTGGCGCAAGGAGCTGTTCGCCGGTGTCAGCCATCCCCACCACTATGCCGAGGCCCGGCAATTGGTGGACATGGTTCCCGAGGCGACTCTGCGGATGACGCCCAGCGAGGTCGAAGCCGCCTGTCTTAACAATAGAGACGAGCTGCTCGCGGTCAGCATCAGCCGGTGAGTCCGGCTGACCCTTCTACCGGTGGCCCGTCAGGCTCCCGGCCCAAATCCCCAGTGGGCGACAGCCAGCCGCGGGTTCGGTTCGCCCCGTCGCCCACCGGATATCTCCACGTCGGCTCGGCTCGGACGGCTCTGTTCAATTGGCTGTACGCCCGCTCTGTGGGCGGGACCATGGTGCTGCGGATAGAGGACACCGACGAGAGCCGCAACCGTCCCGAGCTAACCGACGCCATCTTCAAGTATCTGGAGTGGCTGGGCATCGACTACGACGAGGGGCCGTTCTACCAATCGGAGCGTCGGGACCGTCACCGGGAGGCGGTGCAGCTACTGCTGGACAACAGCCAGGCCTACCTGTGCGACGCCGACGACAACGAGCTGGCCGGCACCGAGATGGCCGACGGCCGGGCGGTGCGGTTCAGGACTCCGGAGGGCACCACGGTGATCGACGACGTGGTTCGGGGCGAGGTGGCCGTGGACCACGCCCAGCTGGGCGATTTTGTGATCTGGCGCTCTGACGGGTCGCCCACGTTTGTGCTGGCCAACGCGGTTGACGACGCCGACATGGCGATCACCCACGCCATCCGGGGCGAGGACCTGCTGTCTAGCACGCCGCGGGCTGTGCTGGTGGCTGAGGCGTTGGGGGCCACCCCGCCGATCTACGCCCACCTGCCCCTGCTGGTGAACGAGCAACGCAAGAAACTGTCCAAGCGCCGCGACGACGTGTCGCTGGAGAGCTACCGCCAGCGGGGCTTTTTGGCCCCGGCTATGGCCAACTACCTGGCCCTTTTGGGCTGGGGGCCGCGCGACGGCGTGGAGATCCGCCCAATGGCCGAGATCATCGGGCAATTCCGGCTGGAGGACGTGAACAAGGCGCCGGCGTTCTTCGACGTCGCCAAGCTGGAGCACTTCAACGGGATGTACATCAGAGAACTCGGGCCTGAGGAGTTGCTTGAAGCGCTGGCTCCGTTCCTGGAATCCGACCATGTGCCCTGGCCCCCCGAGAGCTATCGCCCCGATGTGGTGGCCGCCATGGTTCCGCTGGTGCAGGAGAAGCTGCGCACCCTCGATGGAATAGTGCCCCAAGTGGACTGGTTGTTCTGTCCCGAGGTGTCCATGGACGAGGCGTCGTGGGACAAGGCAGTGGTGCGGGGCAAAGCCGCCGCCGAGATCCTTGACGGCACCATTGCCGCGCTGGCCGACTGCCCCTGGGACCCCGACACCGTCAAAGACGCCGTGTTCGCCGTAGGCGAGGTCCACGGCGTCAACCGGTCAAAGTCTCAGGCCCCTGTTCGAGTAGCCGTCACCGGCCGCACAGTAGGTCCGCCGCTCTTCGAGCCCATGGTCAATCACCTAACCCGCGACGAAGTCCTCCGCCGCCTGCGAAACGCCCGCTCCCGCCTCTAAAGCGTTGTCCACACCTATTGGGATGGGAGTACACTGGCCGCTGCTTTCGGGAGTGGTGTAATTGGCAACACACCGGGTTCTGGTCCCGATATTGGGGGTTCGAGTCCTCCCTCCCGAGCCAACTAACCTGCCCGCATCCTGATCTCGTTTGACATCGACGGCACGCTGGAGTGCGGTGATCCGCCGGGGCCGATATTGCTGGAGGCCATGCGCCAGGCCAAGGCCAGGGGATATGTCATAGGCAGCGGCTCCGACCGGGTGCGCTCCGACCAGCAGCGGCTGTGGGACATCCACGGGATCGACGTGGACTTTGTGGGGGGCAAGCACCACCTGGACGAGGTGCGGAACCAGTTCGAGGCCACCCGTTACATCCACATTGGCGACACCGACGTCGATCGGTATTACGCCGAAGCGGCCGGGTTCGAATTCCTGCACGTGGAGGAGCTGGATGGCGTCTCCAACGCGCTGGCCGGAGCTGATTTCTTCGACTGGCTGGGCTAACCCCGCAGTTTGCGCAACTCAGCTAGGGCTTGTTCGAGAGCGCTGGCCGCGGCGTCCACGTCTGCATCCGTAGTCGACCAGCCCACCGACAGGCGCAGCGAGTGGTGGGCATCCACACCCATGGCCTCGAGCACCGGCGATGGCTCCAGCGACTCTGAAGCGCACGAGCTGCCGGAGTGAGCGGCCACCCCGGCCCGGTCCAGGGCGATCAGCGCGGCCTGGGGCTCCACGTCGCTGATGCCCAGACACACCAGGTGGGGCAGGCGCTCGGTGGGGTGGCCATA
Source organism: Candidatus Poriferisocius sp. (assembly GCA_965208545.1). Classification (GTDB taxonomy): domain Bacteria; phylum Actinomycetota; class Acidimicrobiia; order Acidimicrobiales; family Bin134; genus Poriferisocius. The sequence continues at coordinate 2,214,264 of OZ242341.1, read as the reverse complement.
GAGCTCGACACCCTCAATGTTCTGAGCCGAGTAGCGCAGCTTGTCCGACTGCGATTGGGCTCGGCTGGCCTCCTGCTCCAAGCCGCCGTCCTCGAGCACAGCGCACGCCGCGGCGAAGCCGGCAATGGCCGCGCCGTTCTCCAGGCCCGCCCGGCGGGCTCGCTCCTGGTCGCCTCCTTCCAAGAGCGGCACCAGGCGCAGGCCGCGGCGCACCAGCAGGGCGCCGATGCCCGGCGGGCCCCCAAACTTGTGGGCGCTGATGGACATCAAGTCGGCGCCGGTCTCGGCAAAATCGATCGGTACCCGGCCCGCAGCCGCGGCGGCATCTATATGGATGAGCAATTCCGGCGACCGCTCACGACAAGCCGCCACCACCTCGGCCACCGCCTGCACCGTTCCCACCTCGTGGTTGGCCCATTGGCAGTGGACAGCGGCGGTGTCGGGCCCAATGGCCGCGGCCATCTCGGCGGGGTCCACCCGACCGGTGCTGTCCACTCCCACCACGGAGGCCCGATGGTCGCTGGCATCCAGCCGCTCAACCGTCAGCCGCACCGCCGAATGCTCTACCGCGCTGAGCACCTGATGGGTTCCCCGGTACGACGATCCCCGCACCGCGGCGGCGATCGACTCGGTAGCACCGCTAGTGAACACCACCTCCCGCGAGCGGGCGCCGAAGCAATCGGCCACCTGCTGGCGGGCCTGCTCAATCTCATAGCGGGCGGCGAGCGCCTCGGCGTGCATCCGGGAGGGGTCGCCGTGGCCGGCGGCCCACCACTGGTTCATGGCCGACAGCGCCTCGGGTCGGAGGGGAGAGGTGGACGCGTGGTCGAGATAGTGGCGTCCGGTCACGGCACTTGAGGGGTCATAGCGCGGGGTTGGTCACGGCACAGGGATTTCTGAGTCGATGCCGTAATCTACCGGCATGGCTCCCGCAGGCGACACCCCCGCCCCGCCGCGCCGGACCATTCCCTTCACCGAGCCGACGTCAACCACCCGGGTGTTGCTGATCGCCTCGGGCAAGGGCGGTGTGGGCAAGTCGTCGGTCACGGTCAATCTGGGGGTGGCATTGGCCGCCGCCGGGCATCGCACCGCGGTGGTGGATGCCGACGTGTGGGGCTTCTCGGTGCCCCGGATGCTGGGCATCAACCAAGAACCGCAAATGGTGGGCGAGATGATCGTGCCCCCCGAGGCCCACGGCGTGCGGTGCATCTCCATGGGTTTCTTCGCCGAGGAAGACCAGGCGGTGATCTGGCGGGGGCCCATGCTCCACAAAGCACTGGAGCAGTTCCTCACCGACGTGGCCTGGGACGACCCCGACTATCTCCTGGTGGACCTGCCACCGGGCACCGGCGACATCTCCATCTCGTTGGCCCAGTTCCTGCCCCGCTCCGAGGTCTATGTGGTTACCACCCCCCAGCCCGCCGCCCAGCGAGTGGCTCAGCGGGCCGCGTTCATGGCCGAGAAGGTGAACCTCACCGTGCGAGGGGTGATCGAGAACATGAGCTGGTTCACCGGAGACGACGGCAAGCGGTACGAGCTATTCGGCGCCGGGGGAGGCCAAGAGCTGGCCGACCGGCTCGAAGTGCCGCTGATCGGGCGGGTGCCGCTGATTCCCGCCCTACGGGAGGGTGCTGACAGCGGCCGGCCGATTGCCGCCGAGGCCCCGGACTCCGAAGCCGGCCAGGCCTTTGCCGCCATGGCCGCCCATCTGGTGGACAACCCGCCGCCCCGGCGCATCTACAGCCCAGAGCTGAAGATCAACTAGATCCAATTCAAGGAGAGCTATCAATGCATGTTCGAATCGGCGTCATCCGTAGCCAGAAGGAGATCGAGGTGGAATTGGACCCCGACTCCGAGATGGAGACGGTGAAGAAAGCCATCACCGCGGGCCTGGCGTCGGGCGAGATGCTGTGGCTCACCGACCACCGGGGCCGCGAGGTGGGCGTCCCGGCCGCCAGCGTGGCCTACGTGGAGCTCGACCCCTCAGCCTCCGGTCGATCCATCGGCTTCGGGAGCTGAATCGCCGCTGGCCGTAAACTTGGCTGATGGCGAGCCTGGAGGAATTGGCCCCCGGTCTGGCCAAGTCGCGCCTGAACCACCTCCAGCGGCTCATGCGGACGTGGGCGCCGCTGGCTGACATCTCCTTTGCCGATCTGCTGTTGTATGTGCCCGCCGGCCAGACCACCGCCAGCCCGGCGAGCTCCAGTCCGGCAAGCTACGCCATAGCAGGGCAGATCCGACCGACCACGGCCCGCTCGATCCATCGCAACAACTTGGTGGGCGCGGTGTTCACTCCGGAGCAGCGCCCGCTGGTGGACGTGGCCTATCGGGAGGGGCGAATAACCGACGGCGGGCGGATCGGCCACACCGACCAGCCCCGCATCCGCACGCTGACTGTGCCGGTGAACTGCCACGGCGAGGTGGTGGCGGTGATAGCCCGGGAGTTCGATCCCGACACCCAGCGCAACCCCGGCGAGCTGGAGATGAGCTACTTCAAGCTATTCAGGCGGCTGGCGACCATGATCGCCGAGGGGGAGTACCCCTTCCCGGTGGACGACATCGAGACCGAGGAATCTCCCCGGGTGGGCGATGGGCTGATGCTGCTCGACGCCTCAGGCCGGGTTCAGCTCATTTCACCCAACGCCGCCTCGGCGCTGCATCGCATTGGCCTCCACAGCGATGTGGAGGGTCGCCGGCTGGTGGACATCGGCTTGGAGCAGCGGGCCATCCGGGCCGCGTTCGCCTCCCGTCTGCCTCAGACCGAGGAGATCCAGCATGGGGATCGGGGCACCGTGGTGCTGCGCTGTTTGCCGCTGATCGGGCGGGGAGAGGTGACCGGCGCACTGGTGCTGATGCGGGACATTTCCGAGCTGCGTCGCCGGGACCGGCTGTTGATGTCCAAAGACGCCACCATCGCCGAGATCCACCACCGGGTAAAAAACAACCTCCAGACGGTGTCCTCGTTGTTGCGCCTGCAAGGGCGCCGGGCCATCGCCGCCGAGGCCCGCGATGCCATCGAGGAGTCAGTGAGGCGCATCCGGGCCATCGCCATCGTGCATGAGATTCTGTCGCGCGATGCCAGCAGCGACGTGCCATTCGTGGAGATCGTGCGGTCGCTGGTGCGCATGGTGGAGGAGGGGCTTACCGGCCCCGACCGGCCGGTGGAATTCAAGGTGAGCGGCGATGCCGGAGAGCTGGCGGCTGACGTGGCCACGCCCCTGGCGGTGGTGCTGAACGAGTGCTTGCAGAACGTGATGGATCACGCCTACCCCGAGCCCCCCGGCGGGCAAGTGCGCATCGAGTTGGACAACGACGGCGATCAGGTGAAGGTGCGGGTGACTGACGACGGCGTCGGGCTGCCGCCCGGCTTCGACGTGGACAGCGCCGACGGATTGGGCATCGCCATCGTGAGAAATCTGGTGAGCGCCGACCTGCGGGGCAGCATCACTATGAGCAACGGCGAGGGGGATCAGCCGCGTCGCGGCACTGTGGTAGAAGTCGCCATTCCCCTGTTGGGGGCCGCCCCCCGTCAGAGCGCTAAGCCAAGATGATGGCTGCCTCGCGCTGCTCGGCCACCCAGCGGCGACGGAGCAAGCGGCGCTCATCCTCAGAGGTGCCGCCCCAGATACCCGAGTCCTGGTTGGTGGCCAAGGCGAACTCCAAGCAGTCGCTTTGGGCGTCGCAGGCCTGGCACACCACCTTGGCCGACTCGATCTGCTCAAGGGCTAATCCCGTGCTTCCTACCGGGAAGAACAGGTCGGGATCGGTATCACGGCAGGCCGCCTGGCACCGCCAATCGTCCGCACCGTTTTCGAATTTCTCCAGCAAGGTCTTCGTAATCACGCGGGCACAAGGATAGGGGTGGTCTACTGATGTGGCAAGAGGGGCTTATGGTGAACATGTTTATTGCTGATAATCGTGTTGTGATTGTGGGGGGTTTCTCATGCGGGTGATCGCCCATCGGGGAGCTTCGCAGGCCGAGCGGGAGAACACGCTGGAGGCGTTTCGAGTCGCGGTCGCGCTCAACGCCGACGGGGTGGAGCTGGACGTGAGGCGCACGGCCAACGACGTGCTAGTGGTACACCACGACGCCCATCTGGCCGACGGTCGAGCCATCATCGATCTGCACGACGACGAGCTGCCCGACTGGGTGCCGACGCTGGCCGAGGTGATGGATGTGTGCCTGGACCCGGCCTCAGAGCGGGAGTTCGTGATCAACATCGAGATCAAGAGCGCACCCAATGACCCCGACTACGACGCCGAGCACCAAGTGTCGGCCGCAGTGGCCGGTCTGGTGATGGGGTGGGGGATCGGCGAGCACCGCGGAGAGGTGATCGTCTCGTCATTCGACATCGAGGCCCTCAATCGGATCAGGGCCATCGACCCCGGCATTCCCACCGCCTACCTGACCTTCGAGGTGCTGGCTCCCGAACTGCTGGTGAACCGGGTGGTCGCCGCCGGCCACAGCGCCATACATCCCTACTTCGCCTCCACCAGCAAGGCCCTCATAGACGCCGCCCACGCTGCCGGCATTGAGGTCAACGTGTGGACCGTCAACGAGCCCGACCAGATCGCCCAACTGGCTGCCATAGGCGCCGACGCCGTCATCACCGACGTCCCCGACATAGCCCGCGAGGTTCTGGGGAACTAGCCCAACGGCAGGGCCAGGGCGAGGGCGCTGGCGGCGTGGTGGAACTCGAGGCGGGTGGTCTCGCCCAGGTAGTCGCCGTCGAGCTGGTAGGGGAAGGGGGCGTCGCTGGCCACCACGACGCTGGTCACGCCGGTGCGAGAGTGCACGTGGCGGTGGGCGGTGACCGGGGGGCCGTAGCCCAGGGCGCTGGCCGCCACCCGCAGGAGCCGGTTGGCCCGCAGCGACCGCAGCGTGACCATCGACAGGGGCACATCCAGGGTGGTGTCGGGCATCACGTCGAAGGGGCGGGACCCCAGGTAGGTGTAGGGGTTGGTGTTCAGGCAGATCGCGAACTGGCCGGTCACCGCCTCGCCGTCAGAGTGGTAGACGGTGAACCGGGGGCGCGACCGGTCGTAGTGGCGCAGCCAAGTGTCCACCGCGGCGAAGGCGAACAGCGCGTGGTTGGCGTATCGCTTCAGGCCGGCTTTGCGCTCCACCTGCTGGACGACGGCCGCGTCGTACCCCACGCCGGCGTGGAACAGGAAATACCGGCCGTTCACCTGGCCCAGCCCCACCCGCTTGATGTGGCCGGCGGCCAGCGTCTCCAACAGCATGGCGGCCGCCTCCACCGGGTCGTCGGGCAGCCCGATGGTGCGAGCGAACACGTTGGTTGATCCACCTGGCAGGGGAGCGAGGGCCACATCGGAGCCTGCCAGCCCGTTGATGGCCTCGTTCAGGGTCCCGTCGCCCCCCAGCACCGCCACCACATCGCAGCCGTCAGCCACCGCCCCGTGGGCCAGGCGCGAGGCGTGGCCCCGCCGGTGGGTGGCGGCCAAGGTCACGTTGTGATCGGCGGCCAGCGCCTTCTGGATGACTACCTGGGTCCGGGCGGTGACCGACGAAGCGTGGGGGTTGACCAAAAGCAGGACTTTCAGACCTTCTACGCTACCGCCCTCGCCTCAGAATCGATAAAGCACCAATGGCAGCAATTGCTTCGTTCTCTGCCCCCGTTTGGTTTTGCACCGTTTGGGGCGGGTGGGAGACTTGCACGCTATGGACATTGTCGTCTGCGTGAAACAAATCCCCGATCCGGCCGATCCCGGGGAACTCGACCCGGAGACCAAGACCCTCAAGCGGGACATGAAGCTCATCATGGACGAGTCGGACTCCTACGGGGTGGAGATGGCCCTCCAGCTGCGCGATGCCGCCGGTGAGGGCGAGGTGACCTTGGTCTCGATGGCCCCCAACGAAGAGGTGAACGGTTTGCGCTCCGCGCTGGCCATGGGAGCCGACAAGGCCATCCTGGTCAGCGACGAGGCTTTGGCCGGAACCGATGCCCTGGGCACCGCCCGGGTTCTGGCCGCGGCCATTGGCCGGGCCCAGGCCGATCTGATTCTGGCGGCCACCGAATCGTCCGACGGCTATACCGGCACCGTTCCCGAGCAGGTGGCCGAGCTGCTGGGCCTGCCTTCGGTGACCTTCGCCAAGGAGATCCAAGCCGACGGCGGCGAGGTGGTGGTGAAGCGCCAGACCGAGGACGGCTACGACGAGGTGCGGTGTCCTCTGCCCGCGGTGGTCTCGGTGACCGCCGGGGTGGTGGAGCCCCGCTATCCGTCGTTCAAGGGCATCATGGCGGCCAAGTCCAAGCCGATGGACCAGGTGGGCGTGGCCGACTTGGGCATCAGCGCCGACCAGGTGGGTTGGGCCGGCGGAGGCCAGGAGATCACCGACGTCAGCCCCGCTCCCGAGCGGGAGGCCGGCGAAATCGTCACCGACGAGGGCGACGCCCACGAGGCCATCATCGCCCTGCTCGAAGAGCTACGGATCGTCTAAGAGCAAAGACGCTAGGAGACAGCATGGGAACCATTTGGGTTTATGCAGAAGCCTCGGGCGGCAAGGTCGCCTCGATCAGCCTGGAGTTGTTGACCAGGGCCCGGCAGTTGGCCGACACCGTGGAAGCGGTGGTGGGTGGCGATGGCGAGCCGGTGGCCGCGGAGCTCGGTGCCCACGGGGCGACCACGGTCCACGCCACCGGTGACTTGGGCGACGGTTTGGCCGGGCCGGCCGTGGCCTCGGCCATTGCTTCGGCCATCGAGGCCGGTGCCGCTCCCGACGCAGTGTTGTTCGGCACCACCTACGACGGTCGGGACGTGGCCGGTCGGCTCTCGGTGAAGCTGAATGCCCCGGTCATCACCAACATCGTCGAATTGGAGCAGGCCGACGGCGCTCTGGTCGGAACCGAGCCGGTTTTCGGCGGCACCGTCAACGTGAGCACCCGGTTCAACGGTTCGGGTGTCGGCTTGTTCTTGGTACGCCCCAAGTCGTTCGCCGCGGAGGAGTCCGGCGGAGGCCCGGCTGCGGTTTCGGCTCTGCCGGTGCCGGAGTTGGGCGCCACCGGGGCGGCCCGGGTGGTGGACCGCTTTGCCGAGGAGTCCTCAGGGCCCAAGCTGGACGAAGCCGGTGTGGTGGTCTCGGGCGGCCGGGGTCTGGGCGAAGCCGAGAAGTACTCCATGATCGAGGACTTGGCCAACCTCCTGGGCGGGGCGGCGGGCGCGTCGCGTGCCATTGTGGACGCCGGATGGGTTCCCTACTCCCACCAGGTGGGCCAGACCGGCAAGGTGGTAAAGCCCGACGTGTATGTGGCCTGCGGAATCTCCGGAGCCACCCAGCACATGGTGGGCATGAAGGGCTCCAAGAACATCATCGCCATCAACAAGGATGCCGAGGCGCCCATCTTCGGGATCGCCGACCTCGGCGTGGTCGGCGATGTTCACAAGGTGCTGCCCAAGCTGATCGAAGCCCTGCAAGCTCGGGGCTGAGCCCGGCTAGGCGCTCCGGCGCCATCCCACTAGACCAGAGGCCAAGGATGGCGGCGGCCACTGGGATCGATGGGGAATCTGCCCTCGTCGGCCAATGCGGTGGCTCGCGTTAGAAGGGCATCTTGTTCGAAAACGGTGAGCAGGTCGCGCACTTCGGGGGGCAGGCCTTCGTCCAGCAGGCGGCCGACATCATCGGCCAAATCGTCGGGCAGCGGCTCGCCAGCCCATTCCCAGATCACCGTGCGCAATTTGAATTCGCAGTGGAACGACAGCCCGTTGTCGATGCCGTAGAGCCGCCCGTCGTGGCCGAGCAGGATGTGGCCTCCCTTGCGGTCGGTGCTGTTGATGATGAAGTCGAACGCGCACAGCCGTTGGAACCACTGATGGTGGGTGGGTTCCTCCCGCAGGGTGAAGTAGTGCTCGTCGTAGTCGGTGGGCACATAGAGCTGCACCGAGCCCTCGCCTAGCGGCCCATCTCGGAGCACAGTGGGCGGTATCAGATCCCACCCAAGGGAACGGGACAGCTCGAAGGCGGCTGTCTCCCGCTTGTGGAGTCCGGCGGGAAAGTCCCACAGGGGACGCTCACCCTGCACCGGCTTGTACACCCCCTGGAGGATGGGGGATTCAGGGGACTGGACGTCTACCAAAAACGTCATGTTGGAGCTCCAGGGCATCCGCCCCAGCACATCCAGCTCGCCGGCGGTGAGGATTTCAAAGGCATCGGCGTCGTCGAGCGCGGGCCGCTCGCGAAACGGCGACTCCGCGTTCGACTGGGACTGGCTCATCAGTTGGAACAGGGGCACCAAGTGCCGTCGTCGTTGAGCGGAGCGCCGCAGTACCGACACGGCGGTCGGCCCGCGGCCACCACCTGTCGGGCCCGGGCGACAAAGCCTGCCACCTGGCCCTGAGTGATCCGGAACCGGGCAGTGGCCAGGTCGTCTTCTTCTTCCTGGGTGGGCATCTCAGTGGCCATTATCAGCATCCGGTCGGCGTCGGCGTCATAGCCGATCCCGATGTCGCCAACCGTCCACTCGGATTCCAGGGGCTCAATCAGGCCGATGTCGGCCTCCGGCACGATGGCATCGGGGTCGTCGCTGATCTCCCTTAGGGCTCCGTCCAGGTATTCCGCCAGCGCAGCCACCTGCTGTTTCTCCAGCTTGAGCGACACCAGCGTGCCTGTGATTCCCGCTTGGAGATAGAACACCCGCTGGCCGGGAGGCCCGATGGTGCCCACCGTGAAATGCTCAAGATCGTTCAGGTCGAAGGAGGCGCTCATGACGGCTCGAGGTCGTTCAGGTCGAAAGAAGCGCTCATGACGGGACGAGGGCTTTCAGCTCAGACGTGCTGTTTACGGCCAGCACCAGCGGGCCGTCGTCGCTGTAGAGGATGGCGGTGATCGAGCAGGGCGACACCACGATCCGCTGGAACATGTCCAGGTGGGCGCCCGAGGCATGGGAGACCGCCGCCTTGATGGTGTCGGCATGCGACACCGCCACCACCGTTGATCCGGGGTGGCGGGCCACTAGCGATTGCACGGCGCCATTCATCCGGGTCTGCATCTCGGCGAACGACTCTCCTCCCGGGAAGCGGAAGCTGCTGGGGCTGCGCTGCACTTGGCGCCAGTCGCGGCGGCGGCGCAGGTCGCTGAGCCGGCGGCCTGTCCACTTGCCGAAATCGCACTCGTTGAGGGTTTGGAGCACCCGGACCCGTCGCCCCACTGCCCGGGCGATGGGCGCGGCGGTCTCCCGGGCCCGCTCCATGGGCGAGGCGTACACCGCCGCGATGCGTTTGGGCCCCAGGGCGGCGATCCGGGCTGCGGCTTGTTCCGCCTGCTCTCGACCCCGGTCACTGAGGTGCAGTCCGGGCGCCCGTCCGGGCAGCACCGCGCCGGTAGTGGGGGTCTGGCCATGGCGCACGAACAACACCAAGGTGGGTTTGCGGGATTTACTGGCCATTTGCTCTATGAAATCTGCCTCTGGGAGTGGCTGCCTTTGAACGATTCTTGACAGCCATTGTCTTCTATCTTGGCGGTAGTGGGCTCAGCAGACACATTTGACGAACTGGCCGCCGATGTTATCGCCTGTCGGGCCTGCCCCCGGCTGGTGGCCTGGCGGGAGGAGGTGGCTGCGGTGAAGCGGGCCTCCTATCGGGACTGGACCTATTGGGGTCGGCCGGTGCCGGGTTTTGGCGACCCTTCGGCCCGCATCGTGGTGGTGGGCTTGGCGCCGGCGGCCCACGGCGCCAACCGCACCGGGCGAATGTTCACCGGCGACCGTTCGGGGGACTTCTTGTATGCCTCGCTGCACCGGATGGGGCTGGCCAACCAGCCCGACTCCACCGACCGCGACGACGGATTGGAGCTGAGCGACGTGTACATCACCGCCCCGGTGCGCTGCGCGCCGCCCCAGAACAAGCCCACCCCCGCCGAGCGGGACGCCTGTCGACCGTTCCTGGTGAGGGAGCTGGAGATGCTGAGTCGGGCACGGGTGTTTGTGGCCCTGGGGGCCATCGGCTACGGGGCGGTGGCCGCTGAGCTGGGTATGCGGCCCCGGCCCAAGTTCGCCCATGGATTGGAGGCGCCCGCTCCCGGTGGGCAGACGGTGGTGTGCTCATATCACGTGAGCCAGCAGAACACCTTCACCGGCCGGCTCACCGAGGACATGCTCGACGGGGTGTTCGCCCGGGCCATGGCGCTGGCCGACGCGGTGTAGCCCCGGGAATGGTTCGCGACTTTGGCGGAACGGGCGGTACCGTTGGACCCGTGACGAAGACCCGCTTGCTGGCGATTGTGGCTGCGCTGATTCTGGTAGCAGCCGCCTGCGGTAGCTCCGGTGCGCCCACTTCGTGGGACGACAATGCCGACGAGTACTGCCCCGGCGGCAGTGAACCATGCGAGTCCAACGTGGGCCAGCCCGAGCGGAACTTCCGCGATGGATGCCGGGAGGCCGGCAAGGACGATCTGGACCAGCAGGTGCAGGCGAATTTGGACGATGTGTGCAAGTGCGGGTTCGAGGGAATTAGAAAAGCGCTGACCTTCGAACAGTTCAAAGAGCTTGACGACGATCTGCGCAGCAACATCAATGCCGACTTGACCGAAGAGGTAAACCAGATCATGCGCCAGTGCATCCTGGAGGAATCGGGGCTCGGCTAGGAGCCCGTTGGGAGCAGATCCTCCCTCAGACCCCTACCCGGCTCAGACCCCTACTCGGACTGCGCTCTCGGCCCACTCGGGCCAGCGCTGGCGGCTCTTGGCGGCCAGCTTGTGCATGAGGGCCACCGCGCCCGGGTCGTCGTCGCCGGGGCGGGCCTGGATCACCCCGTCGTCCAGCATGGCGTTGATAACGGCTCGCCCCAGTTCGGTGCGGACCACGGTGAGGGTCCAGTCGGAGAGATCTCCGATGCCCCCGGTTGAGATGTCGGCGTGCTCGGCAGCGAAATCAGGGCAGAGGTTGCAGCCCTCCCGAGTCCAGGCGTGGCACTCCTTGAGGTTGATCTCGTGATAGTCGCCGTTCTTCATCCACACCTGGAACACGCCCTTGATGTTCATCTTGGCGATCTGGTCGGTGGGCAGGCCGTACTTGACCCAGAACAGCTCCTCGAACATGGAGTCGTCGAAACTCTTGGAGCACAGCAGCCCTATGTTCAGCTTGATGGGACGGCCTACCTTGCCCACCTTGCGGTTCCACATCACCGGTCCGATGGAGGTCTGACAGCTCATGCCTACCAGGGCCAGGCTCTCCAGCCCTCGCTCCTTGGCCTCCCGGTAGGCCAGGGGGTTGGCCGAATACGTGTAGCGGCTGCCCGCGCCCCGCAGCACCTCTTCTCGGTTGACGGCCAGGCCCGGCACGGCCTTCCAGCCGTCGGTGTCGCCGCCCTCCAAAAATGAGGTGAGGGCGCCGTCGATGACGTCGTTCTCCAGGCACCAGATCAAGATGGCCGACACCAGCCCGCCGTCTTGGCCCACCTCGTACACGTAGTCGTCGCTGGCCCGCACCAGCAGGATGTCGCTGTAGATGCCGGAAACCTCGTTCTCGGTGCGGATGCGCCCGAACAGGTGCTCGTCGGCCTCGGCCTCCCAGGTGCGGAACCGGGGACAGGCTCGGGTGCAGGAGGTACAGCCCTTTTGGCCGTGGATGCAGTCGGTCAGGCCCAGTTCCTCTTCCAGGTGGAAGGGCTTGTACTGGCCGGGCTCGTGCTTGTAGCCGATCACATCGTGGGGGCAGGCGATCACGCAGCCTGCGCACCCCGTGCACAGCCCCGAGTCGATGACCTCCTCGTAGAGTTCCTTCCACTGGTGCTTCCAGCGAGCCTTGGCCTCAGCCACCTAGAGACTTTGCCACGCCCAGCATGTGATTTGGTCATTCAAAACGCATTTGCCCAGCAAGGGGCCATGGAGGAGGGGCCGGGAGGAAATGGTCGGAAAAGTCGGTAGGATTGCCGTTAAGGAGGCCCAAACCGCAGGCCAGCGCCAGATTGAGCGCCAGACTGCGCTTCGGACTGCGAGATAACGAGATAGACGGGAGGAATAACAGATGGGCGACTGGTGGGATGGCCTGACCGGCGACCTACAGGTCTTCTATCTGATCGGCGTCATCGCCGGCGTTTTCCTCATTCTCCAGCTCCTGTTATTGGGCTTCGGCGTCGGCTCCGACCTCGACATCGATCTTGACGATGAGGGCGCGGGAACGGGGTTCCTGTCCCTGCGCAGCCTGACGGCGTTTTTCTTCGCCTTCGGTTGGACCGGCGTTTTGATGAAGGAAGCAGACAGCTCCACCCCGGTCTCGGTGATCGTGGCCATTGCGGTGGGGCTGGCGGTGTTCTTCGCCGTGGCTTTCATGTGGCGCAAGTTCTCCCAAATGGAAGAGAGCGGCTCTATCGACTACCAGAGCGCGGTGGGCGTCATCGGCACCGTATACCTGCCGATTCCGGCCAACCGCTCCATGCCCGGCAAGGTTGAAATACTCATCCAGGGGCGGCTCCGAGTGATAGACGCCTACACCAACTCGGACAGCGACCTTGCTGCTCAGACCCGCGTCACCGTGGTTTCTGTGGTGGATCAGTCCACCGTCCTCGTCAAACCCCTGTAACTCATCTGATTTAGACCCGAAAGGACCTTTTGATGGCTGCCATAGCCCTTGTTGCTGGCCTAATTGTCATTCTTCTCATCGCGCTGCTGTGGATATCTTCCCGCTACAAGCGCTGCCCCTCCGACCGCGTGCTGGTGATTTACGGCCGAGTGGGAGGACAGGGCCAGTCGGCCCGATGCCTCCACGGCGGCGGTGCCCTGGTGTGGCCAGTCATCCAAGGGTATGCCTTCTTGGACCTCACCCCGCTGCCTATCGAGATCAAGCTCCAAGGTGCCCTGTCGCAGCAGAACATCCGGGTCAACACGCCGGCCACGTTCACAGTGGGAATCTCCACCGAGCCCGGTGTCATGCAGAACGCGGCCGAGCGTCTGCTGGGGCTAAGCCTGGAAGAGATCGAGAACCTGGCCCGGGACATCATCTTCGGCCAGATGCGGGTGGTCATCGCCACCATGCCCATCGAGGAAATCAACGCCGACCGGGAGAAGCTGATCACCAACATCACCGAGTCGCTGGAAATCGAGCTGCGCAAGGTGGGTCTGCGCCTCATCAACGTCAACATCCAGGACGTTACCGACGAGTCGGGCTACATCGACGCCCTGGGACGCGAGGCCGCGGCCCGGGCCATCAACGAGGCCAAGATCAAAGTGGCCGAACAGGAGCGCGACGGCGATATCGGCGCCGCCGAGGCCCAGCGGGAGCGGCGCATCAGGGTGGCAGAGGCAAACGCCACCGCCACCGAGGGCGAGAACGAATCGCAGGTGGTGATCGCCAACTCCGACAGCACACGCCGCCAGCAGGAGGCCGAGGCCGAGCGGGCCGCGGTCACCGCCGAGCGAGTCACCCAGGCTCGTGCGGCTGAAGAGTCGTTTGCCGCTGAGGGACAGGCTGAGCAGGCCCGGGCCTCCCGGGACAAGGCCTCTCAAGAAGCCGACATCGTGGTGCCCGCCGAAGTGGAGCGGGAGCGGGTTCGCACCCTGGCTGAGGCTGAGGCCGACCGGATCAGACTGGTGAAGGGCGGCGAGGCTGACGGTCAGCGCTTGCTCATGGAAGCCGAGGCACTGGGCTTGCTGGCCCTGCTCACCCGCCGGGCCGAGGGTCTCGGTGCGCTGGTGAACAACGCCGGTGGCAATCCTCAGCTGGCTGCCCTGCTGCTGGTTGCCGAACAGATGCCCAACCTGGTGGCCGAACAAGTGAAGGCCATCTCCAATCTGAAGATCGACCAGGTCACGGTGTGGGACTCCGGCGGCAGCGACGGCAGGACTGGCAACAGCACCGCCAACTTCCTCTCCGGCCTGGCCAGCTCCCTGCCACCCATCCACGACCTGGCCGCCCAAGTGGGGATCAAGTTGCCCGCCTACCTCGGCGAACTCGACGACGAGTCCGCCCTCGAGCGACTGCGGGAGATTGCCGACCAACTCGACCAGCCCAGCACCGAGGATTCACCGGGCGAGTAGTTCACTCAGCTTTGGCGCCCACGGCAGGATTCGAACCTGCGACCCCTTGCTCCGGAGGCAAGTGCTCTATCCCCTGAGCTACGTGGGCAGTAACTGGGTGAGTATACCCAGCGGGGCGCCGGTACCATGTGCCAGTTCATGGCCGACATCCGCACCTCTCTTTCTGATGCCTTGCGTGCCGCGCTCGCTGCCGCGGGGATCACCCTGCCGGGCGACTTCCAGGTCGGGTTGGAGCGACCGGCGCGGCGTGAGCACGGCGATTGGTCGTCCAACGCCGCGCTGGCCATAGCCAAGGGTGCGGGGCGAAATCCCCGGGAGCTGGCCGCAGAGCTAGCCGCTTGGCTGGAGCAGAATCCGCCTGAGCATGTGGCCGAGGTGAGCGTGGCCGGCCCGGGATTCGTCAACTTCAAGCTGGCGCCGAGCTGGTTGCACAGCGTGGTGGCTGACGCAGTGGCGGCCGGCACCGAGGGCTACGGCCGACAGAACCTGGGCCAGAGCCGGACGGTGATCGTGGAGTTCGTGAGCGCCAACCCCACCGGACCGGTTCACGCCGGCCACGGTCGGGGAGCGGCCTACGGCGACGCGGTAGCCCGGCTGCTTGAGTGGTGCGGCTTCAAGGTGCAACGGGAGTTCTACATCAACGACCGGGGCACGCAGATGGATCTGTACGCCGCCTCTCTGGCCGCAGTCCGGGCCGAGGAACCCGTGCCCGAGGACGGCTACAACGGCCAGTACATCGCCGAATGGGCTTCGGAGATGCCTGCCGATGCCGATGCCCGCCAGTGGGGGAGGGAGCGGGCGCTGGCCGATCAGCGGGAGGTATTGGGCTCGATGGCGGTGGCGTTCGACACGTGGTCGAGCGAGCAGGCGCTGGTGGACTCGGGGGTCATTGTCGACTCTCTAAACGCCCTTGACGCCGCCGGTGCCTCTTTCGAGGCCGAGGGGGCTCTGTGGCTGCGCTCCAGCGACCACGGCGACGACAAAGACCGGGTGTTGATCAAGTCCGACGGCGAGTACACCTATCTGCTGCCCGACATTGCCTATCACCGCGACAAGCTTGATCGGGCCGGCTCTGATGGCCTGCTCATCAACGTGTGGGGGGCCGACCACCACGGGTATGTGGCCCGCATGAAGGCGGCCATGGCCGCGCTGGGCTGCGACCCCGCCAGCCTGGAGGTGGTGGTGACCCAGCTGGTGCGCCTGGAACGCGACGGGGAGGAAGTGCGGCTGTCCAAGCGCACCGGTGACATCATCGAGTTGCGCGAGGTAATCGACGAGGTGGGGGCCGACGCGGCCCGGTTTACCTATCTACTCCAGTCGATGGACACCGCCCCGACTTTCGACCTGGCCAAAGCGGCTGCCCAGGTGATGGAGAACCCGGTGTTCTATGTGCAGATGGCCCACGCCCGGGTGTGCTCCATCGCGTCCCGGGCCCAAGCCGACGGGGTGGAGCGGCTGAGCGTCGACCAGGTAGATCTGGGCGTGCTGGTCCACGAGCGTGAGCTGGAGATGATGCGCCAGCTCTCCACCCTGGGCGAGGTGATCGCGGCCGCAGCCGAAGAGCGGGCTCCGCATCGGGTAACCGCGTGGCTGCGGGACTTCGCCGCTGCGGTCCACAGCTTCTACCACGACTGCTACGTGGTGGGCACCGGCATCGCCCCCGAGCTGACCCAAGCCCGCCTCGTGCTGATCGACGCCGCCCGAGTGGGCCTGGCCGTCGGCCTCGGCACCCTGGGCGTGAGCGCGCCGGAGTCCATGTAGGGGAGTAGTTGTGTCAGCTTTGCCCCCTTACCTTCTGCCCGACAACGCCACGGTGGGCGACGACGGCCGTCTGTCCATCGCCGGGTGCGACGCGCTTGAGCTGGCCCAGGAATTCGGCACGCCGCTGTTTGTCTACGACGAAGCCCACATGCGGGAGCGGTGCCGCCAAGCCCGGGCGGCCTTCGGCGGATCGGTGGCGTATGCCTCCAAGGCGTTCCTGTGCCTGGCCATGGCCCGCTTGGTTCACGAAGAAGGCCTCGACCTGGACGTGGCCACCGGGGGAGAGCTGCATGTCGCCCAAGCTGCGGGTGTGCCCGGCAAGCGGCTGGTGATGCACGGCAACAACAAGTCGGCCGCCGAGCTCGCTGCTGCGGTCGAGGCCGGGGTGGGCCGCATCGTGGTGGATTCCTTTGACGAGCTCGACCGCCTCGACGAGCTCCATGCCGCCACCGGCGTCTGCCCCCAGGTGCTGCTGCGGATCACACCGGGAGTGGAGGCCCACACCCACGAGTACGTGACGACGGGGGTGGACGACACCAAGTTCGGATTCACCGCCTCCACCGGATTGGCCGATGCCGCCATCCGCCGGGCCCGGGAGGCCGACTCGGTGGAGCTCGTGGGATTGCACGCCCACATCGGCAGCCAGGTGTTCGAGCTGCGCTCCTTCCAGCGGGCGGTAGAGGTGATCGCCGGTTTCGCCCAGCCTTACGGGCTGCCTGAGCTGTCGCTGGGCGGCGGCTTGGGCGTGGCCTATGTAGAGGGCGAATCGGCCCCCACCATCGCCGAGTGGGCGGCGGCCATTGGCGAGGCCTGTGCGTCAGCCGGCTTCACCGCCCCGGTGAGCGTGGAGCCGGGTCGAGCCCTGGTAGCGGCGGCCGCAATCACCCTCTATGAGGTGGGAACCATCAAGGAGCTGCCCGGCATTCGAACCTACGTTTCGGTTGACGGAGGGATGAGCGACAACCCCCGTCCGGTGCTCTACGACAGCGGCTACGAGACGTTTCTTCCCCGGGCCGCCAACCGCGACCGCGACCAGACGGTGCGAGTGGTGGGCAAGCACTGCGAGTCGGGCGACCTGTTGGTGCGTGACGGCCGGGTGCCCAGCGACATTGCGGTGGGCGACATCCTGGCCACCCCGGTGACCGGTGCCTACGGCCACTCCATGGGCTCCAACTACAACAAGGTCCTCCGCCCCGCCGTTGTGTTTGCCCGCGACGGCGACGCCCGCCTAGTCGTCCGCCGCGAGACCTACGAAGACCTCCTCCGCAACGACGTTTGAAGCTTGCCCTATTGGCACAAGTTGCACGTCAGCAATCCCCTCGCTTGTCTGCCATTCTCGGATCAGCTCCAAGAGTTGAACGGGAGAATCGGCGACAGCCATAAAGTCTCCGTCGTCTTCGCACCACCAGTCGGCACCCTCTTCGGAGTTGAAGAACACTCTCACTTCCCTCATCGGGCGCTCCTTGCTTGTAGTTGAGGTGGTGCCATCACAATATCGCTCTGACTTCGTCCTCGGTCAGCTTCGCTTTGTCAACCAGCAGGCGCTTGACCTGGGTAGGCCCCACTGTTACCCCCTTATGGAAGAAGAATGTGACCGTCCTTCCATCTGGATGGCGCAACCGCTGGTGTGAGCCTCTTTTTCTCTTTAAGCCCACCGGCTCGAATCCGGCCCTTTGCAGCATCGACCGCAATTCCTCGGCCTTGACCGATCGAAAACGAATGGGCGGTGGCATCAGGATCTCTCGTGGTTTGCGATCTGGATGATGGAGGGCTGGCCGTTTTGGATGAGGTAGCCGCGTCCGGGGAGTGATGGGAGAGCGGGGCGGGTGGGGAGTTGGATGGTGAACAGATCGCCGTCGAGGGGGGTGGGCTGGAGGAGGACACCGGTGCGGGAGAAGCGGATCTCGGCTGTCCAGTGGCCGTAGGCGGTGCGGAGGCGGTCGGCTCGGCCGGCGGCCACGATGTGCAGGCCGGGGCCGCTTTCGGTGGCCAGTGCCTTCAAGTCGCCGTTGGGGTCGGCCACCGTCTCGGCGTCGTCGATGAGCACCAGGGTCGGGGGATGGGCTGCTATTGCCGCGGAGAGGAGATCATCGAGGTCACTGACCGCTACATGGATGTCGGGGCAGTCGGCTAGCGGTGATACCGATTGGGCCAGAGCGGCAATCCGCCCTCCTGCGCAGGCTGCGGCTGCGGCTAACAACACCAGAGCCGAAGACCGTCCTGACCGGGGTGGCCCCAGGATGAGAGCATGTTCACCGGGATAAAGGGTGAGGCCGACGGGGGCCAGGGTGTCGTCGCTCAACCCCAGGGGCAGATACCAAGGGGTACCGCTCAATCGGGCCATGTCCAGCCGGGCGGGGTCGACTGATGCCGGCAAGCTCTCCACCGGTGGCGGGCCACCGGCTTGGGGATGGGCAGCGGCGATGGCGTCTATCGCGGCAACCAGTCCGCCGTCGGGAAACGCCACTTGGATTTCAAGGCCCGACGGGACGGCGAACCCCCGACCCGGAGGCAGGGTGGCCGGGTCGTCCACGGACACACCCCACTGGCGGTACAGGGCGGGGTCGCCCAGGCGGAAGACGAAGGTTTGAGGGGTGGCGGTCTGGATGGACCGGCTCGCCTTGGACAGTTGGTCGACGGCTGCGGCCAGGAACACTCCCACAGCCGGGCCTTCGGCCCACACCCGCTCCAACGAGGCCAGCAAGGCGTGGTCGGCCACGGAGTCCAAGCTCTTAGCCAGCCCGCCCCAGTTGTCGATCAAGGCCAGCACCCTCGGGAACGATGGCTGCTCCTCACCTGCCTCAGACCGGGCCCGCCCCAGCCGCCGGTCGAGGTCGTCTTCCAGCTGGCGGATGAGCCGCCGGATGCGGTCGCGTTCATCGGGGCCCACCACCGCCCCGCAGTGGGGGAGGCCTTCCAACGGAGCCAGTTGGCCGGAACCGGAGTCAACAGCGTAGAGGTGGCACTCGTTGGGTCGGTAGCGAGAAGCCAGGGAAACGGCCAGCGATCCCAGCGCGGTGGTGGTGCCGCTGCCGGGATTGCCCGCGAATAGGGCATTGCCCTGGTCGGGATCCCACATCAGGGGGTATTGGCGCTGCCGATCGGGTTCGTCGGCCAGGGCGAAGGCCACGCTGGCGCTCATGTCCGGGACGTCGGGTGTCAGTTCGTTGAGCGAGACCATCGAAGGCAGGGGATCGGGCCAGGGCCGACGGGGCGGGACGCCTTCCCGGCTGTCCCAGGCCATGTTTGCTGCCGCGACCAGCCGGGCCAGATCGCTGGGGGCTTCATCATCAGAGACGGGCGCGGGCGGGAGCGAGGGAATGCCGTCGGGGGCAGGAATCACCCGAGGACCCCGATTGGCGGCGGTGATCCCGGTAACCAGGGCGCACTGGAACTCCACCAACTCGCCGGGTCCGAAACGGGCGAGGGCGCGACCGGGTTGGTGTCGGCCGATGGCGGCGGCTTCGGGGCTGTCGAGCACGTCGACCGAGTCGGCGGCATCTAGCACTCGAAGGGCGATCCGCAGCGCAGTATTGGTGCGGATGTTGGCGCTGACCGCCCCGGCGGGCCGCTGGGTGGCCAGCACGAGGTGCATGCCCAAGCTGCGTCCCCGCTGGGCCACGTTGACCAGCGAGTCCATGAATCCGGGCAACTCCGCGGCCAGGGCGGCAAACTCGTCGATGATCACCACCAGCCGGGGCAGTGGCAGCCAAGGCTGACCTGTTTCCGCCTTGGCCCGGGACCGATAGTGGGTTAAATCGGTGGCTCCCCGATCCCGGAGCAATTGCTCTCGGTGGCGGAGTTCGGCCTCCAGACACCGCAGAGCCCGCTCGGCCAAGCGGTCGTCAAGATCGGTCACCAGCCCGACTACATGAGGCAAAGAGGCGCATTGGTCGAAGGCACTGCCGCCCTTGTAGTCCACCAGGACGAAGTTCACCTGCTCTGGCGAGTAGGTGGCGGCCAAAGAGGCCACCATCGTGCGCAAGAGTTCGCTCTTGCCCGACCCGGTGGTTCCGCCGATCAGGGCGTGGGGCCCGTCAGCGGCCAAGTCGGCCAGCACTGGACCGTGTCCATCGGCGCCGATGGGGGCGGCCAGGCTGTCGGCGGGGCCATTGACCCGCCAGCGATCCGCAACCGCTTCAGCCAGAGTCGTCAATGCCGGCTCCTCTTCATTGCCAACAAGTTCGAGCATTTCCAGGAGCGAGGAGCGCTCAGGGATGGCGGAGTCGGCGCCGAACTGCTCGGGATCCTCGAAGCGGGTCAGTCTCCGGGCCGTATCGCGGGCCAGCCTCAAACTCATTCCGGAGGCCAGCACCGAGGGGTAAACATGGGCAGCCTGAGTCACATCGACCACACCGGAGGAATCGCGGGCCACGATGACGGCCGTGGCGGTAGCGGGGAGCTGGTCCACGCTGGAAGCCAGCACGATGGCTGAGACCGGGCCGGCAGACTCCTGAAGCAATGGGCGCACCGGAGCGGCACGCCCGGTGGCCAGATTCTCCCCGTCAGCGATCGCCAGCAGTTGCGGCCAATGGGCGTTGCCTTGACGGTTCCAGGCTTCGGCAAGTTCTAATGCCATCTCCGCGACGGCCGAGCGGCCGTTGGCGATCAACCGGGCGCTGCCGATGGCCGGGTGGGCGGTTTGGGGGAGCCAGGCGGTCCAAGACCAAACGGGCAAGGTCACCTCGTCGGCGGCCACCAGGACCGCGAGATCGGCAGGACCATGCCCGGCGGCTGCCTGGAGGAGCAGTCCTCGGGCAATGGCGGTGGTAACAGTGCGAGGCCCCACCAAGCCGAGCAATCGGCCGGGTCCTAGGTCTACGGAGATGGGTACGTCGGGCAGCGGACCGAGCTCATTGAGCGCAGCAGCCGCGCCATCGGCGATGTGCGCTCCATCGACCGCCAACTCGGGATCGAATGTCCGGGGGCCATGAGCGATGACCAGCGACATGAAGTCCTCGTCGGCGGTCCTGCGCTCCCATAGCCTCACGCTGGGCAGGCGGACCCGCCTGACCGATTCGGCGAGATGGGGATGCAACTCGCGAAGACGGGTGATCTCCGCCGCATGAGCCGCTTGGGCCGCAGTGTGGAATTCGACCAACGAAGCTTGGGTTCTTCGCTGGGAGCGTCGGTGCTCAGAGCGGTCTCGGCGACGGCCATCAACCCAACTCGCTCCCATCATCACCGGACTGAGCAGGGCGAACAGTGCCATATAGGGGCTGTAGAGCACAGCCATCAACAAACCGACCAACAGTGGGCTGGCCAGGGCCGCCCAGCCGAATACCGCCCTCCGGGGCGATTTGGTCGGCTCGCTTGATGGCGCTGCCAGGGAGTCGGGCTGTTGGGGGAGTGGCGTTCGGGGAGGACGGTTGAAGGCAATGCGGCCTGAGGCGGTGCGCCCCAAGACGACGGCCACTCGATTCGGCCGATCGTCGGGTGACTCGGACACTTGCACTAGGGCATTGCCCAGCCGGAACGGCTTGGACACCTCTTCTGTTGTCGGCGGGTCTTCTCCCCGCCGAACAAAAACCTGTTGGTCTTTTCGTTCGACCCTGACGTGTTGGGGGCGCAGTCCGATACCCGACAGGGTCACGTCGGCTTCGGGGGAGCGCCCAATGGACAGGCCCTCCGGGGCCATGGAAAATCTCTCACCCGAGCACAACCCGCCGATCACCTCCAGCGTCCATCCCGGCTGGTCGGGTTCCCGACCGGGGAGCACTCCCACTCGAGCGCCGTCCAGGATCTCTGTTTCGTCAAGGCGGCTGTCGGCGGAAAACCATTGGTCGCCAACCCACAGGCCAGAACACGGCTCATGCAACCCCAAGGACTCGGCCAATTCACCGACAGTGGCTATCGGCGGACCAGAGACCAATACCCATTGGTTGCCCTCTGGTCCCTCGAAGAGCAGGCGCACGGGTGGAGCGATGCGGGGTCAGCCAGGGCAGCCCCAGATTGTCGACGGGCCGGCCCGTCAGATCGAGTCGAGGGCCGTGATGGTGTTCTGGCGTTCGAGGCTCACCGCGGTGGACAGTTCGACGAGCGCCTCTTGCAACTGTCCGAGGGAGGGCGACCACTGCTCATGCCAGGCGCCTCGGAACCGCTCGGAGCGACTGCCCGTCCAGGTGGTGCCCTCCAAGGTGGCGGTCAGGCGGGTGCGGAGATCTTCCACTTGGCCGGCGAAGGCGGTGAATTGCTGCTGGAGGTGGTCCATTTCCTCGGTGTTCATGGTCAAAACAGACACGATGGGGCCTTTCTGTCGGCTGATCCCTCGAACGGATCAGTTCGGGCCCTTGTTAGTCGGTATACTATGAAATAGCAAGAAAAATATTGATACTACTGAAAGTCACCGTTGGCGGTCTGCTCGTCGAAGGCGGCCTTGACCCAAGAGAGGTCATCGGAGGCGACCCGCCTGCGGGTTGAGTCGGCGTCGATTCCATAAACCCGGGCGGCATTCAGCCCGAGGATCTTTTCCTTGATGCGGTCGGTGAGCTCCGGATAGCCGTGACGCTGCCGCAGATCCTCGGAAATCTGAAAGGCCCGGAAGGCGTCGATGAGGGGTTGAGGCGATCCGTACCAAATCGAGTCGCTGCCCCACAGCACGTTGTCCTCGCCGACCGCGTTGAGCAGCTTGCCGATCACATGGGCTGCCTCCCGAGGCCGACGCGAGAGCACATACCAAGTGCTCCCCAACTCGGCGTAGACGTTGGCGCCGGGACCTATTCCGGATTCGTGCAGGCTCTTGATCAAGCGGTCGGTGCCGGCAGGTGCCTGCTTGTCGTAGGGGCCTTCTTCAGAGTCGCCGACCGGTGTCTCATACCCGGAGTGGTAGACGAGGAAGTCAATGTCGGGAAAGGTGGCCGCGGCCGGGCCGATGTCGGCCGGCGACCCGGCCCTAGCCAGGGCGCTCAAACCCTTGTGGGCACAGACAATGCTCACTCCCAGTTCCCGGCTCCTCTCCAGGAACGGCAATCCGCACTCTTCGTCGTCGAGG
The DNA here is from genome assembly GCA_965208545.1 of Candidatus Poriferisocius sp. Classification (GTDB taxonomy): domain Bacteria; phylum Actinomycetota; class Acidimicrobiia; order Acidimicrobiales; family Bin134; genus Poriferisocius. The sequence continues at coordinate 2,191,522 of OZ242341.1, read as the reverse complement.
CGCCATCCCGGCTGATCCCCCCACCCGGCAATGGTGTAGACCTTCCACCCCGCTGGCTTGCCGTGCGCCATCAGCGATTCCATCTGATCAAACTCACCCGGTGCATTGGGATGGACGATCGAGTGGTTGATCAGCCGCCCGGTGCCCGCCAATCGATCGATCAGCTCGCGGGTAGCGGAGATTTCGGGATTGGTGAGGATGCTGTGGCGGTCGTCGCCGGGCGTGCAGGTGAGCACCGCGGCCGCCGTCTCGCTCTCTAGGAAGACATGACGAAGGTAGCTGCCCAGATCGAGATGGAGTGCCGGATCGAGTCCCTGCCATCGATCGGGGGCGACGTCGCGAATGAACCCCATGATTCCCTCGACGCCGGGGGCCTCGGCCCGATGGCGGGCGACGTAGTGAGTCTGGACATCGATCACTAGCTCGCTGCCCCCGAACACCGCTTCGGCCGCTTCCGGGTCGGTCTCGGCTTGGGGGTCGATCTTGTAGTAGCCCCCGCCCCAGGCCTCGTCGATGGCCCTCAACGCCGTGGCCGTGCCCCTTCGACTGGCCGAGAAGTCGTGCTGCTTCCGGAGTGTGTTGCCGGCAGCCTCGGCCCGCTCCACTGCTCGTCCCACGGCCCAGAGATCGCGCTTGGACCAAGCCAGGGGCCAGTACTCGTCGTTGCTTCGACGCTGCAAGAGCACCGGGATCGGTAGGAATCGGACAGGCGGAATAGCTATTGAAAATAGCTCGCTTGCAGCTCGAGTTCGCGGGCTTCCTCCCGCAAGGCGGCCTCAGCGGCCATCTCAACCCGAGCGGCATCGGCATACAGCTCGTCGGCTCGGGCCTGGAGTCGGCGGGCCACCTGCTCGATCTCGTAGCGCAACCGGAGCAGGTGGCTGTGCTGCTGACGAAGACGGAGGCGGCTGGAGTCGGCAACGGCCGAGAGCCAAACGTCCGGCCCGTGTCGGGCCACTGGGCCATCGAGCACATGGTCGAGTCCCCGCCAGACCCTGTCGACGTCGGCCCGGACCTGCTCGCAGGCGATCGCCTGGCGTCGCAGATCATCGGCCAGGGAAAACAACTCGTAGGAAGACATGTGTCATCTAAAATACATTGTTTAGATTGAAAAGCAATGAAGACTCTTCGGTCGGGGAAATCTTGTCATTTGTGCTAGGTCAAACCGGTACGGTGGAGAAGGTGAGCGACCCTTCCAAGACGCGAATCGGCGTAGGAGTTTTAGGCTGTGGAAACGTCGGCTCGGCGTTTGTCGGACTGCTTGAGGAGCAGCGGTCGGCGATCGCGGAGCGCACCGGAATGGAATTGGACGTGGTGCGGGTGGCAGTGCGAAGTACGTCGCGCGACCGCGACGTGGTCTTGGCCGATGGGGTGCTGACCACCGACGCCGCCTCCGTGGTGAACGATCCCGAAGTGGACGTGGTGGTGGAGCTGATCGGAGGCATCGAGCCCGCCCGTGAGCTGCTGGCCGCCGCGCTGAAGCTGGGCAAGCCGGTGGTTACCGGCAACAAGGAGCTGCTGGCGAACTATGGCGCCGAGCTATATGCCGCCGCTGACGCCGCCGGAGTGGATCTGCTGTTCGAGGCCGCCGTCGGCGGCGGGATTCCCCTGATTCGCCCCCTCCGGGAGTCTTTGGCCGCAGAGCCATTGCGGCGGGTGATGGGCATTGTCAACGGCACCACCAACTACATCTTGAGCCAGATGACCGAGCACGGCACCAGCTATCACGACGCCCTGGCCGACGCGCAGTCACTGGGATTCGCCGAGCGCGACCCCACTGCCGACGTGGAGGGGTTCGACGCCGCGGCCAAAGCATCCATCATCGCCACAGTGGCCTTCGGGGCCCGGGTGCTGGCCGGCAGCGTGTACCGGGAGGGCATCTCCGGCATCAGCTCCGCCGATATCGCCCACGCCCACCGGCTTGGTTATGTGGTCAAGCTGCTGGCCATTGCCGAGCAGGTTGGCCAGGTTGAGGGCAAGCCCGAGCTAGCCGTGCGGGTTCATCCGGCGATGGTGCCGGTAGGCCATCCGCTGGCCTCGGTGCGCGATTCGTTCAACGCGGTCTTCGTGGAAGGCGACGCAGTGGGAGAGCTGATGCTCTACGGCCGGGGCGCTGGCGGCCGTCCAACGGCCAGCGCCGTGCTGGGCGACCTCATCGACGCGGCCGGCAACCGGTGCCGAGGCACTTGGACCCCGATCGGCGATTTGGGCGAGGCGGTTGTCTGCTCCATCGATGACCTGGAGTCGGAGTACTACATCATCATGGAGGTGCTCGACCGGCCGGGCGTGCTGGCCGTAGTGGCCGGGGTATTCGGACGCCACGGGGTGAGCATCCGCTCCATGGAGCAGGAGGGCTTGGGCGACCAGGCTCGACTGGTGTTCATCACCCACGAGGCCACCGAGCGAGATGTGCAGGCCACATTGGGTGACCTTCGCGAGCTGGACTCTGTGCGGGGAATGCCCGCGCTATTGCGGGTGGTCAGCCAGGGCTCATGAAGTACATCAGCACTCGGGGCCGTGCCCCGGTTCTGGAATTCGGCGATGTGTTGTTGGCTGGCCTGGCGGCTGACGGAGGGCTGTATGTGCCCGACCGCTGGCCGGTCTTGTCGCCCGAAGCACTGGGGGGTCGACCCGGCCTAGGCGACTACGCCGACTTGGCCGCCGAGGTGATGTGGCCGTTTGTGGACGGCGCCTATACCCGGGATCGGTTCGACGAGCTGGTGCGAGATGCCTATTCGGGGTTCGACCATCCCGATGTGGTGCCGATGGTGGAGTTGGGCGACGGACTGTGGCTCATGGAGCTGTTCCACGGCCCGACGCTGGCCTTCAAGGACATCGCCCTACAGCTGGTGGGGCGCCTGTTTGACGAAGAGCTGTCTCGGCGGAGCGAACGGGTGACCATCGTGGGGGCCACATCGGGTGATACGGGAGCGGCAGCCATTGAGGCGGTACGCGACCGGGAGAATATCCAAATCGTGATCCTGCACCCCCGTGGGCGGGTCTCAGAGATGCAGCGGCGGCAGATGACCACCGTCGACAGCGCCAACGTCCACAACGTGGCCATCGAGGGTACGTTCGACGACTGCCAAGACCTGGTTAAGGCCATGTTCGGCGACGCCGAATTCCGGGCCGAACAGCGGCTTTCGGCCGTCAACTCCATCAACTGGGCCCGGGTAATGGCTCAAACCGTGTATTACGTGGCCGCCGCCACCCGATATGGCCTGGAGCGGGTGTCGTTCTCGGTGCCCACCGGCAACTTCGGAAATGTGCTGGCCGGCCATGTCGCCCGCCAGATGGGCCTGCCGGTGGACCGCTTCATCGTGGCCAGCAACCGCAACGACATCTTGACGCAGTTCTTCACCACCGGCTCGATGGCCATTTCCGAAGTACACCCCACGATGTCGCCCAGCATGGACATCCAGGTGTCGTCCAACCTTGAGCGGCTGCTGTTCGAGCTGTTGGATCGGGACGGGATTCGCACTGCCAAACTGCTAGAGGACTTCCGGGCCACCGGTGAGATGAGGATCGATCCCCGCATCTCCGCGGAGTTGAATCAGAACTGGTCGGGAGTACGGGTGGACGAGGATGAGACCACCGCCGCCATCGCCGAGCTTTTTCGGGACACCGGCATGATCGTCGATCCCCACACTGCGGTGGGTCTGGCCGCCGCCCGTCACACCCGACGCGACGCCGACGGGGCCATGGTGGTGATGGCCACCGCCCACCCGGCCAAATTCGGTGATGCAGTGGAGGCCGCCATCGGTTCGCCCGCACAGCTGCCTCCCGCGCTAGCTGAGTTGGCCGACCGCACCGAGCGATGCGAACGCCTTCCCAACGACTTGAGGGCGGTGAAGGCCCATGTCGCCCAGTGTTCGGCACGAGCTTTCGGATAGCGGCTGACCACAATTGATCTGGCAGAATCGAGCATCGTGAAGTTCGTGGTGTGTGTAGCCAGCCTGCGGTGCTGCCGGACAGAGCAAGAGAGTCGTTCATCGTGAAGTACGTGGTGTGCATACCCGACGGGTGCTCTGATTTGCCGGTGCCTGAGCTTGACGGGGCCACGCCATTGGAAGCGGCTCACACCCCGGTACTCGACGCCCTGGCTGCCCGCGGACAGGTGGGATTGGCCCAGGTCATCCCTCCGGGAATGCCGCCGGGCAGCGACGTGGGGAACATGTCCATCTTCGGTTACGACCCCACCCGCTACCACACGGGGCGCTCACCCATCGAAGCCGCCGCACTGGGCCTAACCCTCACCCCCGACCAGGTGGCCTACCGCTGCAATCTGGTCACGGTGACCGAAGACGGCATCATGGCCGACTTCTCCGGAGGCCATCCCGACTCTGCTCGGGCCGCCGAGGTCATAGCCGCACTGGACGCGGAATTGGGGGGCAAGGTCAGCTTCCATGCCGGGGTTCAGTACCGCCACACGATGATTGCTCCGGCCGAGTGGGCCGACGCGACCTGCACTCCGCCCCACGAGCTCTCCGATCTGCCGGTGGTGGGACCCCAGGGCCCAGCCGGGCCCAAGCTCGCCTCGTTGGAGGAGGCCTCCCGGTCGGTGGTGCCCAGATTCGGATTGAAGGCCAACCGGATTTGGCTGTGGGGTCAGGGATTCCGGCCGGAGATGCCCTCCTTCCGGGAGATGCACGGCGTGGAAGCTGGGATGGTCAGCGCAGTCGACCTGGTGCGAGGGATCGGGGCGCTCACCGGCATGACGGTGGCCAATGTGCCGGGAGCCACCGCCTGGTACGACACCAACTACGAGGGCAAGCGAGATGCGGCTCTGGCCGGTTTGGCCGATGGCGCAGACCTGTATGCAATCCACGTGGAGGCCAGCGACGAGGCCGGGCACGAGGGCAATGTGGCCGAGAAGGTCAGATGCCTGGAGAACTGGGATCAGCGCATCCTGGCCGGTTTGATTGACGGCTTGGATCAAATGGGCCCTTGGCGGCTGCTGCTGCTGCCCGACCACGCCACACCGCTCACCACCAGGAGCCACATCGATGATCCAGTTCCCTATCTGATTGTCGACTCAGAGGTCGACGGCCCCGGCGGCGTCTACACCGAACAGGGGGCGGCCTCAGCCGAGGTGGTACCCGGCCATCACCTGATGGGGAGGCTCCTGGCCCGGGCCAGCTAGGCCAATAAAGCCTGGAATGTTGCCACTGGTGGGCGATTACGGTATTCTTTCGGGCGTTGGAACTGCGGTGTTGCTAGCAGTTCTACGGGAAGCCTTCTGACCACTCGGTCGATTTCGACATTCCTTTTGTCAGCGTCCCGGTGGTTAATGGCTGCCTAATTCATGCCGTCTGCACTCGCGGATGGCGTGCCGAACAACACGAAGTGCTCCCACAGAATTGTGGCACTTCAAGGGAGAAACAAATGCCCTCCAGTTGTGGCGTATCAAGGGAGAAATGTGAGCGTAGAGACCACTGAGCTATCTCGGTCGAAACTTCAGCGCAAAGACCGGGCGCAGCTTCAGATAATTGCAAGGGCCATGGGTGGACGCCCTGAGCCCAAAGCCCGCAAAGCAGACATCGTGGACATGATCCTCGAACTCGCCGGCATCGGGGCCGACGGCGACGGCCAAGCCGCAGCCGATTCCGCTGGCAACGGGGCCGCCCCCGCCCAGGCGGAGTCCACTGAGGAATCCAAAGAAGAGCAGAGCGAAGAGACCGCTTCTGAGGGCGAGCCATCCGACGCCCAGGAGGCCGAGGTCCAGCAGGACGACGCTCCCGAGGCGGGCCAAGATGCTCCCGCCGAGGAAACCGAGGAGGATGAGAAGGCCGACAGCAGTCGCTCCGATAGAGACCGCGATGATCGCAGTGACGGGGATCGCTCCCGCCAAGACCGTCCCCGTCAGGACCGGGATCGCCAAGACCGCTCTCGCCAAGAAGGGGATCGCCAAGACCGCTCCCGCCAGGATCGGGATCGCCAAGACCGTCCTCGACAGCAGGAAGACCAGCCCGAGATCGGCAACCGTCGCCGTCGGCGTCGGGGCCGCAACGACCGGGATCGGCCCGATGAACCCTGGGAGGGCGATCCCATCGCCATCTCTGGCCACTTGGACCTGAGAGACGACGGCTACGGCTTCTTGAGGATCAAGGGTTTCCAGCCCAGCAAGGAAGACGCCTACGTATCGGTCAAGCAAGTCCGCCAGTTCGGTCTGCGCAAGGGCGACTTCCTCGCCGGAGGCTGCCGCCCAGCCACCCGAAATGAGAAAAACCCCGCTCTCTTGCACATCGACAGCGTCAACGGGCTGGCCCCCGAATCGGTCAAGCAGCGCCCCAAGTTCGAAGACCTGACTCCGCTGTTCCCCGACGAGCAGCTCCGGCTGGAGCGCGACGACGATCCGGCCAACATGACCTGCCGCATCATCGACCTCTTGTCGCCCATCGGCAAGGGGCAGCGCGGCCTGATCGTGTCACCCCCCAAAGCGGGCAAGACCACGATCATGAAGGAGATCGCCCGATCCATCGAGCTGAACAACCCCGAAGTGCATCTTCTGGTGCTACTGGTGGATGAGCGGCCGGAAGAGGTGACCGACATGCGGCGCTGGCTGCTGCGGGGCGAGGTGGCGGCATCCACCTTCGACCGCCCGGCCGAAGAGCACACCCACGTAGCCGAGATGACCATCGAGCGGGCCAAGCGCATGGTGGAACGGGGCGAGGACGTGGTAATCGTCCTCGACGGCATCACCCGTCTATCCAGGGCCTACAACCTGGCCGCACCGGCCACCGGGCGCATCATGTCCGGCGGTATCGACACCGGCGCCCTGTATCCCCCCAAGAAGTTCTTCGGCGCGGCCCGCAACGTGGAGGAGGGCGGCTCGCTCACCATCCTGGCCACCGCGCTGGTGGAGACCGGATCCCGGATGGACGAGGTTATCTTCGAGGAGTTCAAGGGCACCGGAAACATGGAGCTGCGCCTAGATCGGCACATCGCCGAGCGGCGCATCTATCCGGCCATCAATGTGGACGCTTCCTCCACCCGTCACGAGGAACTGCTCTTCGAGCGCCGTCAGCTCCAGCAGGTCTGGAAGCTGCGCCGGGTGCTCAACGGCCTCTCGAGCGACGGCAACGGAGGCGGGGCGGCCGGCTTGGAGCTGTTGATGGATCGGCTGCGCACATTCCCCAACAACGCCGCATTCCTGGAGGAAGTGGCGAAAGGCCCCGCCGGGGTGTGAGGCTAGGAGCGACATGAAGCCCGATATCCATCCCGAGTACCGCCTGGTGGTGTTTCAGGACACCTCTGCGGGCACGTCCTTTCTCACCCGGTCCACCATTGAGACCACCGAGTCGGTGGTATGGGAGGACGGCAACGAGTATCCCCTGGCCAAAGTGGGAATCTCTAGCGCCAGTCACCCGTTCTTCACCGGTCAGATGACCATCGTGGACACCGCCGGTCGGGTGGAGCGCTTTGAGCGTCGCTACGGCCATCGCAAGCGGTCGTCCAAAGAGAGCTGACCCAGCGCAATCCCGCTTTCTGTCCCCGCGTTTTCCATTCCCGCTGGCAATACGACCCCCGGGTAGTTTGGAAGCATGGAGGAGAACGCCGCCTACGAGGAGATTGAGGCGGAGTTCGTCGCGCTCGAAGGGCGTCTAGCCGATCCGGAGCTGCTGGCCGATCGGGACGCCTATGCCGCCACAGCCCGGCGCTACAAGGAATTGGAGGCAAAGGCTGTCCGGATCCGGGAACTGCGGAGCCATCGTGAGGACATTGAGACGGCCACTGAGATGCTGGCTGACGCCGACGCGGCCGAGCAGAGCATGCTGGAGGCCGAGATCGAATCTGCTTCCGCCGCCGCCGAGGGGCTGGAAGCCGAGCTGGTCGAGTTGATGGTTCCCCGGGATCCCAACGACGGCAAGAACGTGATCGTGGAGATCAAAGGGGCCGAAGGGGGCGAGGAGGCCAACCTGTTCGCCCGCGACCTCTTCGACATGTACACGGCCTTTGCCGGCCAGCAGCGCTGGCAACTGGAGATGATGAACGCCCAGAGCTCCGACATGGGGGGCTACACCGACGTGGTGTTCATGCTGCGAGGCGATGACGTGTGGCGCAAGATGAAGTACGAGGGCGGTCCCCACCGAGTGCAGCGGGTGCCGGTCACCGAGTCGCAGGGCCGGGTACACACCTCGTCGGCCACCGTGTCGGTACTGCCTGAGGCCGAGGAGGTGGAGGTTCACATCGAGGAGAAGGACCTCCAAGTGGACGTGTACCGGTCGTCGGGTCCGGGCGGCCAGTCGGTGAACACAACCGACTCGGCGGTGCGCATCACCCACAAGCCCACCGGGATGGTGGTCTCGATGCAGGACGAGAAGAGCCAGCTCCAGAACCGCAACAAGGCCATGGCCGTTCTCAGGGCTCGGCTGTTGCAAGCCGAGCAGCAGCGCCGACAAGACGAGCTCTCCGAACAGCGCCGGGGCCAAGTGGGCGGCGGCGGTCGCTCGGAGAAGATCCGAACCTACAACTTCAAGGAGAACCGGGTCTCCGACCACCGCATCGGATTGACCCTCTACAAGCTCGATCGCATCTTGGCCGGGGCCTTGGACGAGGTGGTGGACGCCCTGGCCGAGGCCGAGCGCCACGAACACACCGCCGGATCGTGAGCTTGGCGGCCCAGACCGTGACCTGGGGCGATGTGGCGATGGACGCCGCTCGCCGACTGGGTGATGCGGGGGTGGCCGACGCCGAGGTGCAGGCCCGCCGCCTGGTGGAGCAGGCTTCGGGATACGAGGGCGGGGAGTACTACATAGGCCTGACCCGGGGGGCCTCCCAGCGGCAATTGGCCCACTTGGACTCCATGCTGGGCCGCCGCCTGGCAGGAGAGCCGTTGCAGTATGTGCTGGGGCGCTGGGGCTTTCGGGGTTTGGACCTGATGGTTAGCCCCGCGGTGCTCATCCCCCGCCCTGAGACCGAAACCCTGGCCGGGTTGGCGGTTGCCGAATTGTCCCGCCGCGATTTTGCGGGCGGCTTGGTGGTGGATTTGGGCACGGGCAGCGGGGCTATAGGTCTGGCGGTGGCCGCCGAGTGCGACACGGCCCGAGTGGTTCTGACCGACGTGTCGGCCGAGGCGCTGGCCGTGGCCCGGGCCAACCTGGCTGGACTGGGTAGGGCCGCAGTACGGGTATCAGCCTTGCAGGGGTCATGGTATGAAGCCCTGCCCGAGTCGATGGTGGGGACGGTGGACGTGGTGGTGAGCAATCCTCCGTACGTGCGCGACGACGAGACGCTGCTTCCCGACGTGGCTGACTGGGAGCCGGCGCTGGCCCTGAGGGGCGGCACCGACGGGCTGGACGGTGCCCGACAGATACTGGCAGACGCCCCCCGCTGGCTGAGCCCTGAGGGGTCGGTGCTGTTGGAGCTATCGCCCGACCAGATGGAGGCCGCCGCAGCAATGGCCCAATCTGGCGGACTGGTCGTGGAGGCCGTGCATCCCGATCTGGCTGGTCGCGACCGGGTGCTGCACTGCCGGAGGAATTTGTAGTTATGGGCGACGCAGCCGGACTGGTGGAGATGGCCGCCGCCGAGCTGCGGGCCGGCCGAGCGGTGATCATTCCCACCGACACGGTGTACGGGCTGGCCGCACTGCCCGAGAACGTGGAACTGCTGTTCGATCTCAAGCAGCGCCCCCCCGACAAGGCGGTGGCCATCCTGGTGGCCCGACCCATCGATGCCGAACAGCTCTTCGACCCGCTGCCCGCCACTCGGCGGCTCATGTCGGCATGCTGGCCGGGGGCGCTCACCATCGTCCAAGACGGCAACGGTGTGCGCTGTCCCGACCACCCGCTGGTGCAGGCCCTGGCTGCTGAGGTCGGTCCGATTGCCACAACCAGCGCCAATCTGAGCGGCCAGCCCACCGCCCACACCGCGGCGGAAGCCGCTGCTGCATTTCCCGCCGTGCAATTGGTTATCGACGGCGGCCGGCTCCAGGCTCCCGCGTCCACTGTTGTGGAGGTGACCGAAGACGGGCTCATCATCCTTCGTCAAGGGGCCGTCGACGTGGAGGGGATCGTGGGATGAACCGTCCTGAGAGTCCCGCCACGCGAGGCCGCAAAACCAATTTGGCCCTGCTGATCACATTGAATTTGGCCTTGATTACCGGCGGTGCCTCCTTCTTGCTCGGCAGTTCCTCCACGGCGTGGCTGGTGACTCTGCACGGCGTGCTCGGCTTTGTCGTGCTGGTTCTGGCCCGCCCCAAGTCGCCGGTGGTGCAGCGCGGCCTCAGTCGCCGCCGGCCCAACCGATTTGCTTCCATATCGCTGGCCACGGTTGTCACCGGTGCGCTGATCACCGGGGTGATCCACACCCTCGACGTCTGGGGGCCGTTCGGGGTGTGGTCGCCCATTGGCCTGCATGTCATCTTTGCCCTCGCGGCCGTGCCGTTGGCGGCATTGCACGTGGTGACTCGCCCCCAGCGAATTCGCCCCATAGACCTCTCTCGTCGAACGTGGCTCCAGGCCCTTGGAGTGGCCGGGATCGCGTTTGGATTCCGCACCGTGTTCGATCGGTGGGCTGCCTCTGATCGGCGATTCACTGGGTCGCATGAGGTGGGGTCGGGAGAACCCCGGCAGATGCCGGTGGTGCAGTGGTTCAACGACTCGCCCCCGAGAATCGACCCTGATGAATGGGTGCTTCGTCTTCGTGGGTCGGTAGAGCGCGACGTTGACTATCAGGAGCTCACGGCCCACACCACTATCAGGGAGGCGACGCTGGACTGCACCAACGGGTGGTACAGCACGCAGAGCTGGACTGGCGTCATGCTGTCCGAGCTTCTCGGCCCCGGCATCGCTGGCCGCAGCCTGGAGGTGCGCTCGGCCACCGGCTACACCCGCCGCTTTCCACTCGGCGATGTCGACAAGATGATGTTGGCCCACGAATTAGGAGGGAAGCCACTGTCACGGGGCCACGGTGCCCCTGCTCGCCTGGTGGCTCCGGGGCGTCGGGGTCTTTGGTGGGTCAAATGGGTGACCGAGATCAGAACTAGCGACCGCCCCTGGTGGCTGCAATCGCCGATCTCGTTCACATAGAAGGACAAGATCGCCGTAAAGAGTCATCAAATAGGCCGCGGGCTGGGTAGATTGACCCTTATGGCGCGAATCGCCGCCGGGGCCGACCACGCTGGGGTGCAGTTGAAAGACGTGCTGGTGGCCCATTTGCGGGAGTTGGGACACGACGTTGTTGACTGCGGCACCCACGGTACCGATCGGGTGGACTATCCCGACTTCGGCGAGGCGGTGGCCCGCAAGGTGGCTGCCGGCGAGGCCGAGTTGGGTCTGTGCGTGTGCGGCACCGGCATTGGGATCGCCATGGCGGCCAACAAGGTGCCGGGCGTACGTGCGGCCAACGTGCACGATGTGACCTCGGCCCGGCTGACCCGGGAGCACAATGATGCCAACGTGATCTGCTTGGGAGAGCGGCTGGTGGGTACCGAGTTGGCCAAAGATGCCCTGGAGACCTTTCTTGAGGCGACATTCGAGGAGGGTCGCCACATTGCTCGGGTGGCCAAGATCGACGCCCTATTGCCCAATCAGGATGCTCAATGAGAATGCCCAATGAAATCGACGCCCTATTGCCCAATCAGGATGCTCAATGAGAATGCCCAATGAAATCGACGCCCTATTGCCCAATCAGGATGCTCAATGAGAATGCCCAATGAAGAGGTAGCGCCTTGATGTGGCCCGATAGCAGTAAAGACCCGGTGTTCGACATGGTCCGCCGGGAGGTGGAGCGCCAGAACACCACCGTGCAGCTCATCGCCTCGGAGAACTTCGCCTCTCCCGCAGTGTTGAGCGCCACCGGATCGGTGCTCACCAACAAGTACAGCGAGGGGTACCCCGGTCGCCGCTACTACGGCGGCAACATGGTGATCGATGAGGTGGAGTCCATAGCCCGGGAGCGGGCCACCGCCTTGTTCGGGGCCGACCACGCCAACGTTCAGCCCCACTCGGGGGCCAACGCCAACGTGGGCGCCTACCTGGCTGTGTTGGAGCCGGGCGACACCGTACTGGGCATGAGCCTGGACCACGGGGGCCACCTCACCCACGGCTCACCGGTGAACATCAGCGGGCGCACTTATCGATTTGTGGCCTACGGCGTGACCCCCAGCGATGAGCGAATCGACTACGACCAGATACGAGATCTGGCCCTCGAGCACCAGCCCAAGCTCATCGTGGCCGGCGCCACCGCCTATCCCCGCATCATCGATCCCGCCCCGTTCCGCGCCATCGCCGACGAGGTGGGCGCCCTGTTCATGTTCGACGCCGCCCATATTGCCGGGCTGATCGCCGGAGGCATGCACCCCAACCCGGTGCCCCACTCCGACATCGTCACCTTCACCACCCACAAGACGCTGAGAGGCCCCCGGGGCGGGGCCATCTTGTGTACCGAGGATCTCGCCCCGGCGATAGACAAGGCTATGTTCCCCGGCCTTCAGGGCGGCCCTCTGGAGCACGTGATCGCGGCCAAGGCGGTGGCCTTCGGCGAGGCCGCCACCCCCGAGTTCGCCGAATATGCCGCTCGAATCGTTGAAAACAGCGGCGCGCTGGCCAAAGGCCTGGCCGGAGAGGGATTCCGCATGGTGTCGGGCGGCAGCGACAACCACCTGCTGCTGGTGGATCTGCGGACCTTTGACGAAGACCTGACCGGCAAGGTGGCCCAAGAGGTGCTCGACCGAGCGGGAATCACCCTCAATAAGAACACCGTGCCTGATGACCCCCGTTCCCCCTTCGTGGCCAGTGGGGTGCGGATCGGCACCCCGGCCACCACCACCCAGGGAATGGGACCGGCGGAGATGGGTCTTATCGCGGGCATGATCGGCCGCACTCTGCGCCAGCGAGACGACGAAGCTGTGGTGGCCGAAGTCCGGTCTGAGGTTGCCGACCTCTGCGGTCGGTTCACCCCGTATTCGCTGGCTGGCTAGGCGTGGAAGAGGGCGCCTCGAACCGCCATGGCCCCCGGTGTTGACAGCTACCTCGTCGTCTTTGCCGTAGCGGCAGGGGTCACGCTGGTGGCCACCCCGGTGCTGCGTCGGCTCAGCGAGCGATGGGGCCTGATGGTGGAGCCCGATGCCCGGCGAGTACACGAGCGCTCCACCGCGGTGCTGGGCGGTGTGGCCATGTTCATCGGGTTTCTTTCGGCCATGGGAGTGGCTTGGCTGCTGGGCGACTTCGACGTGGTGTTCGCCACCGCATCAGAGCCGGTGGGAATAGTGATCGCCGCACTGGTGATGATCGTGTTCGGCACCTATGACGATGTGAAGGAGATGTCGGCGCCGGCCAAAGTGGCCTCCATGGTGCTGGCCGGCAGCATCTTGTCGTTTGCCGGGGTGACCGTGCTGAATCTGCGGCTGCCGGTGCTGGATGCACTGATCTTGTCTCAAGATCTGGCCTTTGTGGTCACGGTGCTGTGGCTGGTGGCCATCGCCAACGCCATCAACCTCATCGACGGGTTGGACGGGCTGGCCGCGGGCATCGTGGCCATCGCCGGGCTCACGTTCTTCGTGTACTCCATCAAGCTCACCGATGAAGAGGTGCTGTTACCCAACAACATCGGGCCGCTGATCGCCATCGTCGCTGCCGGGGTGGCGGTGGGATTTCTGCCTCAGAACTTCCACCGGGCCCGCATCTTCATGGGCGACGGTGGAGCACTGTTTCTGGGGACGCTGTTGGCCGCCTCCACGGTGTCGGTCGGCGGTCGCAGCAGCGAGCCGTTCGCGGGGCAGACCTATTTCCTGTTCGCCCCCATGCTTATTCCGCTCATCATCTTGGCGGTGCCGGTGGTGGACGTTCTGTGGGCCGTGCTGCGACGGACCCGGGCCCGCACCAGCATCACTACCCCCGACAAGGAGCACCTACACCACCGGCTGATGAGCCTGGGCCACGGCCACCGACGCAGTGTGCTGATCCTCTGGCTGTTCACCGCCCTAATGTCCACCCTGGTGCTGTACCCCACCTACACCGGGGAGGGAGAAGCCATCATGGTCCCGGCTGCCGCAGTGCTGGTGTTGATGCTCTACACCGTCTTCCACCCCATCTTGCGCCGTCGCACCACCTGAACTCCTTGTCTGGCAGCCAGTCTGATGATTTGGCCCCGTAGCCTGGTACGCGAAACCATTTTGGCGAGGCCAATCCGCTTGCCATAGGGGCCCAATTCGTGCCAACTGCAATGACGCAGAATCGCCAGCTATACAACCGCCAGAGCTCAGGAGACGCCCTCTCCATTGCCTTCGAGTTAGTGGCCACCCCGGCGCTGTTTGCCTTCTTCGGCTGGCTCATCGACGGTGCGCTCGGAACCAAGCCGGTTTTCACATTGGTGCTGTGCCTGCTGACCGCCATCTACGCCGGGTGGAAGGCGCTGCGGACCTACAGCGAACGCATGGAGGCCTACGACCGGAATCTGCCCAGCCGCCGAGCCGACTCCGACCCAGAGGCCACCGATGGCTGAGCGACCGACGGCGGCCGGCGAGGAGGCCCCCGAGCGGGCTCTGGCCCAAGACATGGTTCGCCGGGGAATGATCGGCGGTCCTGTGCTGGTCGGGATTTGCGCCGGAGTATGGGGGTTCGACGGATTGTGGTCCAGTGGCTACGCCCTCGGGCTGATTCTGATCAACTTCTGGCTGGCCGCCTCGCTCATCACCTGGTCGATGCGGATTTCGCCCACCATGCTGATGGCCGGAGTGATGGGCGGTTACTTCATTCGCCTGGGCATTCTCACCGGCGCCTACTTCCTGGTGAGAAATACCGGCTGGTTTGAGGCCCTGCCGTTTGTCATCACGCTGGTCTTGGCCCATATTGTTCTGCTGGTTTGGGAGACCCGGTATGTCTCCATGTCCCTCGCTTATCCCGGCTTGAAGCCACAAGGAGCTGCTCAGTGAACGTGTTTGCCCTGGACTTTCCGCCGGTCTCGCATTTGTTCGTTTGGCCCGACTTCTTGTTCACCGACACGCCGGTGGCCCTCAACAAGACGGGATTGATCTACATCGCCGCGTTGTTGCTGACCGCGGGTCTGTTCTGGGCCGCGGGCCGGCGGCGGGCCTTGGTGCCCACCGGGACGCAAACGGTGGCCGAGGTCGGTATCGAGTTCGTCGAGAACAGCATCATCATGCAGACCATCGGCCCCGACGGCCGCAAGTACCTGCCCTTCTTGACCACGCTGTTCTTCTTCGTGTTCTTCAGCAACATCTTCGAAGTCGTCCCGTTCATCCAGTTCCCGGCCAACTCCCGTATGGCCATCCCGTTGGCCCTAGCGCTGGTGGTGTGGGCCATCTACCACGTGGTGGGCATCCGAGCTCAGGGCTTCTACCACTACTTCAAGGGCGCGCTGTTCCCGCCGGGGGTGCCCAAGGCGCTCTACATCCTGGTGGCCCCCATCGAGCTGCTCCAGATTCTGCTGATCCGCCCGTTGTCGCTGGCCATCCGGCTCTGGGCCAACATGGTGGCCGGCCACTTGCTGTTGGTCACTTTCGCGGTTTTGTCAGCCGCCTTGTGGGGGACCCTCTACGTACCCGCGGTGCTGCCGTTTGCGGCGCTGATTCTGCTCACCGCGTTCGAGATCTTCGTCTCGGCCCTTCAGGCCTTCATCTTCACCATTCTCACCGCCGTGTACATCGGCGGATCACTACACCCCGAGCACTAGGAGACATTTACCTTGCTTGCACTGATATCCACCATCCTTGCCCAGATAGATCAGGCCGAATCGGGCCTGAGCGCCATCGGCGCCGGTCTTGGCTACGGTCTCGCCGCCATCGGTCCCGGCGTCGGCATCGGCATTGTGGTGGGCAACGCCATCACTGCCATGGCCCGCCAGCCGGAGTCGGCCGGTGTGGCTCGGACCACGATGTTCTTAGGCATCGCCTTTACGGAGGCGCTGGCTCTCATCGGATTCGTCGTCTTCATCCTCCTTCTCCCATGAGCAAGCGGCTATGGGCCGCGGCTGCCGTGGTGGTGGCCGCGGTCGCGCTCAGCGCGTCGGCGGCTAGCGCCGTAGGGGAGACCGTGGGTTCCTGCATCTTCGATGAGCTGGGGGAAGCCCAGTTCGAAGGCATCGAAGGTGAGGGTTTCACCGCGGTCAAGGAACTGAAGACGCAGTACAAGGCCGGAAACGAGCAGGCTGAGGAGCTCAAGAAGGACTTCGAGAAGGATCTTGAAGGTTGCCTTGAGGCCCCCAACCCGATCATCCCCGAGCTCACTGAGATCATCTGGGGCGGTGCCGCGTTCGTGGTGCTGCTGGCGCTGATGAAGTGGAAGCTGTTCCCGGTGGTGAAGAACCTCATGGAACAGCGCACCCAGCGCATTCAAGACGCCATCGACGACGCCGACCGGCAACGGGCCGAAGCCGCCGAGGTGAAGGCCAACTACGAAGCGGAGCTGGCCGATGCCAAGGTCGAGGCCGCCCGGATCGTGGACGAGGCCCGGGATCAGGCCGCAACCGTGCGGGCCGATCTTCAGGCTCGGGCCGAGGCCGACATCGCCGAGATGCGGGAACGGGCCGCGGCCGATGTGGAGGCATCCAAGCGCCAGGCCATCGCCGACTTGCAGTCGGAGGTGTCAGACATTGCCCTCGGTGCCGCCGAGGCAGTGATTGGCCGCAGCTTGGAGGACCCGGAGATGCAGCGCCAGCTCGTCGACGACTACATCGCCCGCGTGGGCGCCGACCAGGGCTAGGTTCACCATGGCCGAGCGATCTGCCAGCTACGCCGATGCTGTAGCCGCAGTGGCCCGGGCCGAGGGGAACCTCGATCTGGTGTCCGACGAGCTCTTCCGCGTCGCTCGGGCGCTGGAGGGCTCCGACGAGCTGCGGATGACGCTGTCTGATCGTCAGATCCCCGCCGCTCGCCGCCAGCAGATCGTGGAGGATCTGCTGGGGGGCCATGCATCGGATACCACCACCGCCATGGTTTCCATGATCGTGGCCGCGGGGCGGTCGTCTGATCTGGCCGGCATCGCCCAGGAGGCGGTGGAGCTCAACGCCCGAGACCGAGGCCGTTCAGTGGCCGAGGTGCGGTCTGCGGTGGCGCTGACCGATGACCAGGCCGAGAGGCTGGCCGCCGCGCTGAGCGCGGCCACCGGCCATCGGGTGGACATCAAGGTGATCGTCGATCCCAGCGTCATGGGCGGCGTGGTGGCCACCATCGGCGACGAGGTGATCGACGGGTCGGTGCGCCATCGCCTGAGCCAGCTTCGGGACACCTTCTAGTCCCGTGGCAACAGAATCGAAGAGAGTTTCACACCGAGGAGAGCAATGGCAGAGCTGACCATCGACACCGGTTCCATCGCCGAGGCCATCCGCCGCAACCTGGAAGGGTTCCAACCCGAGGTCGAGCTGGCCCAGGTGGGTCGGATCACCGAGGTGGGCGACGGTATCGCCCGCATATCCGGGCTGCCCGGCGCCGCGGTGAACGAGATGTTGGAGTTTGAGAACGGGACCATCGGTTTGGCCCTGAACCTCGACGAGGATTCCATCGGCGCGGTGGTACTCGGCGAGGTGGATGAGATCGAAGAGGGCCAGGCGGTCCGCTCCACCGGCGACATCCTGTCGGTTCCGGTGGGCGACGCCCTGTTGGGCCGGGTGGTGAACGCCCTCGGCGAGCCGGTGGACGGCAAAGGGCCCATCGTCGGCGCCGACACCCGCCGCATGGAGGTGCAGGCTCCCGGCATCACCGGCCGCAAACCGGTACACGAGCCCATCCAGACTGGCATCAAGGCCATTGACTCGCTCATCCCCATCGGCCGGGGCCAGCGGGAGCTGATCATCGGCGATCGCAAGACCGGCAAGACCACTGTGGCCATGGACACGATTCTCAATCAGAAGGGCCAGGGGGTGAAGTGCATCTATGTGGCCATCGGCCAGAAGGCCTCCACCGTGGCCCAGGCGGTGGCCACGCTGGCCGAGCGGGGGGCCATGGAGTACACGGTGGTGGTGGTGGCTCCGGCCTCCGATCCGGCTCCGTTCAAGTACTTGGCCCCCTACGCCGGCTGCGCCATGGGCCAGCACTGGATGGACAACGGCGGCCACGCCCTGGCGGTGTACGACGATCTGTCGAAGCAGGCTGAGGCCTATCGCCAGATGGCCCTGCTGCTGCGCCGACCGCCTGGACGGGAGGCCTATCCCGGCGACGTGTTCTACCTGCACAGCCGCCTGCTCGAACGGGCCGCCAAGCTGAGCGATGATCGGGGGGCGGGATCGCTGACCGCGCTGCCCATCATCGAGACCAAGGCCGGCGACGTGTCGGCTTACATTCCCACCAATGTGATCTCCATCACCGACGGGCAGATCTTCTTGCAGGACGACCTGTTCAAGTCCGGAGTGCGGCCCGCGGTGGACGTGGGCATCTCGGTATCCCGAGTGGGCTCTGCTGCCCAGATCAAAGCCATGAAGACGGCGGTGGGCACACTCAAAGCCGACCTCCAGCAGTTCCGGGAGCTGGAGGCCTTCGCTGCCTTCGGCTCTGATCTCGACGCGGTGTCTCAGGCCCAACTCGACCGGGGCTACCGCCTTACCGAGCTGCTCAAGCAGGGCATCCAGACGCCCATGCCGGTTGAAGAGCAGGTGGTGTCGCTGTACGCCGGCACCCGGGGCTACCTGGACACCATCCCTGTCGAAGACGTGGCTCGCTTCGAGTCGGAGCTCTTGGAGTGGGTCCGGACCCGCAATGCAAACCTGATGTCGGCGGTGGTCGAGACCGGTGCGGTGGACGAGGACGGGTTAGAGGCCGCAGTATCGGCCTTTGCCGCCCAGTTCGAGTCGTCGGCTGAACCCGAGGGCGACGAGCCCGACGCTGAGGCCCAGGCCGCAGCCGAGGCCGGGGTGGTCGATGCCGACCACACCCTGCCCGAGACCGACATTCAGCGGCCCGAAGAAGGCTGATCTATGCCGGGTGGTCAAGAGCGCGCCCTGCGCAGACGCATTTCGTCGGTGCAGTCGACCAAGAAGATCACCCGCGCCATGGAGCTCATCGCCGCCACCCGAGTGGTAAAGGCCCAGCAGCGGGCCCACGCCGCCCGGCCCTACTCGACCAAGCTAACCAGCGTCATCGAGGACGTTGCCGCCGGAGGGGCCGAGGCCTCCCACCCTCTGCTGGAGCGCCGGGAGCCGGTGCGCCGGGTGGGCTTTGTGGTCATCACCTCTGACCGGGGTCTGGCCGGGCCGTACAACAGCTCGGTGATCAAGGCTGCCGAACGGGAGCTGATGGACGCCCAGACCAGGGGGCGGGACTATTCGCTCATGCTCATCGGCAAGAAGGGCCAGGACTACTTCCAGTTCCGCAACTACCGGATCGACGAGGCCTTCACCGGCATGAGCGACACCCCCACCTACGACGACGCCCGCCAAGTGGCCGAGATCGTGGCCGACCGGTTCGAATCAGGCCACATCGACGAGGTGATCCTGGCCTACATGGAGTTCTTCACTATCGGTACCCAGCGGGTTGCGGTGCGCCGCTTTTTGCCGCTGGAGAGCATCGACGTGATCGCCGCGGCCGGAACGGGCGAGCTGCGAGCCGCCTTCGAGTTCGAGCCCTCCCCCGAGGGGGTGCTGGAGTCGCTGTTGCCCCGCTATGTGGAGTCGAGGCTGTTCTCGGCGCTGTTGGATGCGGCCGCCTCTGAGCACGCCAACCGCCAGCGGGCCATGAAGGCGGCCACCGACAATGCCGAGGAGCTAATCACCAAGCTCACCCGGGCCATGAACCGGGCCCGACAAGACGCCATCACCACCGAGATCATGGAGATCGTCGGCGGTGCCGAAGCCCTAAAGGACGAGGACGATGACGGTGAAATCGCCGACCTCCTCGCCACCGCCAACCAGTAGGAGAAGAAGTTCAGATGTCGGAGAACCTCAAAGACGGGCGAGTCGTGGGAATCGCCGGCCCGGTGATCGACGCCGAGTTCCCCCCGGATGCTCTGCCGGAGATCAACACCGCCCTCGAGTTCGACGTTAACGTCGACGGCGAGATCATCACCGTGAAGGCCGAGGTGGCCCAGCAGATCGGCGATGGTCGAGTGAGAGCCATCGCCCTGAAGCCCACCGACGGCCTCACCCGGGGCACGGTGGTGCGCAACACCGGCCAGGGCATGACCGTGCCGGTGGGCGACGTCACCCTGGGCCACGTGTGGAACGTGGTGGGGGAGTGCCTCGACACCGACCGCAGCACCCTGGACGTGGGCGAGGAGTGGGAGATCCACCGCCCGGCCCCGTCGTTCGACTCGCTGGAGCCATCGACCCGCATGTTCGAGACCGGTATCAAGGTCATCGATCTGCTCACCCCCTACAAAGAGGGCGGCAAGATCGGCCTGTTCGGCGGCGCCGGTGTGGGCAAGACCGTTTTGATCACCGAGATGATCAACCGGGTGGCCACCCAGCACGGCGGCGTTTCGGTGTTCGCCGGAGTGGGAGAGCGCACCCGTGAGGGCACCGACCTGTTCTTGGAGATGGAAGAGTCAGGTGTGTTGGACAAGGCCGCCCTGGTGTTTGGCCAAATGGACGAGCCTCCCGGCGTGCGGCTGCGAGTGGGCCTGGCCGGGGTGACCATGGCCGAATACTTCCGCGACGTTCAGAACCAGGACGTGCTGCTGTTCATCGACAACATCTTCCGCTTCGTGCAGGCCGGCTCGGAGGTGTCCACCCTGTTGGGCCGGATGCCCTCGGCGGTGGGCTATCAGCCCACCCTGGCCGACGAGATGGGCGAGCTTCAGGAGCGCATCACCTCCACCCGGGGCCGCTCCATCACCTCGTTGCAGGCGGTGTACGTGCCGGCCGACGACTACACCGACCCGGCGCCGTTCACCTCGTTCACTCACTTCGACGGCACCACCGAGCTGAGCCGCGATATCGCCGCGCTGGGCATCTACCCCGCGGTGGATCCGCTGGCTTCCACTTCGACCATCCTTACTCCTGAGGTGGTGGGGGACCGCCACTACGGCGTGGCCCGCCGGGTGCAGGAAATCCTCCAGCGCTACAAGGAGCTTCAGGACATCATTGCCATCTTGGGCCTCGACGAATTGTCGGAGGAGGACAAGGTGATCGTGTCCCGGGCCCGCAAGGTGCAGCGTTTCTTGTCCCAGCCCATGTTCGTGGCCGAGGTGTTCACCGGTTTGCCCGGCGTGTTCACCCCGGTCGGCGAGACGGTGGACTCATTTGAAGCGCTGGTGAACGGCGATCTGGACGATCTGCCCGAGCAGGCCTTCTTCATGGTCGGCGGCGCTGAAGACGCCCACCGCAAGGCCGCCGAACTCGAGGCTCAGGCGGCTTAAGCATGGCTCTTGCTGTCGAGCTCGTCTCTCCCGAGGAGATCGTCTACACCGGCGAAGCCGAGATGGTGGTGGCCCGCACCACCGACGGGGAGATCGCGTTCCAGCCCGGCCACGTGCCCTTCTTGGGCGTACTCGTGCCCAGCGACGTGCGGGTGTACACCACCGACGGTGCCAAGACCACCATCGCGGTCGAACGCGGCTTCGTGGAGGTCTCCCACGACAACGTCGCCCTCCTCAGCGATTCTGCAACTGTCAGCTGATCGCTCACTAGCACTAGTTTGGTCCCGATCTGCTCTAGGGCTGATGGAGCTGCTTGGAATGGTATTGGGAAGATCTCGCACACCGCGTTGGGAGCGGGCGTTGGTGACTGGGGCGTCGACGGGCATAGGTCGGGCGATAGCCCAGAAGTTGGCTGCTGGCGGGGCGGACTTGGTGCTGGTGGCCCGCAATGGCGACCGGCTGGAGGAGTTGGCTGCTGAGTTGAGGGCCAGCGGGGGTCGGCTGGACGTGGAGGTCATGGAAGCCGACCTATGCGATCCAGAGGGATTGGCCGCCGTAGAGAAGCGACTGGTGGCCGAGGAGGCACCCATAGACCTGCTGGTCAACAACGCCGGACTCGGCTATGAAGGCTTCTTTCACACCCAAGATGCTGCTGAGGTTTGGGAGACCATTGGGGTCAACGTCATGGCGCTGGTACGTCTGACCCATTCCGCCCTGAAAACGATGGTCGATCGGGGGCAGGGTCATGTGGTTCTCGTATCTTCGATGGCCTCGCTTCAGGGGATGCCCATGACCGCGGTTTACTCGGCCACCAAGGCGTTCATTACCAGTTTTGGCGAGGCCGTATACGAGGAGCTCAAGGAAACCGATGTGGTGGTAACCACTGTGTTGCCCGGTTTGACTCGTACCGAGTTCCATGAGCGGGGACGCTGGAACCTGGACAAGTGGCCCTCGGTGGGCTGGCAGGATGCCGACGAGGTGGCCGCTGAGACGCTGGCGGCCGCGGCCCGATCTCGGCCTGAGGTGGTGACCGGGCGCATCAACCGGGTTCTCGCCGTACTGTCGGGTGTTTCTCCCCGACGCATTCGCCGGACGCTTATCGGTCGGGCTGCCCGCCGCGCTTGGCCTGAAGGCTTGTGATTTCTAGGAGGAGCACATGAAAACAAGGTGGCGACTCTTGGCCGTTGTTGCCCTCATTCTGCTTTTCGCCTCCGCCTGTTCTGATGATGATCCTGCGCCGGTTGCGTCGACGCCTGATGTCACAGTCGCGCCAGAAATCGAACCAGCTGAGCCTGAAGCGGCTGAGCCTGAACCTGCTGAGCCTGAACCTGCTGAGCCTGAAGCTGCTGAGCCTGAACCTGATGAGCCTGAACCTGAGCCAGCGGACGCCGAGCAAGGAAACCAAGAGGTTGTTGAGTCGGAAGAGGAGTCTGCTCTGGAGCAACTCCGCCGACGTATGGCTGCGGCGGCGGCGTTCGGGGGCCTTGTTCCCTCTATGGCCATCGTGGAGGAGTTGCGCCGAAATGCCGAGGGTTTCTCCTATGAAATCGGCGATCACGGTGGCACGATCACGGTGGCGACGATCTCTGAGCCCCTCACGTTCAACCTCGCGCTGGCCAGGGACGCCGGATCGTCGGGGGTGCTCGGCTACCTGTTCGAGGGCCTTACCCAGACCTCGTGGTTAAACGATGAGATCGAGCCGCTTCTGGCGCGGTCGTGGGAGCGCTCCGACGATGGGCTGCGCTGGGTATTCCATTTGCGCGACGACGTGCAGTGGCACGACGGCACGCCGTTCACCGCCCACGACGTGGAATTCACCTTCAACCGGGTGATCTACAACGACGATTTCCAAGCGGCGAGCCGGGCTTCTTTCGAGTTCCGGTTCCTGAATGATGAGACCGGCCAGTGGGAGCAGTCGCAAATGACGGTCACGGCATTGGACGACCACACGGTGGAGATTGTCCTCCCACAGCCTTTCGCACCGTTCCTGCGCTCGATGGGCACCGCCATCTACCCCAAGCACATCCTGGAAGAACCCATCGAAGCGGGCACCTTTACGGAGTTTTGGGGCATCGATTCCGATCCCACCGAGATCATCGGCACCGGACCATTCATCATCGGGGAATACACACCCGGGGAGCGATTCGTGTTTGAGCGAAACCCCGACTACTGGCTGATGGACGATGCTGGAGGGCGCCTGCCGTATCTCGATCGGGTGGTGCGGCTGACTGTGGAGGACTTGGAGGACGAGCTGGCGCTGTTCCGCGATGGAACCACCGATTTCCACGGCGTACTGGGTGAGGAGTTCGCTTTGCTCGATCCGGTGGCCGATGCGGAGAACTTCACCCTGCACCGCCGCGGCCCTGGATTCGGCACCAATTTTCTGGCATTCAATCAGAACCCTGGGACCAACGATGCTGGCGAGCCCTATGTCGATCCGGTTCAGCTGCACTGGTTCCAGAACGTGGCCTTCCGACAGGCCGTTGCCCACACCATGGACAAGGCAACGATGATCGACCGGGTCCAGCACGGTCTGGGCTATCCACAGTGGTCTTCGGTGAGCCCGGCAGCCGGCGACTTCCACAATCCCGAAGTGCGCCAATACCCCCACGACGTGGACAAAGCCAACGAGATTCTCGACGAGATGGGCTGGCTTGACACCGACGGCGACGGCATCCGTGAGGACGATTTGGGCAACCCCATCTCGTTCACGATGGTTACCAACGAGGGCAACAGCGTGCGGGCCGAAGTCACCGGCATCATCCACGAGGGAATGACGGCGATCGGCCTCGACGTTGACTTTCAGATAGTTGAATTCGGCAGCATGGTGGCCCAGCTCACCGCCACCTACGACTGGGAAGCCATGGTGATTGGACTGACCGGGAGTCCCGACCCCTTCGGCGGTATGACCGTGTGGCACAGCGGTGAAGGCCTGCACCTTTGGTATCCGAATCAGCCTGAGCCCGCCACGGAGTGGGAGGCGGAGATCGACGAGCTGTACATCGCCGGAAGCAAAGAGCTCGACCACGAGCAGAGGGTGCAGCATTACTGGGATGCTCAATCGATCGTCGCCGAGAACGTGCCACTTATCTACACCACACAGTCCGAGCGGCTGGGGGCGATTCGCAATGTGTTCGGCAACTACACGCCGACGCTGTACGGCTACTGGGACCTGCGCTACCTGTACCGCACTGACCAGTGAGAGACGGCCTCTGCCAAATTCAGGGGTGGGTGGTTACCCGAATTCGATAGCGGAGAAGCTGTTCAGCTTGTCCAGTTGGTGATCGGCGGTCACCAGCCGGACGGTGCCCGATTTCGAGCGCATGACCAGCGACTGAGTGCTGGCGTGGTTCTTGTAGTAGTGGACGCCCTTGAGCAGATCGCCATCGGTTATCCCGGTGGCGGCGAAGAAGCAGTTGTCGCCTTGAACTAAGTCGTCGGCGGTGAGCACCTTGGTCACATCCCGACCCAGCTTCTCCGCCTCCTTGCGCTCCTTGTCATTGCGGGGCCAAAGCCGCCCGAGTTGTTCGCCGCCCATGCATTTGAGTGCGGCCGCAGAGATGACCCCCTCGGGGGTTCCCCCGATGCCGAATAGTATGTCGGCTCCCGAATCGGGCCAGGCGGTGGAGATTGCTCCGGCCACATCGCCATCGGGAATGAGTCGTATGCGGGCACCGGCATCGCGCACCTCGGCGATCAGCTCCGAGTGGCGATCGCGGTCGAGGATTACGGCGGTCACATCTCGCACGGGCTCGCTCTTGGCTTCGGCCACCAGCTCGAGGTTGCGAGTGGGCGAGTTGTCCATCGAGATGCCGTAGCCCATGCACTCGGGACCGTAGGCGATCTTCTCCATGTACACGCAGGGCCCGGGGTTGAACATGGTCCCCCGGTCGGACACCGCGATCACCGACAGGGCGTTACCACGGCCCAGAGAGGTGAGAGTGGTGCCGTCGATGGGGTCGACCGCGATGTCGCATTCAGGAGGCGTTCCATCGCCGATTAACTCTCCGTTGAAGAGCATGGGGGCTTCGTCCTTCTCGCCCTCGCCGATGATCACGATCCCGTCCATCGGGACGGTTCGCAGCAGCACCCGCATGGCCTCCACTGCGGCGCCGTCGGCCCCCTCCTTGTCACCTCGGCCCATCCATCGGGAGGCGGCCAGCGCGGCGACTTCGGTCACTCTGACCAGCTCCATCGCCAGGTTGCGGTCGGGGGTCTCGGGCGATGCGTTCACGTTGCCCAACCGTAGCGCTGCCCACCGCCGACTTCATGTTTCCAGGACCGTATTGCTGCAACGATGCGACCGGGTGGATGTGGTCTGAAACCATGTTCGACATGGTTTGGTGCTTCCAATGCGGTGCGCCCTTCGACGATGACGTGTCGGAGTGCGTGGAGTGCGGTGTGGCCACCTTTCCCACACCACCGCAGCCCGCCGAGGAAGTGGGCGGCCCCGACGACGAACAGCTGGCCTACGAGTTCCACGAATGGGCCTACGACGCCCGCAACGGCTTGGAGGCCGAGCTGCGATCCCTCGGGCTGGAGCACGCCTGGTTGGGCCCGACACTGATCGTGTGCGAGGCCGACGAAGAGGCGGTCGACCAAGCAGTAGAAGGGGTTCTTCGGTCCCGGCTTCCCAAACTCGACAAAGGCCAGCCCGCAGTGGTGTACGAGCTAGGGGACTACGACGACGCTTTCAAGGCCGACATCTTGAGCGAGCTGTTGACCGAGGGCATCGCCCACGAGGTGGACTACGCCGGCAACCTGGCAGTGGGCGAGGCCGACGAGGAGGCAGTGGATGCACTGTTCGACCGACTGGCCAGTGCAGTCGCCCAGCACCAATTCGGGCCGGGACTGCCGGGAGTGGAGCCGTATGAGGTGCTGGAGGCGCTGTTCTTCTCGGCCGATCGGCTTCGCCGAAACACTTCCGACAGCAAGGCGGTGGAGGATTTTGCGCTGGCCCACGAGAAGGTAGTGCAGCTCAGCCTGCCGTGGGGCTACGACGCCGATTTCTGGCGGGCCATGCTCGACGCCGCCGATGAGTTGCGGGAAGCATTGGTGGCCGGTCCCGATCCCACTGAGGGAGACGCGCCCGCAGAGCAAGCGGCGCACGGCCTGCGGGAATTGCTGCGCCGGTATATGTAATGGCCGCCCGCACGGTCGAAGGCTTGGTGCTGACCCACGGTGCGGGTGGAGATCGCGACCAGCACACATTGGTGGCCATCGCCGAAGGCCTCGACCCCCTACCGGTGGAGCGCGTCAACTTCCCCTATCGGAATCAGGGTCGCCGACCCCCCGACCGTGCCCCCAAACTGCTGGCTTTCCTCAGCGAGGAGATTCCCGCCATCGCTGCCCGTCTGGGAACCGACTCTGGGCATCTGGTGCTGGGCGGCCGGTCGATGGGCGGGAGGATGTGCTCGATGGCGGTGGCCGATGGTATGCCCGCCGCCGGCCTGGTGCTGTTGAGCTATCCGCTGCACCCGCCGAAGAAGCCCGAGAACCTGCGGACCCAGCATTTCGGCGCGGTCGATGTGCCCTGCTTGTTCATCTCTGGAGATCGCGACCCCTTCGGCAGTCCCGAGGAGTTCAGCGCCCATCTGCCCGCCATCAAGGGCCCGGTGACCACCGTGTGGCTCGAAGGCGAGGGCCACGACCCGAAGAGGGCAGATGGGCAGATCGTGGCCGCGGTGGCTAGCTGGTTGGAAGATCTCTAAGCGTCCTCGGGGTTGAGCTCTTCAAGAGATCGTCGCGTGGTCTCGGGGTAGAACACGAGCACCAAGATGGCCACGAGGATCGGTCCGGCTACCAAGACGGTGAACGCGGTGCCATAGCCCCAGGCGTCAGCCATTACCCCCGCGGCAGCGAGTCCGGCAGCGCTACCGGCGACACCGGCCATGCCGAGGATTCCATTGGACTCCGACCTTCGCATGGTGCCGAACATTTCTGCTCGGTACACCCCCAGCGTGGGCACGGTCGTGGCGGTCATGAAAGTTCCGACCGCGATCAGAATCCACATAGGCCAGCCCGCCAAGGTGAAATGCCATAGGGCGAACAACGCGCCGCCGCTCACGCCGACCGACGCCAGGACCCGTCGGCCCCTAAGGTCGGCCAGCTTGCCGGCGATGAGCATTCCGGGACCTGCCGTCCAGGCAGTGAGCAGGGTGAAGATCGTGATCTTGGTGGCGCTAAAGCCCCGTTCGTCCCGCAGGAAGTCGTTCTGTAGCTGAGAGGCCGGGGAGGCGAACACCAGGACGGCAAACGAGGTCACGGCCAAGAGCACCAGCCGAAAGCGGTATTCGGTTGGTCGTTTGGTTCGCGGCTGGCGACGAGCAGTTTCGAACCGCTGGGATTCGGGCAGCCTGCGAGCCGCGAACAGCACCAGGGGCAGTCCGGCCAGTGCCACCAGGAAGCTGAGCCGCCACGCGGTAACACCGAGGTCAGCCAAGGGCACGGACCCCACAGCAATTCCCGAGCCCAACCCAGCAGCCAACCCCAGCATGGAGGCCACAAAGGCCCGGGAGCCGGATGGTGCTTCTTCGAGGGCGAACACAAAGATGAGAAGCGCCATAGCGTGGGACAATCCCCGAGAAACTGCCTGGACTGCGGTCAACGTGGCCAGATTGGCAACCAGGGATGTCGCTGCGGAGGCCAAAATGGCGCCAAATGCGGCATAGAGCAGAGTGCGCCGCCGGCCCTTCCGGTCGGCAAGCGCGGCCACCGCCACCGTGATCAGGATGCTGAGTCGTATTAGCGACAGGGCAAAGCCCGCGGCTGACTTGCTCTCCCCGAACTCGTCTCGCGCGAACGTGATCGTCTGACCGAGCAGCGTCCCCAAGAACCCGGCGATTACTGCCAGTGTGGCCAGCAGAGCCACGATTCTGGCCTGACGGGCGGTGAATCGGTCAGGGGGATGCCACCAGGGCCAATCCCGTCCTTGGCGCAGGGCGCGGCTGAAGGGAATGGTGAAGAGCACCCACCAGACCGGGATGGCCAACCGGTAGTCGAACTGTTCGGTGATCTGGACTCGGCTGTCGCTGAGCGGCTCTGTGGTGACGGTACGGCGATAGTGCTCGACCGGCCCCTCGACCGCGGTGAAGACGGCCTCGGCGGTTCTCAGGCTGGGTTCGTCGTTGCTCAAGCTGGCTTCGCCGGTGGCGCGCTCCAAAACGATGTCGGAGCGGGGGGACAGAAGGCCGTCGGGGCCGTTCAGAACGACATCAGCGGCGTCGGCGCTCAGGACGCGACGAGAGATCACCTGGGGCATGAATTGGTGAGCAGTCTACTTTTGCGCCCCTTGAGCCCCGCGACCCGGCATTGACTATGACTGGGCTTGACAGGGCACCATACTTGTCTCGTGGAGCGCAGCCGCCGAGAGGAATTCGACGGGCAAGACCGCATCGAAGTGCGCGCCGGCGGGCCCTTGGAAGGCACGGTGGCCATTGGTGGAGCCAAAAACTCTGTTCTGAAGCTCATGGCCGCCTGCTTGCTCACCGAGGGGACTTTCGTGATCCGCAACGTTCCCGATATCGAGGATGTGGCGGTGATGGGTGAGGTGCTGCGGGCTATGGGAGTGTCGGTGAGTCGATCAGACGACGTACTCACCATCGTTCGCCCCGAGTCCATAGCTCCTGAGGCCCCCTATGCGCTGACCGAGCAACTGCGGGCATCCACCGCAGTGCTCGGGCCACTGCTCGCCGGCATCGGGCATGCCCGCGTAGCCCTCCCCGGAGGCGACGATTTCGGGCCTCGCCCTATTGACATGCATGTCGCCGGGCTGGAGGCCATCGGCTGTCAGTTCGAGATCTCCGGCGGCGATGTCATCGCCACCGCCGACAACCTGGTGGGCAACCCGGTGCTGTTGGAGTATCCCAGTGTGGGCGCAACCGAGAACGTGATGATGGCTGCCGTTCTAGCCAAGGGAACCACTGTCATCGACAATGCCGCCCGAGAACCGGAGATTGCCGACTTGGCCGGGTTCTTGAACCATATGGGTGGTCAAGTGACCGGGGCCGGAACATCCACCATCGTGGTAGAGGGGGTGGAGGAACTGCATCCGGTGGAGCACACCGCAGTGAGCGATCGGATCGAGGCGGCCACGTTCTTAGCGGCTTTGGGTGCCGCCGGCGGGGAGATCACCCTGTTGGGCGCCCGACCTGACCATATGGCGATGCTGTGTCGAAAGCTCGGTGACATGGGGGTGCGGACATCAGCCGACCCCGATGGAATCTGGGCCATGTGCAGCGGGCGTCTCCGATCGGCCGATGTGTCCACGCTGCCGTATCCCGGCTTGCCCACCGATTGCAAGCCGCTGCTGGTGGCCATGCTGTCGGTGGCCGAGGGAGTGGGGATAGTGACCGAGAACCTGTTCTCGGGCCGGTTCCGCTACGTGGACGAACTGGTGCGCATGGGCGCTGATATCCGCACCGAGGGTCACCACGCGGTGATCCGGGGGGTGGAGCGGCTCAGCGGTGCACCGGTGCGGGCTTCCGACATCCGGGCCGGGGCGGCTCTTGTGGTGGCTGGACTGGCTGCTGACGGGGTCACGGTGGTGTCTGATCCTCACCACATCGACCGGGGCTACGAGGATTTTTGCGGCAAGCTCAGCACTCTTGGGGCCGACGTCCGAAGGATGCGACAGATTGGCTAGCCGGGTCTGGTTTTCTGCTCGCCTTTCGCAGGCCGACGTCCACCGCGAGAGGCCCGGCGGTTAGCCAGGAACAACAAGCCCGCCAGCAATACCAGGGGCGCGGCCACCAAGAGGATCTCGTCCCAACCTCCTTGATGGGCCAGCAGTTCCGCCAGCACTCTCACGGGGCCGAGTCTGCCAGACCACCGTCGAATAGAGGAAAGAGATCGGTGTCAAGGTTGGCTAATGGGCCGCTTGCTGAGACAATAGAAGCGTGGAGCAAGCTGTCGCCCAGGTGATTGAGGCCATTCGCCCCGCGGTACAGGCCGATGACGGGGACATCTTCCTAAGGGGAGTGGACGAAGAAACCGGCGTGGTCAGCGTTGAGCTCGTAGGCGCATGTGTGAGCTGCCCCGCGTCCACCGTGACGCTCAAGGCCGGAGTCGAGCGGATCCTCAAAGACCGGGTTGATGGGGTCACCGAAGTGGTGAACGTGGGCCAGAACCTGCTGAGCGACGGCTCGCCGGTGGGCCTGTAGTCGCCTCCGAATCCCCCCCCAGCATGGTCCCTCAGCGAACCGATACCTGGTACGTCAGCTATGGGCTGATAGCCGTCAACGTGGTGGTGTTCATCGTGGGTGTGGCCATGGGCGACAGCCTGGGTGGTGGGGGCGATGAAGTCGGTCTCGTTCACCGGGCGGCCACGCTGGGAGGGAACATCGAGTACCTGAACGAGTGGTGGCGGGTGTTCACCGGGGGATTCTTGCACCACGGGGTATTCCACCTCGGGGTGAACATGTTCTCGCTCTACATCCTGGGCCTGGCCCTGGAGCGATCCCTAGGGAAGGTCTCGTTCACGGCGGTGTACTTGTCCTCGCTGGTAAGCGGTTCGTTCGGAGCATTGATCGAGGCGCCCAACTCGCTGGTTGCCGGGGCATCGGGGGCCATATTCGGATTGATGGGCGCCTATGTCGCCCTTTCGCTGGCCCAAGGGGTGGGGTTGTTCCAGACTCCGATAGGGCCGATTCTTGCCATCAATCTGGTGATCAGCTTCACCGTTCGGTCGGTTTCGCTGGGTGGCCACATCGGTGGCCTCATCGGCGGCTTCATTGTGGGAGCAGCCGCTGCTCAGGCCATCCGCCGACAGCAGCACACCACTGTGGTTCCCCTGATTGCCGCAGCAGTGGTAGCCGGGGCTTCCTTCGTCGGCGCCCTATGGGCGGCCAGCCGGTCCAACGTGGTTCTTTTGCTCAGCTAGGCGAATTGGGCTCGCAGCGTCTTCAGATTGCGGCGCCACACCCACTCGAGGATGCGGGCCCCAACGATGTCGCCCAATATGCCTCCCATCCACCAAGGGAATTGAAGTTCCTCGGTCCAGCAGAATTCGGTTCGATCGGTGCCTGCCGGCGCGAGGGTGAAGCGCCCCTCGCCGGTAACCAATCCGGTGTGGCGCACGCCGATGGCCTCCTTCTCAACCCATTCGGTGACCACCATGGTGTCGTTGAGGCGGAGCGGCCCGACCTTGGTGAGGCACTCAAAAGCGGTGCCTACCCCCTCGGTCTGGTCGCTCTGGTAAGAAATCGACTCGGCGTCGGCCATCCACTCGGTGTGGCTGTCGATTCGGCGCACGTACTTCCACACCGAGTCCAAAGACGCCTCGATGGTGGTGGAAACCCTGATCCTGGCCATTCACTCTGATTCTAAAGTTGGTCCGGCAGTCCAAGACACACCACTGGACCGTAGAATTCAGGCCATGTCCGATGCCGACATCGAGTTCTTCTGGGATCCGATCTGCCCGTTCGCATGGCTCACATCTCGGTGGGTGACCGATGTGGCCCGCCAGCGGGAATACGAAGTGGACTGGCGGCTGATCTGCCTGTCGATCCTCAACGAGGACAGCGACTACGACGATTTCCCCGAGGGCTATCGGGACCTGCACAACAAGGGCCGGCGCATGTTGCGGGTGGCCCAGGCGGTGCGCAACCAGCATGGCGCGGCCGCGGCCGGAGACCTGTACACCGCCTACGGGTCCACCATCTGGAATCCCGATGCGGATATTCGCTCGGCCATGGGCGAGGTGGCTTCCGACGGGCACTTGGCGGGCGCACTGGAAATGGCCGGCCTTTCGCCGGAGTCGGTGGCGGCGGCCGAGGACGAGTCGCTGGATGATGCGCTGCGAGACTCCACCGAAGAGGCGCTGAGCCGTACCGGGCGGGATGTGGGAACTCCGATCATCACCTTTCACCACAACGGAAGTTCCACGTCGTTCTTCGGACCGGTGGTGAGCCAAGTGCCACCCCCAGAGGAGGCCGTGCGCTTGTGGGACGCGGTGGTGACGCTGGCCGAATGGCCGTCGTTCGCCGAACTGAAGCGCTCCCGGCGCGACGACCTGGTATTCCCCTCGGTGTAGAAGAAAGATGGTTGCCATGGCATCAGAGGCGATCGCCTACCTGGACAACGCAGCCTCCACCCCGCTGTGCTCCGAGGCGGTGGGGGCCATGGCGCCCCTGCATCGAGAGCTGTATGCCAATCCGACCGGGGCGCACCGCATGGCCCGCGACACGCGCCGACGGATCGACGATGCCCGCGACGTGATGGCCGAGGCCCTGGGTTCGGAGCCCGGGGAGATCGTGTTCACCGGCGGGGGCACCGAGGGCGACAACCTGGCGGTGGTAGGTCGGCACATGAAGATCGGCGGGGTGACGGTGTGCTCGGCCATTGAGCACCATGCGGTACTGGAGCCCGTAGAGCACCTGGGTGGTCGGGTGGTGGCGGTGGATGCTTCTGGGGTTCTCGACTTGGAGGGATTGGCCGCCGCGCTCGATGAGAGCGTGACCGTGGTTTCGGTGATGCTGGCCAACAACGAGACCGGCATGGTTCAGCCTTTGGGTCAAGTGGCGGA
This sequence comes from Candidatus Poriferisocius sp., assembly GCA_965208545.1. Taxonomy (GTDB): domain Bacteria; phylum Actinomycetota; class Acidimicrobiia; order Acidimicrobiales; family Bin134; genus Poriferisocius. Next base: position 2,158,747 of record OZ242341.1, on the reverse strand, counting down.
ATTGGTTCGCTCACTGGCTCCCAATGCCGTGCTTCACACCGACGCGGTGCAGGCGTTTCCTTGGCTGGACGTGGCTTCGCTGGCCGCGGGCGCCGATCTGATTTCGGTGAGCGCCCATAAGTTCGGCGGTCCCAAGGGTGTGGGCGCGCTGGTGGTGCGCGACGGCGTGGAACTATCGCCGCTGTTGTTGGGTGGTGGCCAGGAAAGGGGTTTGCGCTCGGGCACCCACAACGCGGCGGGAATCGCTGGGATGGCCGCCGCCGCCGAGGTGGTGCTTAAGAGCCGGGCCGAGCAGGTGGTGCGGTTGGCCGGTTTGCGGGACCGGCTGGCGGACGGTGTGCTGGGCGCGGTGGAAGGCACGGTGGAGACTGGAGAGCGGGCTGGCAAAGTGGCCGGGTCGGCCCATCTTTGTTTCGAGGGCATCGAGTCGGAGGCGCTGCTGTTTCTGCTGGAGGATGCCGGGGTGTACGCGTCGGCGGCGTCTTCGTGCTCCAGCGGGGCACAGGACCCCTCCCATGTGCTGGCCGCCATGGGCTATGACCGGATGCTGGCCGGGGGATCGTTGCGGCTCTCGCTGGGCTATGAGACCACCGACGCCGACATAGATCGGGTGTTGGCTGTCATTCCTGACGCGGTGGCCCGGCTGCGGGCCTACGGCAAGGGCTAAGGGAAAGGGCCGAAGGGATGCGGGTTATGGCGGCGATGTCGGGGGGCGTGGACTCCTCAGTGGCCGCCGCCATGCTGTCCGAGCAGGGCCACGATGTGGTGGGGGTGACCCTCAAGCTGTGGGGCGGGGAGTCGGACACTGGGTGCTGCTCGGTGTCTGATGTGGAGGACGCCCGCCGGGTGGCCGACCTCCTGGGCTTGCAGCACCATGTGTTCAACTTCGGGGATTCCTTCGACCAGCGGGTGGTGGCTCCGTATGTGAACGACCACGCCGTTGGGCTGACGCCCAACCCCTGTATCGAGTGCAACCGCCACATCAAATTCGACAAGCTGATGGTGAGAGCGGAGGCGCTGGGGTTCGATGTAGTGGCCACCGGCCATCATGCCCGCCTTGAAACGGCTGGCGGCGGGTTCCGGGTGCGGCGAGGGGTGGACGACGCCAAGGACCAGTCCTATGTGCTGTACATGCTGGGTCAGCCGCAGATGGCCCGGCTGATGCTGCCCATCGGCCACTTGACCAAAGCCGAGGTACGGGAGCGGGCCGCCGCTCTCGGCCTGCGGAACTCGGCCAAGCCCGACAGCCAGGACGTTTGCTTTATTGCCAACCGGGCCGGGGGACGGCAGGGATTCTTATCTCGCCGATTGGGCGAGTCGCCCGCCACCGTGGTGGACACCGACGGGACGGTTTTGAGCACCGTTGAGGCGGTGCAGGCAGTGACCATCGGCCAGCGCCGAGGCCTCAATCTGGGCGGCACCGATGAGCCCCGGTATGTAACCGACGTGGACATTGCTGCGGGCCGGGTGACGGTGGGTCGCCGCGACGATCTCTACACGCCCAACCAGGAAGTGCATGGCATCCAGTGGGCCGACAGCCCCGTGGAAGGCCCAATGGACATCCAGGTGAGCGCCCACGGGACCCCCGCGGTCGGAGTGGTGGATCAGGCGGGAAGAGTGAACTGGGAAGTGCCTCAGCGCCGGGTGGCCCCCGGCCAAGCGGTGGTCTTCTACCAGGGCGACCTGGTCGTCGGAGGCGCGGTAGCGGCTTGAGGGGGCCTGATCAGATAAGCAGCTCGCGCAGGGCGGCGAGGCGGGGGGCGATCAGATCGGCGATGACCGTGGGGCGGTCGGCGGGCGGGGCCAAAGCGGCTTCGCCCCACAGGGCTCGGCCGACGGTGAATCCGGCGCATCCCGAGGCCATTGCCACCTCCAGTTGGTCGTAGTAGCTCTCGAAGCTGCCCCCACCCGAAAGCAGGGTCCAGGGCATGTCGCAGCGTCTGGTGATTTCCCAGCAGGCCGCGGCCCATCGGGCCTGTTCGGGGTCGTGGACGGGATCGACGGGGAAGGGCAGCTTTAACACATCGAATCCCATAGGGGCGAAGCGATCCACTGTTTCAAGCACGATCTGGGGGCGGACCGAAGGGTCGTCTAGGCCATAAAACAGCGGTTCCACAAGTAAGGGGATGCCCACTCGGCGGCACTCGGCCAAAATCTCAGCCGCAGCCCGCTCTTGGGCGGCGGCGTGGGGGCGGTCGGGTCGGTAGAGCACCAATAGTTTGGCCGCCGCCGCACCGCAGTCGGCGGCCGCCTGTACTGACCAGCCTTCCAGCAAGGCGACGGGAGCGGCCTCGGGATCGGCCATGTATCCCTGGGCCTCCAGTGCGGCGGTGAAGCCCACATCGGGGGGAAGCGTGCCGTCCAGGAGCTGGGGGATGGAATACTCGGGCTCCAGCATCACTCCGGTGGCTCCGGAGGCCAGCCCGCTCACCAGGTCGCGCTTGAGATCGACGAGGGCGTCGCTAGTCACCGAGCTGGGATCGTCGGGCACCAGAACGCTGCGCAGCGAGTCCCGGTGGTCGATGGCCAGCACTGCGAATCGCCCGTCGTGGGCTAGGTCGGCAACGCTCATGTCAGTTGGAGGGTACCGCGCCGGCTACCGGAAGGGTCCAGGCACCAGCGCCCCAGTCGGATTCGATCCAGGTGTGCTCGGCGGCGAAGCAGGGGGGTGTGCGGCGCTCGTCTCCGATTAGCTCCCCAGCCAGGTAGTTGAGGAAGTACATGTTGGCGCTGGGACAGGCCACGGACGTGTGGTAGCCCTTGGGCACCAGCACCGCATCGCCGTCGCGGGCCACTACCGCCTCGTCGAATCCTTCCTCGGAGCGCCAATTCCGGTGCATGCAATAGCCCTCGGGACGGTCCAGGCGGAAGTAGTACACCTCCTCCAGATAGGGCGATCCGTCGCGGCCATCGTGGCAGTGGGGCGGCCACCCCGACCAGGTTCCCCGGGGGACGAACACCTCATAGAGAATCAGCTTCTCCGCGGGCAGAGGATGGGCCAGCGAGTGGACAACCTGGCGGTAGGCCTGGCCGCCGCCCCGGATCTCCACCTTCATATCCGAAGGCTCGAAGACCCGGGCGGGATAGCGGCCCTCAGCCGGGGCAGAGCCCACCGCAGCGGTCAACGAAGTCTCGGTGGTGATCTCATAGGGCGTGCCCGGCGGCAGATAGACGATGCGGCCCAGCTCTTCGAACACCGACGTGCGGCTGATGGGAGTATCGATATCTCCGGCTCGCACCCGCCCCGAACCGGACAGCGGAACGATGGCGGTCTCCCGGTCGGTCTCGGACCCTGACCACGGGTCGGCTGGGGTGAGCTCCACCACCGAGAAGGCCACGTTGTCCCACCCGGCCGAATCCGGCGTTATGTCTAGAATCCGCCCCGGTCCCGGCTGGGCTCGGATGGGTCCTGTTGCGGGTGCGGTCGCCATGGTCAGCCTCCTAGTCCTGCCGGCACAAGATCGCCGGTTTCCATCTCCCGTTTGAACCGCTCCAGCAGCTCCCGATTGCCCAGAGGCTCATAGCCCAAGACTTCAGTCGTGCGGGGAGTGCGCATGGTGGTGTCGTGGGGGACTCGGGCACCGCCTAACAATGCCATCATCTCCGGGTCGGGCGGCACCGAGCGGAGCAGTGAAGGGTCGTGGCCGAACACCTCGCAGGCCATTTGAGCCAGCTCCATCCGCCCCGCCGGCTGGGCGCCGCAGCAGTGGAAGATGCCATCGGCATCGCCGTCGGATGCCATCAGCCACATGACTTCGGCGCACTCGCTGGCCAGGCTGGGGGTGGCCATCATGTTGATGTCGTCGCCCTCCCACACCCCGAACGGTTCCCCTTGAGAAACGGCATCGAGCACCGTGGTCACGAAGTAGCCGAAACCGGGGTCTTGGCCCCGCGGCATTTCGTCTCTGGCCCAGTGAACCCCGTTCACTGCCGATACTCGGGCCACGGCGGCCCGGTCGGCCCGAAGAAGGGCGGCCTGCTCGCTGAGGGTTTTCAGCACGCCGTAGTAGTTCACCGGGTTGGGCGGGGTGTGCTCGTCGGCACTCGCCTGGGTTCCGTCGAACACCCAGTCGGTGGAAACCAATATGAGCTTGGCTCCGGCCCGGTTGGCTGCCTCGGCCAAAGTGAGCGTGGCATCCACGTAGCTGCGCCAAGCCAGTTCCCGCTGGGCGTAGATCCCGGCCAAGTCGTTGAGGATCATGGAGTGGACGATCACGTCGGGGTCGAATTTGGCCACGCTGGCCTGAACCGCGTCGGCTTCCAGCAAATCCAGCGGCTCAGTGGTGTAGCCCTGGGGGTTGTCGGGCACAAAGGAGTGGACGGGGCAGTGCACGGTGGCACCGTGGCGCTCGGCGAACACCTTGACGATGTTGGAGCCGATGAAGCCGGTGCCCCCGGTGACGTAGGCCCGCACTACTCAGCCTCCCTCTCCGGTTTGCGGCATGTCGCTAGTCATGCTTCTCCCCTCAGTTAGCCGATCTCGTCGATTCGCACGGGTCGTTGTTCTCTAACCGAGCGCCACGCAGCCAGTCCGATGACCAGGGGGGCTCGCCCGTCGGCCAAGGTGACCGGCGAGGGGGCGCCTTCCATCATGTCGGCGAAAGCGGCCCATTCAGCCAGGTAGGAGGGGATGTACCGCTCCAAGAAGAAATAGGGCAGCGTCGGGCTGTGCGACCCGTCAGCTGTTCGGGTCACCGCCGTGGCGGTTAGGGGGTTCTCAGAGGCGGCCATCCCCGCGGAGCCAAACGCTTCTACTCGCTGGTCGTAGCCGTACACCGCCTGGCGGCTGTTGTCGATGGTGCTGATGGCGCCGTTCTCGTGAGTGCAGACGATCACTGCGGTGTCGAGGTCGCCCACTTCTCCGATGGCGTCGTCGACCCGAACCGCTCCGGTGGCGTAGACCTCAGTTACCTCGCTGCCGGTGATGAAGCGGATCATGTCGAAGTCGTGGATGGTCATGTCGCAGAAGATCCCGCCGGACTCATCCAGATACATCAGCGGAGGGGGCTCGGGGTCGCGGCTGGACACTCGCACCAAATGGACGTCGCCCAATTCGCCCGCGGCCACTCGGTCGTGTACGTAGCGGTGGCTGGGGTCGAAGCGACGGTTGAATCCCACTTGCACCGGGATACCCGCGGCCTGCGCCGCGGCGATGCCCCGGTCGACGTCGGCCAGGTTGAGGGCCAGCGGCTTCTCCACAAAGGCGGCCTTGCCGGCCTCAGCCGCGGCCACCAGAAGGTCGATATGGGTGTTGGTGGAGGAGCAGATGGCCACCGCGTCCACGTCGTCGGCCTTCAAGATCTCCTCGGGGGCCGCGGCATGGCGCGCTCCCAATTCCTCGGCAACCGCGGCCGCGGCGGCGTCAACCACGTCGTAGACGGCCGCCAACTCGGCCCGGGGCACCTGCTTGGCGATCAACTCGGCGTGCATCCGCCCTATCCGCCCACAGCCCAAGACCCCGATGCGCACTGGATTCACAAGCCGGCCTCCTCGGATTGGAGTTTCGCAATGCGCGCCGGGCTCATGATCCAGTCTTCTCGGATTCAGATTGCAGGCTCGAGACCACTCGGCCATTGCGTATCTCCACGGGGTACAAGGTAAGGGGATCGGTGGCCGGAAACCGAACCGCCTCGCCGGTTCGAAGGTCGAAGCGGCCGTTGTGCTTGGGGCACTCAACTAGGCAGTCGAGCACGAAGCCCTCGGCCAGATAGGCCTGGCCGTGGGTGCAAAGCCCTTCGGTGCACACCAGGGTGCCGTCGTCCAGTCGAAAGAGAGCGTAAGTCTCGTCGCCCACATCGACTTGTCGGGCCGATCCAGCCTGGGGCTCGCTGGCCGGGCCGAGGTCGAACAACCCGTCGTGGCGGTCGCCGGCCCACACGGTGTGCCCGGTGTTGACGAACGAGCGACCGGCGTCGGACACCGAGGGAACGTCGTCGCGGGGCTCGTCGTAGGCCGGATCGCGCCATTGACGGCGCAGGGTGGACAGGATGCGCCGGTAGGCCGACCAGGCATTGGGCGAAGCCGGGGCCAAATATCCCTTGACCTCTTGGTGAAGAGCTGGCAGGGAGTAGTAGGGAACGGTGGGGAAGATGTGGTGCTCCACGTGGTAGTTCATGTTGGAGTACAAGAAGCGGAATACGGGGTTCATGTACACCGTGCGGGTGTTGAGGCGGTGGTCGAGCACGTCCTCGCGCAGCCCGGCGTGCTGGGTGATGGCGAAGAAAACCATCAACCAGGCGCCGTAGATGGTGGGCAGCCCGACGTAGAGCAACGGCACGATTGACCAAATCGCAATCGACCAGGCCGTCACTCCGGCCAAGATGGTGATGTAGGCCCGCGACTCCCACTTGAGCTTGCCGAGTTCGTCGGCGGGAATGAACGACCGGGCCTCGTCGTCGATACGCCCCATGGCGTGCTTGGCGGTGCGCACCACCATGTTGGGCACGTTCATCACCGGCACGAACAACAGCGCAATGGAGGTGGGAGAGGAAGGGCGGGGAAAGATGATCTCGGCGTCGCGGCCCACCACGATGGTGTCGGTGTGGTGGCGGACATGCGACCAGCGCCAAAGGGTGGGCTGGCGCAGCAGCATGAATGAGGCCAAGTAGTACACCACGTCGTTGAGCCACTTGGTCTTGAAGGCGGTGCCGTGCCCGCACTCATGCCAGCGGGAGTCGCCTGCTCCGCCGTAGAGGGCGCCGTAGGCGGCGAAGGCCGGGACCGCCCACCAAGTGCCCAGCGATAAGAAGGCCAGATAGCCGAACCCGGCCAAAAGGCCGAGCCAGGCGGCGGTATCGAGGGCTGCTCTGGCGTTGCCCCTTACTTGGAGCTGGCGCAGTCGCTCGGGGTCAATGGGCGGGCGGAACCACTCGGCCTCCACCAATCCGTCGGCTGCGGCCCGGTCTGCCTCGGGGCCTCCAACCCGGTAGTCGCGCCGGACGGAAGTCACCATCCCACGCGTTGATCGGCTTTGCCGGAGTCCATGGCGGCCCGGGCGGCCCGCACATCGGGGCTGGTGCTCACCTCGGGCACGCCAACCTCCCAGAACGAGCCGCCCTCGGTCCAGCGGTATGCGTGGGTGTTCAGGGCGATCACGTAGGTGCTTTCGGCGGCTCGGGCCCGGCCGAACGCGGCTTCGAGTTCGGCGATGGAAGTCACGGTCTCTGTTTCGCAGCCCATGGAGCCGGCGTGGGCTGCGAAGTCAACCGCGGTTGCCTCCTGTATTCGGGAGTCGGCGATGAGGTTGTTGAACGGCACCCCGCCTTGGGCCAATTGCAGGCGGTTGATCACCGCGTAGCCGCCGTTGTCGCACACGATGACGATGAGCTTGTGGCCAGTGAGCACTGTGCTATAGAGATCGCTGTTCATCATCAAGTAGGAGCCGTCGCCCACCAGCACCACCACTTCTCGGTTGGGCAGGGCCATCTTGGCCCCCCATCCGCCGGAGATCTCATAGCCCATGCAGGAGTAGCCGTATTCGCAGTCGAAGGAGTGAACGGTTTGGCCCCGCCATCCGTTGACCAGCTCCCCGGGGAAACCTCCGGCCGCGGCCAGCACATAGGTGGACTCGTCGGCGAGCCGGTCTACCACCCCCACCACCTGGGCATAGGTGGGCAGCTCGTCGTCGGATACATCAGGATCGTCTGAGGTTCGACCGGGTGATGCCACCGTCTCGGGAGCGGCGATCTTGTCGATGTAGGCGTGGTACTGCGAGGTCTCTGAAGAGGCCCGGTCAGACCACTCCTCCGGGGCCCGGTAATCGCCTAGCGCAGCGTCCAATTCGGCCAGGCCCTCGCGGGCGTCGGCCACCAGGGGCAGCGAACGGTGCTTGGAGGCGTCGAATCGAGCCGCGTTCAAACCGATGATCTGCACATCGTCGCCCCCGGCGAAAACCGTCCACGATCCGGTGACAAAGTCGCCCAGGCGGGTGCCCACCGCCAATACCGCGTCGGCCTCGGCGGCCATGGCGTTGGCCGACGTGCAGCCGGTGACCCCGATGGGACCGCAGTTGAGCGGGTGGTCGGCCACCAACGAGGTGCGACCGGCCACCGTTTCCACCACCGGGATGTTGTGAGCCTCGGCAAAAGCTCGCAGCCGTTCTTCGGCCAGCGACCAGTGGACCCCTCCGCCGGCCACGATGAGAGGTCGCTTCGCAGCAGCCAGTGCAACCGCGGCTCGGCGCAATTGGCCGGTGTCAGGGCGGGGGCGGCGGATCTCGTGGACGACCTCCTCGAATAAGCGGGAGGGGAATTCGAAGGCCTCGCCTTGCACGTCTTGGGGGAGGCTGATGAAGGCCGGGCCGCAGTCGCCGGGGTCGAGCATGACGCCGAGAGCGTTGGGCAGCGACTGTACCAACTGCTCCGGCGTGGTGATGCGGTCCCAATAGCGGACTACGGGCTTGAAGGCGTCATTGACGGTAAGCGTCGGGTCTCCAAAGTGCTCCACCTGCTGGAGCACTGGGTCCGGTATGCGGCTGTTGAAGGTGTCGCCGGCCAGCAGGAGCAGCGGCATCCTGTTGGCCATGGCCACCGCGGCCGCGGTCACCATGTTGGTGGCACCGGGGCCGATGGAGCTGGTGGCCGCCATGATGCGGCGGCGGCGGTTGGCCTTGGCGTAGGCCACCGCGGCCAAGGCCATGCCCTGCTCGTTCTGACCCCGCCAGGTGGGCAGCGCCTCGCCGGCCTGCTCTAGTTCGTGGCCCAGGCAGGTGACGTTGCCATGGCCGAAGATGGCGAACACGCCGGCGAAGAGGGGAACGGTCTGGCCATCGATCTCGATTCGCTGCGCGGCCAGGTAGCGCACGATGGCCCCGGAAGTTGTCATTCGGACGGTTTCCATGGCTGCCCTCCCTTCACTCAATCTCTAGCGATGCCACATCTTCCCAGGCACCGGTCTCCCAGCTTTTCAGCATGGCGGCTTGCACGCTCACACAGGCCAGAGCCTGCTCCATGCCCGCGCTGTGGGGTCGGCCCTCGGCCACTGCGGTTAGGAACTCGTGGTCCTGAATGGTCACCATGTCCTCGAAGCCGATGGAGTTGGCGTCGCCGGGCACGAAAGCGCCGTGATAGGGGTGGCGTTCGCTGGCCCGCACGGTGGTGTAGCCCTGCTGCGGGTCGGATGCCCTGAACAACTGGAGCTCGTTCAGGGTCTCGTGGTTCCAGCTCAGCGCACCCTCGGTGCCGTAGATGTCAAAGGCCATCTGGCTCTGGGGGCCGACGATAGCCCTGCTCGATTCGAACACCCCGTGGCTGCCGTTGGCGAACACGGCCAGTGCGGCGAAGTAATCCTCGTTGGTGACCTCGCCGGTTGGGTCACCAGGGCTGCCTCGGTCGTAGTGGGTGCCGGCTCCCGAGGGAAGTGGGCGATCCTTGATGAAGGTCTCCCCAATGCCCACCACCCGGGCAATGGGGCCGTTGAGCATCAAGGCCAGGTCCACCGCGTGGCTCAGAATGTCGGTAGTGGCGCCGTGGCCGGCTTGATCGATCAGAAAGCGCCAGGAGAGCAGGCCCATGGGGTCGGCCCCATACATTGAGAAGAACCGGCCCCGATAGTTGGAGATCTGCCCCAGCTGACCGGTGGCTATGAGTTCTCGGGCGTAGAGCACCAGGGGAGCGAAGCGGTAGTTGTAGCCCACCCCGGTGACGATCCCGGCTTGGCGGCAGGCATGGGCGATTCGGGCGGTCTGGCTGGGGGTGCCACCCACCGGCTTTTCGCAGAACACGTGCTTTCCGGCTTCGGCGGCCGCCGTGGCCAATGGCTCGTGCAGCATGTTGGGAGCGCATACAACGACCACATCCACGTCGGGATGCTCGACTGCGGGCGCCCAGTCTGCGGTGGCCTCCCGGAATCCGAAGGCATTCACCGCCGCATGGCGGCGGGACTCCACGTTGTCGGAGCAGATCACTAAGTCCACGTCGTAGGCCCGGTCCTCGAACAGCGTGGGCAGACGCAGGTAGGAGCGGGTATGCGCCTGGCCCATCCAGCCGAAGCCCACTACGGCCAGCCCGAGGCGCTTGGGGGAGGTCATGACCCGGTCCCAACCCGACGGTCCACTCCCGGATGGGCTGCGGCAGGGTCGAGCAGATGCTCGGGTATGCCGCCCCGCAGCCAAACGAGAGCCTGGTCCAGCGCTTGGCCTATCAGCCTGACGATGCCCACCGTGGTGGTCGAGGCCACATGGGGGGTGACGACCACATTGACTCGGCCCAACAGGGGATGGTCGGGGGGCAGCGGCTCGGGGTCGGTGACGTCGAGGCCCGCGCCGGCCACGTGACCTGAGTCGAGGGCGGCCAACAGGGCTTCTTGGTCCAGCAGGGTCCCCCGGGCGCAATTGATGATGATCACGCCGGGGCGCATGGCAGTCAGCGAATCCGAGTTGATGATGTGGTGGGTCTCGGAGGTGGCCGGCGCGTGCAGCGACACCACGTCAGCCTCGGCCCAAAGCTGGTCGAGGCCCACCAACTGGCCCACGGGCGCGACCTCGAGATAGGGGTCGTAGACCAGAACGCTCATCCCCAATGCCTCGGCGTAGCGCCCCAGAAGAGAGCCAATCCGCCCGCACCCCACCAAACCCAGCACTCGTCCGTCCAGCTCCAGCGCGCCGGGGCCAGTGAGTCGGCCCGGGCCACCTGCGGTACCGGCGGCTAGGCGTGCTTCGGAGCCCTTGAGCCGCTTGGCCACCGACAGCATCAGCGCTAGGGCGTGCTCGGCGGTAGAAACCGTGGGGGCATCGGGGGTGTTGGTGGCGGCCACCCCGTGGGCGGCGCAGGCGGCTACGTCCACGTTGTCGAAGCCGATGCCCGAGCGGGCTACCACCTTGAGGTTGGGCAGCCGCCAGCAGGCATCGTCATCCCACGGCCGGTCGGCGGCCACCACCACGCCGTCGGCGTGCTCTGGGCCGTCAACCAACTCCACATCGGGGGGAATAACCAATTCAGATGGGGGAGTGCGGTCGATCCAAATCCGGAACTCGTTGGCTGATCCGGTCATATTCCGGCCTCGCCGGGGAAATCTGTTGGAACGATCATTGATCTCGGGCCAGCATCTCGTCGATCTCCGCAGGGGTGGGCATGGCGTCAGAACAGGCCAGGCGACCAGCCACGATAGCCCCGGCGGCGTTGGCCCGAGTGACGATTTCAACCGGGTCGAGGCCGGCCAGCAGCCCATCGGCCAGTGATCCGCCGAAGGCGTCGCCCGCGCCGAGGCCGCAAACCACCTCAACCGGCATTGGGCGCACCTCGGCCCGATTCTCTGGAGTGGCCACCAGCACTCCGTCGGCCCCCTGTTTCACAATGGCCAGCGACACTCCTCGATCCAGCAGCCGATCAGCGGCGGTGTGGGGATCGGAGGTGCCGATGGCAATCTCGCACTCGGTGCGGTTGCCCACCGCCACCGTGGCGAAATCCACAGCCTGGCCGATGTGGGTGCTGGCCTCCTGGCGGGAAGTCCAGAAGCTGGGCCGGAAATCCAGGTCGAGCACGGTATGGGGGCGGCGGTTGCGCTGTTCCAGCACCTCCATCACGGTGGATCGGGATGGATCCTGGGCGAAGCGGGATCCGGCGGTCCACAGCACCGGCACTGTGGCGGCGATGTCGGGGATGTCGGCGGGCCGGAGGTTCATCTCCGGGCCGCGGGGCTCGCGGTAGAACAGCAGCGGCGGATCGGTGGGGGGGTCGAGGGCGCAGAAGGCCAGCGCGGTGCGCAGGTCGGGGTCGGTGGTGACGAATCGATTGTCCACCCCGAACTTCTCGGCCAGATCAGCCCGGATGTACTCGCCGAAGCCGTCGTTTCCCACCCGGGTGACCACTGCGGCCCTTCGTCCTAATCGGGCGCAGGCCACGGCCACATTGGTGGGGGAGCCGCCAATCGACTTGGCGAAGGTCTGGACCTTGCTCAGCGGTACGCCGCTCTGCTGGGGATACAGATCCACGCTGACCCGCCCGATGGTCAGCACTTCTAGGTCGCGACTGTTGGCAGCCGCCTGGGTGTCAGGCACCCAGCGATGCTACGTGATGCCAGGAGACAATTACGTACCTGCTTGGGCCAGTTCGTGCTGAAGGGCGTCTAGTTCCGCGCCGCCGGCCATGAGCTGGGTCAGATCGGTCTGAGACAACTCTTCTTTGGCCCAATTGCCCATGGACACTCCCCGGTTGAGGATCACGAAACGGTCGCCCACCGGATAGGCGTGGTTGGGGTTGTGGGTGATGAAAATGACGGCCAAGCCTTGGTCCCGGGCTTCAATGATGCGCCGCAGCACCACCCCTGACTGCTTCACCCCCAGCGCCGAGGTGGGCTCGTCGAGGATCAGCACCCGGGCTCCGAAGTAGCTGGCCCGGGCGATGGCCACCGACTGCCTTTCACCACCGGAGAGCGTGCCCACGGGCTGCTCGACATCGCGGATGTCGATGCCCATCTTGGCCATCTCTTCTTTGGCGATGCGCTTGGCCCCCTCGATGTCGATCTGGCGGAAGGGCCAAATGCCGGTCTTGGGTTCAGCACCGAGGAAGAAGTTCCGCCATACCGACATCAGCGGGACAATGGCCAAGTCCTGGTACACGGTGGCGATGCCTCGGGCTAGGGCCTCGCGGGGCGAGTTGAAGCGCACGTCTTCGCCCTCCATGCGCAGCGTGCCCTCATCGTGCTGGTGTACGCCGGCCAGGATCTTGATGAAGGTGGACTTGCCCGCGCCATTGTCACCCAACACGCAGGTGACCTCGCCGGGATTCACCGTGGTGCTCACCCCGGTTAGGGCGATGATGTTCCCGTAGAACTTTGAGATGTTGTTCAGTTCGAGGAAGTCGGCCATCAGCAGGTCTCCTTGAGGTTCTTGGTAGTCCGATTGGTTTGCCGCGAGAAAGTCATCGGACCTTCTCCGCTTGAGAGCGCACGTAGTTGTTGACCAGCACCGCCACGAGCAGCAAGGCGCCCAACACCAGGAAGCGCCAATCGCTGTTCCATGTGGCGAAACCGATACCGGAGGTGATCATGCCCCAGATCACCGCGCCGATAGCCGCGCCGATAGCCGATCCGTAGCCGCCGGTGAGCAGGCAGCCGCCGACCACCGCCACGATGATGTAGCGGAACTCGTTTCCGTCGCCCACGTTGGCTTGCACCGAATTGAGCCGGAAGGCGATCACCATGCCGGTGACCCAGGCCGACGCCGAAACCAGCATGAACAGCGTGGTCTTGGTGCGGGCCGCAGGCACACCCACCGAGCGGGAAGCATCCTTGTTGCCGCCCACCGCGAAGATCCAGTTGCCGAACTGGGTGCGGGCCAGTACCCAGGCCCCCAACACGGCAAACAACAAGAACAACATCACGCCGACGCCGAATCGGGTCTCGGCCCGGGTAGCGGCCAATTCCTCACTGGTGATGAACATCAGCTTGGCCGCTATGCCCAGCATGACTGATCCGAGCCCGACGAAGACCAGCGAACGGCCCACGCTCTCATCGGAGGTGAACAGCGTGCGGAAGAGGGTGGCCAGGGCGAAGACCGCAAATGCGACGATGCCACCCTTGGCCACCGCCATGATGATGCTGTAGAGAATTCCGTCGCCGTCGGCCAATTCCAAGACCAATGACACCAGCCCTGCGGCCAATCCGAGCACTGTCCCTATTTGTCGAGCGAGGGGTCCGTGAATCGGAGGTGGTGGGGCACTTGTGCGCCTAGCTGCGATCAGCCCGGCGACGGCGGAGGCGGCCAGTAGGAGAGCGATCAACAGCAGCGCGGTGAACAGCTCAACCCGCAGCTTGCGGGAATCGGCTTCCGACTGGATGAAGAAAGCCAGAATCACGATACCCACCGAGGTGAGGAGGGTGAACAGCGCTGCCAGGCCGCGGCGCCGGGCGGCGATGCTGAGCAGCACCACCCCGGCGATGGCCAAGATGCCAAAGAGGATGGCCCGAGCGCCCTGCACGGTGATCATGTAGCTGACGGCGGGGACGAGGGCGATGAGGGCACCGATGGCCGGGTATCCCACGCTGACCCGGCCCAGCGCGGCCAGCACGGCCAATACTCCGGTAGCGCCGATGCCGATGGCCAGCACGGCGCGTCCCGGCGTGCCGGTCAAGAAGTCGAGGCGATCGGCGTTGTTGGAGTCCATGACCGCGGCGATCAAGATGGCTCCGACGATGGCTACAACCCCGGCGATCAGGAATTGGACCACCCTAGGGTCGTGTCCTGTAGGGGCTGGTTCTCGCTCAGCAGGCTGGTAGCGGGCCAAGCACCAGCCAGCCACCCCCACCAGCACTCCCGCTCCTGTAATGATTCCGAATACCCAGTTGGAGCTCTTGCTGTCTTGGTTGAGCAAAAGGATGTAGCCGATGGCGCCAACGGCCGCGCCGATTGCAGAGATCAGGTATCCGCCCATGTTGGGCTTGTCGCGTCGGGCGTAGGCCAACTCCATGGTGCCCAAGATCAAGACGACCGCGCCGATGATGAGCAGGCCGCTCCAGGCCCAGTCTCGATCGTCCCAGATGTGACCGTTTCGGACCCAGGTGGCACCGAAGATGTTGTCCCAGAACTCATAGCCGCCCGAGCGGTCGAGACCCTCGGCGATCACTTTGTTGGTGAACAGCTTGGTGAAGCCCAGCTTGGCTCCTATGAGGATGAAAAACGTGCCCAGGGTGACGATGAAGCTGGGCAACGAGGTCTTGTCCACCAGCGTCCCGTTGAACCAGCCGATGGCCAGAGCGAAAGCTAGGGAGAGCGGGACCGCAAGGTGAAGACTGAGCCCAGCACCGCCTAACTCGGCGGTGTCGCTGCTCAACAAAACCACAATTACCGCGGTGGCCCCAGTCATGGAGCCCGAGGAGAGGTCGAATTCACCCCCGATCATCAGCAAGGCCACCGGTATTGCCATCAAGCCGAGGGTGGCGGCCACGTCCAGGTAGTTGGCAGTGCCCCCTGCCGTGCCAAATGGTGCCGACACCAGCCAGAACAGCAACCAGACCCCGACCGCGCCGATGAGCGCGCCGATCTCCGGTCTGGTCAGCAGTTGTTGGACCGGGCCTCGATGGGCTAGTCGCTCGTCTTCAACCGGCGGCAAGCTGTCCGCAGTATCAGTCGTAGTGGTCGCTTCGGCCACGAGAGTCCCCCCTCTATACCTGGGCGATATACCCGGCCAATGAATTTCGTTGACTATAAGCGAAACGCAAGGAGCGCTGCCCGGATACCCGGGCAGCGCTCCTATTTCTTGCGACGCGCTCAGCGCCGCAACAGTTATTGGGTCTAGCGGGTTCCTTGCGACACCAGTGCCTTGACGTCCGCCGCGTTGGCAGTGTCGACGAAGCCCGGACCGGTGAGGATGGGCAGGCCGCCGCCCGCGGTGTTCAGGTTGGTGGCTTGCAGGTGCATCAGGATGACCGGCAGGTAGCCCTGGAGGTACTGCTGCTGGTCGACGGTGAAGGCCACGTTGCCCTGCTCAATCTGATCGATGAGGTCGCTGGACAGGTCGAAGCCGCCGATGATGAGTTCCCGTCCGGCTTGCTCACCGGCAGCCAGGGCCCGCAGGGGCAAGTTCGGTCCTACACCCAGAACAGCATCGATGGACGGATCGCCTTGCAGACGGGCAGCAATGTTGTTCTGCTGCTCATCGGGGGTGGCGTCGAGTCCGACGAACTCCGAGGTCACCTGGCCGTTGAAGGTTTCGGCCAAGCCATTGCAGCGCTCTTCCAGAGCCACGTTGGTCTGCTCCTGGCGGGCGCAGAGCACGTGGGTGGCACCCAGAGCGTTGAACCGCTCGCCCGCGCCGTTACCGGCCACCGTCTCGGTTTGCCCGATGTGGGTGGTCGCGCCCAGGGCCTTGTAGTTGTTCACACCCGAGTTGAGCGTGTACAGCGGGATGCCTGCGGCAACCACGGCCTCAGCAGCCGACTGGACGCCAGCCGGGTCGGCCAGCGAGATGGCGATACCGCTGGAGCCGGCGGCGATGGCCGCTTCAATCTCCTGGGCTTGCCTCAGGGCGTCGTTGTTGGAGCCGAAGTAGACGACGTCGCAGCCGATGGCTGCGGCGGCGTCGCGCACGGCCACCTCGACTACTGACCAGAAGGTGCCGGAGTCACCGTGGGTGATGACGTGGTAGGTGTGGTCGCAACCCTGGGTCGGGTCAACTTCCACGGCCTCCGTCGGCGCTGGAGCTTCAGTGGCTGGTGCCGCTGCTTCGGTAGGTGCGCTGGGTGCATCCTCGCTGGTGTCATCGTCATCGTTGCCGCAGGCCGCGACCACGAGTGTGAACGCCAGGAGCAATGCAAACAGCTTCCATAGCTTTCTCATTGTTGGGTTACCCCTCTCAAGGTAGTTGTTAATGGTGTTGTGAGGTTCCGGCACCCGCGAGTACGGGTTCCAGACTGCGCAGGAAATCGATGCTCTGGTGGGCGTCGAACCTCAGCCGAGCTACCGCAGAGGGATCATCCTCTGAGATTGCCGCATCCTGCTCCAGGACGTACCAGAGGTCGCGTCCTGTCTTTTCAAGGAGGTCGACGATCTCGGTGATCGGCAACCCTCCCTGACCTAGCGGCGGGAATAAGCCACGCTGTACGCCCTGCATGAGCGACAGCTCTCCCGCCATGACCTGAGCGGCGATGCCCAGGTCGACGTCTTTGATGTGTACAAGTGCGATGCGATCCAGATTGCGCTTGGTCATGTCCAGGACGTCAGCGCCCCCTAACAGAAAGTGCGCAGTGTCGAGCACCAGAGCGGTATCGCTGATTTCCAGTATGCGCTCGGCTTCTCCCGCCGTCTCCACCAGGCATCCGAAATGGGGGTGGAGGGCCTGAATCAGACCGTGGTCGCTGGCCACTCGTCCTACTTCGGACAGAGCGTCGGCCACGATTTGCCATTCGTGATCGGCCAGCGGCTCTTGGCGCCAGTCGTCCAAGTGGCTGACCACACAGGTGACGAAGAAGCGACCGCCTCCGCCGGCAATCAGGGCCGCAGACTCAGCAGCGGAGGCCAGGCTGTCCTCGGTAAGAAGGGGATCGTGCAAAACCAGGGGGACGAAGCCCCCGAGCAGCGACAATTTGTGGCGGTCAAGAGCGGCTCGCAGATCGCCGGGATCGGTGGGCAAATACCCCAGTGACCCAAGCTCAGTATGGGTGAATCCGGCGCTGGACATCTCCGTCAGGACGGCTTCAACCGGAAGCTGAAATCCCCAGCCGGGCATCTCGCACACACCCCAACTGATGGGCGCGGTCGCGGTTCGCTCAAACAGTGTCATGTGCGCGCCGGATCCCCTTCTTCGCGCCCCTCCAATGCCCCATTTTGCTAGTGATCTTGCCAAATGGTCAAGCCGAAATTTCCCAAATGGCTCTATTTCGAGGCTATGACCATGTCGAGTTCAGCGAGAGCGTCAGAAATGTCGTGTTCTACCAGGATTCCGTGCATGCCGAGCTGGCGTGCGGCGGCCACGTTGGGTTCGAAGTCGTCCAAAAATGCGCTCGTATCCGGGCTGGAAACTCCCAGTTGATCGAGGGCAAGCTGGTAGATCCTCGGGTCGGGTTTGCGCATGCCCACAGCACTGGAGTCGATCACTGCGTCGAAGAGTTCGTCGACGGGAATGAGTTGGCGCCACATGTCGCCAAACTCTTTGGCGTTGTTGGTGATGATGGCCTGTTGGATGCCCGCCTCGTTGAGCTCTCGGACTTTTGACACGGCCAACTCTCGCCGCTCATCGCTGTTGGTGCCGGACATGGCCTTGAAGAACCCCTCGGAGTTGAACCCCTCTATGCCGTCTGCCCGGCAGGCCTCCGCCGCCGCCTCTAGCGCGTCGGCCAAAGTGCCCTCACCCCGCTCCAGGCGGTGCCAGGGATGGTCGCCGTTGGCCTCATAGCGCCCGAAGACGTGCTCCAGGAGACGCTCGTTGGTGGTGCCCAGCGAGCGGGCATAGTCGTCGAGGTGGAACGGCGATCCGGTGAACACCCCGCCGAAATCCCAAAACACTGCCTTGATCATGGCGACACTGAATCATGGTTCATGTTGACTACGGCAACTCCCCAGTCTCAATGAGCCGCTGAAACTGAGCCTCGTCGAGGACCGGAATGCCCAATTTCTCGGCCTTGTCCAGCTTGGAGGCACCGGGGTTTTCGCCCACCACCACGGCGGTGGTCTTGGCCGACACGCTGCTCGGCGACTTGCCGCCCCGGGACTTGATGGCGGCCCCCACCCCGTCGCGGGTGTAGCCCTCCAGCCCGCCGGTGACCACGATGGTCATTCCGTCGAGAGTCTGCGGCAGTGCTTCGGCCTCATCGCCTTGGGAGACCTGGGCGAAGTTGAGACCAGCTGCCCGTAGCTTCTCCACGATCTCCCGATTGACCTCCGATTGGAAGAACTCGTGGACGCTCTCCGCCATGATCGGCCCGATCCCGTCTACTTCGGCCAGGTCTTCGACGGGCGCCTCCATGATCCGGTCCAGATCCCCGAAGGCGTCGGCCAATAGCTCGCTGGTGGTGTCGCCCAAATGCCGGATGTTGAGTCCCACCAGCAGCCGGGTCAGCGTCTGCTGCTTGGAAGCCTCGATGGCGGCGGCCAAGTTGGATACAGAGAGATCACCAAAGCCCTCGAGCTCTCGGATGCGGTCGAAGGGAAGGGCGTAGATGTCGCCAACGTCGGAGATGAATCCGAGGTCGATGAACAAACGAACCCGCTGCTCGCCCAAGTGCTCGATGTCGAGCGCATTGCGGGCTGCGAAATGCTCAATCCAGCCTCGGAGCTGCTCGGGACAACGAGGGAAGCGGCAATAGTGGGCGGCGTCACCCTCTTGGCGGGTGAGCGGCTGCTGGTGGGGGCAGGGGCAAACTGAGGGGAAATCCCACATGGCCAAGTCGTCTGGGCGTTCGGCCAGCACCGGCCCCAGTACCTCAGGAATCACGTCGCCGGCCTTGCGGACCACCACGGTGTCACCGGGGCGGACGTCCTTGGCCCTGACTTGGTCTTCATTGTGCAATGTGGCCATCTCCACGGTGGAACCGCCCACGAATACCGGCTCGAGCACTGCAAATGGGGTGGCCTTGCCTTTGCTGCCAATGGACACTTGGATCCTTCGCAGCTTGGTGGTCTTCTCTTCGGGGGGAAGCTTGTAGGCGATGGCCCAGCGGGGAGCTCGGCTAGTAGATCCGAGCTCTTGTTGGAGATCGAGGCGGTTGATCTTGATTACAGCGCCGTCGATCTCATAGGGCAGGTCGTGGCGCTTGGCTCCGCATTGCTCAATGAACTGCCAGGCTGCGTCCATGGACTCGGCCGTGGTTGTCTCTGGGTTGACTGGCAGCTTCAGCTCTTCCAGGTACTCCAGGGTGGCGCTGTGAGTATCCAACCCAAGTCCTCCTTGGACTTCGCCGACGGAATAGCACCACATGGACAGTCCTCGGGTGGCGGTGATCGATGGGTCTTTCTGGCGCAGTGAACCAGCCGCGGTATTGCGGGGATTGGCGTAGCGGGGCTTGTCTTTGGCCTCTTGCTGAGCGTTGAGAGCATCAAAGGCAGCCAGGGGCATGTAGACCTCCCCTCGCACTTCGAGCACTTGGGGTGCTCCCGCGGGGAGCCGGTGGGGCACGGACTTGAGGGTGAGGATGTTTGCCGTGATGTCCTCGCCTACTTGCCCGTTGCCTCGGGTAGCAGCCTGCACCAGCTTGCCGTCCTCATAGCGCAGCGATACGGCAAGCCCATCGAACTTGAGCTCGCACACCAGGTCGCCAAAGTCTTCCGCCGCCAGACGGCGCCGGGCCCGGTCGGCCCATGCGTTCAGCTCGTCTCGATCGAAGGCATTGTCCAGCGACATCATCGGCACCCGGTGTTCGACCGGTTCGAACAACGTCGACGGGTCGGCCCCAACCGTTTGTGTGGGGGAGTCGGCCCGGACTAGCTCAGGGTGAGCGGCCTCCAAATCCAGCAACTCCCGTTTCAGAAGGTCAAAGTCGGCGTCCGGGATCTCGGGAGCATCTTCGGCGTGATAACGCCGATCGTGATAGCGGATGAGCTCGATCAGTTCCGCGATGCGCTCTTCCGGGCGGTTTTCCGCTCCCTCAGTCACTTGCCGGATAGTACTGGTAGCTGGTGACAGCAAGATTGCTAGACCAGTGTCTAGCCCCATGGCGCCAGGCTTTGGTCTGGCGGATGTCAGGCGGACTGCATGGCTTCTAGCACGGCCAGGGCGACTTCGTGGTTTATGGCCTCGGGCACGGGGTGGGGACCCAAGGGCAGGGTTTTGCCATGGATGGCCAGAAGTTCCAGTGAGCGGGCCTGAAGGGTGAAACCAAGGTCCATTGACTCTATGGAGTTGCCTCGTGAGCCTTGCGCGGCAAGGTTCACGATCTGCCCATCGGCGATCACGAACACGCTCTTGTCGGCACCGAGGTCGTAGCGGGTGAGCGACGGTTCCAGAGGGCTGGCTGGCGCGGCATCTTTGAGCTCCGACACGGTGATCTCTCGATCGGTGTGCCCCGCGTTGGCGAGCACGGCGCCGTCGCGCATTTGGCGGATCAGGTCGACGTCGACCACGCCCTCCCGCCCGGTAGCGGTGATGAAGACATGCCCGATTCGCGCCGCATCGGATGCGCTGGCGGTGCCGAAGCCGTCCATGGCCGCTTCGAGCAGCTTCACCGGGTCGGGATCTACCACCACAACAATGGCACCGCGGTCCGCGGCGAATTTTGCAACGCCTCGGCCGCACCAGCCATAGCCGAACACCACCACAACCTTGGCGTGAAGCGAGATGTTGGTAGTGCTCACGACGGCGTCGACCACAGACTCGCCCACCCCGTACTTGTTCTCCACAATCGACTTGAGCGGGCTGTCGTTGATGACGATTACGGGCATCTGCACCCTCTGGGCATACTGCTCTCTCAGCAGAAAGGCGCCCGAGGTGGTCTCCTCTGTGGCCCCTAGTGGCAACCTGCTGGCTTCTAGGCACGCCACGATCAGCTCCGCGCCGTTGTCCAGCAAGAGATCGAATCCCATGGCGGCCATGTGTTCGAGGTGCGCAGACACCGAGTGGGCGTCGTCGTCGGGACGGTCGAGCACTTCGCAGCCCCACGACTCGATTTCTGCGACGGTGTCGAACTGGGTGGTGCCCTCATTTCCCAAGGCGGTTACTTGCGCACCCCCGCGAATGAGCGCGTCGATCAGCACCGCTGTCTTGGGTTCCAAGTGAATCCGCAGGCCGATTCCGAGGCCGTCGAAAGGACGGGTACGGCTGAATTCTTCGGCCACCGATGCCAGCACTGGCATGTGGCGGCGGGTCCAGGCGATACGCCCGCGTGAGTCACCCATAAATCTGAGCCGGTGAACAAGCGTGACGTACCCAACAAAGGCGACTCACAGCCGAGATGGTAGAGGTTGGCTTTCCTTGGGGTAGGGAAGATGCTGTAGTGGGACGAGTGAAGGGTCTCTCGGGGGATCGGGCTTGGGCCTGGTTGGTGCGAGTTTGGTGGGCGGCATTGCCGTTCACTGCTGGGCCGCTTTTGGCCGATGGATTGCACGAGACCGGCGCAGCCTGGCGGACCACAGCGTCGGTGGGGCTATGGGTGCTGTGGGGCGTAGTCCTGGTGGGGTCGTTGCTTGCCCATCCGACCACGCTGGTCTTGGTCCGGCTGGCCGCACCCTCCGCCGTGGTGGCCTTGGTTTGGTCGGGGAGAGAGGGGGCCGAATGGGGTGAAGTTGCCCTGGTCGCGGCCATTACCGCCGGGGTGGCCGCGGTGTCGCTGAGCGCCCCGGTGGGCCATGTATTCGTGAACGGTATTTCCTATGGTGACGAAGCACGGCTCTTGCTGCGACCGTCGGCGCTGTTGCTGGCCGGGCCTCTGCCCGTAGCGGCGGCAATCACGGTCGGAGGCGTGGTGAGCGGGCCACTGCTGTTGGCTGCTGAACACTGGGTTATTGGCGGGGTGGTCACCGCCGCTGGCGGAGCTCTCGCGATGGTCGGCGCTCGCTCACTCCATTCGCTCACGAGGCGGTGGCTGGTGTTTGTTCCTGCCGGCGTCGTGCTCCACGACCACCTCGCGGTGCAAGACCCCGTTCTGCTTCGTCGCCGTGCAGTGGCCAGCTTCGGGCCCGCTCGACAGGGATCCGATGCCTTGGATCTCACCCAAGGTGCCGCAGGTTTGATATTGGAGCTGACCACAAGCCAGCCAATCGCCCTGACCCCGCCTACCCGACGCAAGGGTTCGGCCGAAGAGGTCCAGGCCAGCGGCATCCTCGTCGCCCTTTCGCGTCCTGGCCATGCAGTGACCCTGGCCCTCCAGCGCCAGCTCATTTCCTGAGCCCCTGAGCACCCCTAGAACTTAGACACTAAGATTCCGAGTGCTGAAGCAACTAGGGGGGGGCGAGCATGGCGAGTGAATTCACCGATGCCGATTTTTTTGAGCATGTCCAGCGGTACGGAGGCAAGGAACTTGACTGGGAGCCGTTTGCCGCGCAGGGAGACCTGAAGGAGGAGTACCGGAGGGCCCATGTGCGAATGGTGGGGGCAAGCATCACGGGAAAGCACTACGAGCCGGGAACGGTTACGGCCGACAATTTCACCCTGTCAGTGATGATGATGCCCCCCGGTGCGGTAGCCCCCTCCCACGCTCATGAGGTGGAAGAGGTTTTCTTCGTGGTCAAGGGAGAGTTGACCGCGTGGTGGGAGGATGACGACGGGCGGATCGTCGATACGGTCCTGAAGGAACGAGAGATGATCTACAGCCCTGCCGGAATCATGCACGGATTGCGCAATCACACTGATGAGGAAGCCCTGGTGCAGGTGGTGATCGGCGTCGGCCGCCCGCAGAAGCCCACCTATCTCGACGTCACCCTCACCAACCTCTGAGGCGCTCGTGCGGCTGGGGGAGATGAGCTGGACGGCTTTGGGTGAGCAGCTCAAACAGGGTCCGCTGGATGTGATTGTGCCCCTGGGCGCCCTTGAACAGCACGGTCCTCATCTTCCCCTGGACACCGACTCCCTTATCGCCGAAGCGGTGGCCGACCGGGCGGCACAAACGGCGGAGGAGTGCATGGTGGTGCCTGGCATCCCCGTAGGCGCCTCCAGCCACCATCTGGCTTTTCCCGGCACAGCCAGCCTGAGCGACGCGACTCTCCGTAGTGTGATGGTGGAAGTGATCCACACCCTGCTGAGCCACGGATTCCGGGGGGCCTATTTGGTGACCGGCCATGCCGGGAATGTCGGTGCTATGGCCGCAGTCATGGCTGAGTTGGATCCCACCGAACGGAGCCGGGTGGTCTCGTTCGACGATTGGCCCGCCCAACGGGACGCCGTTCATCGGGTGGCCGAGGATCAACTCGGTTTGGATCGCGAGTTGGTCGGAACTCACGGCGGTCACTTCGAGACCAGCATCATGCTGGCCATCGCTCCCGACCGGGTGGATATGGCGTCGGCAGTTGCCGGCCACATCGGACCAGCAGCCTCGGCCAGTGCCAAGTTGCGCTCCGAGGGCATGGCCGCCCTCTCCCCGGTTGGCATCATCGGCGACCCCCGCGGGGCCACCGCGGATGCCGGGGAGCGCTACCTCGGCGCCTTGGTGGATCTGGTGGTCGAGGGCATCGAAGCCCATCGCCAGCGGTCGAGGCAAGAGGAGGCCCCATGACCGAGCCCGCGGTCGCGATGGGCTGGGACAGGATCCGCGTCGCCATTCCCCGGGTGGTGGAAGCCGGGTTCGCGATCTTCGTGGTCATCATCTTGGGCGCGGTGATGACGTTCAAGTCCGACGTGTTCCTGACCACAGGCAACCTCCAGAACATCCTTCTGCAAACCTCGTTCTTGGCCTGCGCGGCCTTTGGGATGACCCTGGTCATCATCGCGGCCGAACTAGATCTGTCCCAGGGGTCCGTGCTGGCCCTCATCGGGGTGGTGGCGGCTGAGACCATGGTGCGGAACAACAGCATTGTGCTCGGTTTGCTAGCCGGTGTGGGCGTGGGCATCGCCGCCGGACTGTTCAACGGACTCGTCACCGCGGTGCTCAAGGTCCCCTCCTTTATCACCACCTTGGGACTCTTGATAATGGCGAGGGGACTAGCCCGTGAGATCACCGCGGGCAACACAGTGGGCAACCTTCCTGGAGGCTGGAAGGCGTGGTGGAGCGGGGAATTCATCGGCTTGCGAATGCCCATTTGGGTTGCGCTGGGCCTCGGCGTGGTCTACCACGTGATCCTCCGCTATTCCCGGTTCGGACTGCGGATCTACGCAGTGGGGGGGAACGCCGAAGCAGCCCGACGGGCCGGAATCAACGTCACTCGGGTGCGGGTCACGGTGTTCGTGCTGGGAGGACTGGCCGTCGCAGTCGGAGGCTTCACCCTGTTGGGCCGGGTAAACGTCGGCCAGCCCAACGCCGCGGTGCTTACTGAGCTCTACGCGGTGGCCGCGGTCGTTCTTGGAGGCACCAATCTGTTCGGAGGACGAGGATCAATACCCCGCACCCTTGCCGGGGTGTTGCTGATCGGGGTGATTCGCAACAGCCTCAACCTGCTCAATGTGTCGTCCAACATGCAGGACGTGTGGCTGGGCGTTGTCTTCGTGCTGGCCATGACCTCGCAATTCCTGCGCCGATACTTGGACCGGTGGGCCAATCGAAGCGAAGACACCGCCATTGAAGTCGAAGTCGAGCACGAACTCGATGAAGAACGTCGCGCCATCGAACGGGCCGAGCAATCGGCCCGATCGGGCGAAAGAGAACTCCAAGACGCCGACGAAGCCGAGCATTCGGCCCAGTCGACGTCGGAGCAACCATAAATACCCGGAGGGGAACACAATGAAAACCAAAAAACTGTTGTTCAAGCTTCTGGCGCTGCTGTTGGCCTTTGGGCTGGTGGTGTCGGCCTGTGGCAACGACGATGACGACGACGCCGCGTCCGGTGACGGAGGCTGTGAGGAGATCTACGAGGTGCGATACGCCAACCTGGCCACCTTCATCTTGTACTTCCGCGACCTCGAAGCTGGCTTGGCCGAGTTCGGCGCCCAGAACTGCTGGAACTTCGTCGCTGCCGACGCTGCGTATGTGATCGAAGACCAAGTGGCTCAGATAGAGGACTTCGTCACCCAGGGGGTCGACCTCATCATCGCCTCTCCTGGCGACCGCCAAGCGCTCATTCCCGCATATGAAGCCGCCGCGGCTGCCGGTATCCCCATGCTGTCTACTGGAGACAGCGTGCAGGAGGCTGCCCCAGAGATCGGCTTCATCGGTACCGACTGGGGCGTTGAGGGCACCAAGCAGACCGAGTGGATGGTCGAACAGCTCGGCGGATCGGGCAAGATCGCCCGGATCGGCGGCCCCGGGGCCAGCGAGTACGTGGAGAAGCGCCGCGAGGGCTTCGAGCACACCATGGAGGCCAATCCCGGCATCGAGGTGGTGTTCAACCAGAGCGCCAACAGCTTCACCGCCGAAGAGGGTCTCCGTCTGGCTCAGGACGCGTTGACCGCCAATCCCGACCTTGACGGAATATGGGCCGACAGCGACGCTCTGGCATTGGGCGCGGCCACCGCAGTAGAAGAGGCCGGCATCGACCATGCCGACATCCTCGTAAGCGGTACCGACGGCGAGCCGGCGGTGTTCGATCAGATTCGGGCCGGTACCGGCGTGGATATGACCATCGCCCTGCGGGGCTACCAGTGGGGTTGGCAGACTGCCGAAGTCGCCCACCAGTACCTCACTACCGGCAGCACTGGCCAGGGATACTTCATCCAGGCCCCCACCTTCGTGGTGGATGCCGACACCATCGAAGGCATGACCAACGCCGACCTCCGGTAGGGGTTCTCCCCTCCGGTAACCCGTAAGCGAACATGACCTATCGGGCCGACGTCCTGATTATCGGTGCCGGTGCGTCCGGCGGGGTGGCGGCGCGCCACCTGGCCGAGCACGGCTTCGATGTCGTCTGCCTTGAGCAGGGCGATTGGCCCGATAGGTCCGCGTTCCCCGGTGCTCGGCCCGATTGGGAGCTGGCCATTCGCAAGGACTGGGCCATGAGCCCCAATGTGCGGAATCGGCCGGAGGACTACCCGGTGGTTCACGACGAGTCGGACATCGAGCCCCTCATGTACAACGCGGTGGGGGGCAGCATGATCATCTACGCCGGGACGTGGCCGCGGATGCTTCCATCGGACTTCCGAGTGCGGACCATGGACGGGGTGGCCGACGACTGGCCCATCGCCTACCGGGAGCTGGTGCCCTACTACGACGCCATCGACCAGCAGATCGGAGTGTCCGGCTTGGCCGGAGACCCGGCCTATCCTCCCCACGACGACTACCCGCTGCCTCCGCTGCCCTTGGGTGCGGCTGGGCGGCGGGTGGCTGAGGGGCACAACCGGCTGGGATGGCACTGGTGGCCTGAGCCCAACGCCATTTTGTCCGCCCCCTACGACGGGCGGCGACCGTGTGTGCAGCGGGGAGTGTGCACCTCAGGGTGCGCCGAGGGGGCCAAGGCTTCCACCGACTTGACCCACTGGCCCAAGGCGACCGCCGCCGGAGCCCGGCTCATCACCGGCGCTCGGGTCAGCCGAATCACTATGGGCCCGCGAGGACTGGCCACCGGGGCCGTCTGGCTGGATCGCTCTGGCGTCGAGCACCACCAGGAGGCTGATGTGGTGATCTTGGCGGCCAACGCCATCGGTACGGCCCGGCTGCTGCTTCTGTCGGCCGACGACCGCCACTGCCCCGATGGGCTGGCCAACTCCAGCGGCTTAGTGGGTCGTCGCTTGATGATGCACCCGTTCTCGGTGGTGACCGGATGGTGGGACGATCAGGTGGAGGGGTGGCAGGGCCACTTCGGGGCCAGCATCACCAGCTACCAGTTCTACGAGACCGACCCCGATCGCGGGTTTGTCAGGGGAGCCAAGTGGGCGCTTTCGCCGGTCGGCGGTCCCCTCAACCACATCTTGCCCATGAGGGCTGGCAACGAGGTTTGGGGACCGGATCACCATGTCCTCATGGGCCGGACCTTCGGCCGGGGAGCGAGCTGGGCCATCTTCGGCGAAGATCTTCCCGAGGAGTCCAACCGAGTGGAACTCGACCCTGAGCGCGCCGATACCCACGGAATACCCGCACCCCGGGTGAGCTACCGGATCTCCGACCACTCACGGCGGCTGATGGCCTTCCAGGAAGACCGGGCCACCGAATCCCTGAAGGCATCGGGGTGCCAGGAGACCGCAGTGGCCAGCATGATTCCCTATTCGGGATGGCATCTCATGGGAACCGCCCGTATGGGCAACGACCCGGCTACTTCAGTGGTCAATTCCCGCCAACAGTCCCACGACGTGGCAAACCTCTATATCGCCGACGCCAGCGTGTTCGTGACCAGTTCGGGGGTCAATCCCACGTGCACCATCACTGCGCTGGCCTTGCGGACCGCGGACCTGCTGGTTCAGCACCGCAGTGAACAGAAGGTTCCGGCATGACTGCTGCCATATCGCCTTCCGAAACCGCCGACATCGACATTGGCCGGCTCACTGCCCTGGCCGATGTGATGCTTCCCGCGGCCCACGGCATGCCCGCAGTCTCCGATGTGAAGGCAGTGGAGTCTTATCTGGCCCAAGTTCTCAGTTGGCGCGACGATCTGCGCCAGCCGTTGGTCCGGGCGGTGGACGCGCTCGATCCAACTTCGTTCACTGTCGACCGGCTGGCGGCACTCCACGCCGACGACGAGGCCGCTTACGTCGCGCTGACCACCGCTGTCGCGGCCTGCTATTACCTGAGCCCGGTGGTACGCGAGCAAATCGGCTACCCCGGCCAGGTGGCCAAGACCTACGACCCCTACGCCTACACCGAATGGGTGGCCGAAGGCCTGCTCGACCCGGTGGTTGAGCGGGGTCCGATATGGCGGGAGGCCCCCGAGTGACTTGGAAAGCACCAGCAGAAAGTCATGGCAGTAGAGCAGAGGACGGGCAAAGATGAGCCGGGCAGTGATGTTGGCGGACTACAGCCACGGCCCCGCGGTCGAAACGCTCGATCTAGGGCCCGTTCTTCCCGGGGGCGCGCTGGTACGGATCGACGCCGCCACCGTGTGCGGAACCGACGTCCACATCTCCGATGGCATCTTCGGGCATCTGGCCCGTCTGCCCCTGGTGATGGGCCATGAGGGCACCGGCACGGTTGTGGAGCTGGGCCCGGGGTTGGAGCGCGATGCGCTGGGGCAGCCGATTCGAACCGGCGATCGCATCGTCTGGGCCCACAACTGGTGCGGCCGGTGCTATTTCTGTGCGGTGGCCAAGCAGCCCACGCTGTGCGAGAACACCATGGGCTATGGGTGGGGTCCCTATGAGGAGGGCGTGGTCAACGGGACTTTCTCAGAACACCTTCACGTTTCTCCCGATTCGCGTGTCCTGCGGGTTCCCGCTGGTGTGTCCAGCCCGCTGGCCTCGGCGGCCACCTGCGCTTTGCGCACGGTCATGCACGCCCTAGATCGAATGCCCCGCATCCGCTTCAGCGACACGGTGGTGGTTCTCGGGGCCGGTCCGGTCGGGGTTCTGGCCGCGGCGGCGGCTATGCGGAGCGGAGCCGACCAGGTAGTCCTCATCGGTGCGCCAGGATCCCGGTTGGCCGCCACCGAGTCGTGGGAATTGACCGCCCGCATCGACATCGATGACACCGAGCCCGAAGAGAGAATCGAAGCGATTCGCAGCATGACGGAGGGCAGGGGGGCAGACATCGTGCTCGAATGCGCGGGGCCGCCCGACGCCTTCACCGAGGGTATGGAGATGGTGCGGGCGGGGGGCACGCTCATGGTGATCGGCCAAGCCCACGGCGAGACAGTGCCCGTGCCGACCACGGCCATGAAGGTCCGCCAGCTCACGGTGAGGACTTCGCTTTCGGCCGACATCTCCCACTTCCACGACGCCCTCCGGTTCTTGGACCGGCACGGCGGCGAACTGGAACTGGAATCGGTGGTGTGCTCAACGGTCTACTCGCTGGATCAGGTGACCGATGCGCTGGTCGCCATGCGGTCCGGCGCCGAGATGAAACCGGTGATTTTGCCATGACTGTCGAACTTCTTGAAGTCGACCTCCGCGATCGCTATCCCCTGTTGGTGGGGGACGGCGAAGTGCCCGATGGCGACATGATGGCGGCTATTGCCCCGGGCACCGGCGAGACGGTGGCCGAGGTGCCGCGAGCCGATGCTGCGGTGGTGGATCGCGCCGTTGATGTGGCTGCGAAGGCCCAACCGGGATGGGCGGCGCTGTCGGCCGCTGAGCGAGGCCGATATCTGCGCGCTCTAGCCGACGCGGTGCGGTCGCAGTCTGAGCGTCTGGCCCGGATCGACGCCATGGACAGCGGGAACCCCGTTGCCGCCATGCGCAATGACGTGGCCTACGGAGCCGATGCCCTGGACTACTTCGCGGGCATCGCCCGAGAACTGCACGGCAAGACCCTGCCGGCCTCGGCCAACAGCCTTCATCTGACCTTGCGAGAGCCCTACGGCGTGGTGGGGCGCATCCTGCCCTTCAACCACCCGCTGATGTTCACCCTGTTCCACTCGGCCGCTCCTTTGGCCGCGGGCAACACCGTCATTGTGAAGGCCCCCGACCAAGCCCCCATATCTCCCTTGGAAGTGGCCTATCTCGCCACGGAGATTCTGCCTCCCGGCGTGCTCACCGTGCTCACCGGTGATGGGGCGACAACGGGCGAAGCCTTGGTGGCCCACCCGGGCGTTGGCCGGATCGGGTTCACCGGGCGGGGCACGACCGGGCTGCGGGTGATGGAGGCTGCTGCGCAATCCGGGCAGGTCAAGAACGTGACCATGGAGCTCGGAGGCAAGAACCCCCTGCTGGTGGCGCCCGATGCCGATCCCGCATTCGTGGCTGAGCAGGCCGTGGGGGGGATGAATTTCGAGTCCTCCCAGGGGCAATCTTGTGGGTCTACTTCGCGGCTCTATGCCCCCGCAGATCTGCACGACGAGATCGTGGACGCCGTGGCCGCCCGACTCGACCAAATCAGGGTGGGCGATCCTCTGGATACCGCCGCCACCATGGGGCCGCTGGTGTCGGAACCTCAGCTCAGGCGGGTGCGG
The DNA here is from genome assembly GCA_965208545.1 of Candidatus Poriferisocius sp. Taxonomy (GTDB): domain Bacteria; phylum Actinomycetota; class Acidimicrobiia; order Acidimicrobiales; family Bin134; genus Poriferisocius. Next base: position 2,128,764 of record OZ242341.1, on the reverse strand, counting down.
GACTTCGTGGAGGCCGGCCACTCCGAGGGTGCCCGGCTGATTCGGGGCGGTGGCTCTCCCGACGGCGTGCCCGAAGGCGGGTACTACTTGGCGCCGACGCTGTTCGACCGGGTGGAGCCGGGCCATGTCATTGCCACCGAGGAGATCTTCGGACCGGTGCTGTCGGTTTTGGAATGGCGAGACCCCGACGATCTCATCGCCCAGGCCAATGCCACCCGCTATGGGTTGACCGCCAACATCATCACCAACGACTTGGACTGGGCCATGGACGCCGCCCGCCGCGTGGAGGCCGGATGCGTCTGGATCAACGGGCGGGGCCAGCACTTCCTGGAAACGCCATTCGGTGGGTACAAAGACTCCGGGTTGGGAGCAGAGGGTTCGATGGAGTCGCTGCTCAGCTACACCCGAACCAAAGTCGTTCACATTCTCGATATCGGAGCGCGGCCATGAGCAGTAACAACACCGAGGCCATTGCGGTTCTCAGGGGGAAGATCGCCACATCGACTCGGATCTTGGTTCGCGAGCGACTGATCGGTCCCTTTGGCCACCCCTCGGCCCGAGTACCGGGCACCGACTTGGTGGCGGTGCTGGGCCACACCCACGACGACGTGAAGGATCTGGCCGAGACAGAGCCGAGCGACGTGGTGGTGATGGACTTGGACGGCGAGGTTGTCGACGGTTCGATGGATGCACCTGGCGAGCGGTTCATGCATACAGAGATATATCGGGCCCGCCCCGATGTGGGAGCGGTGATCCACGCCCACCCCATGCACTGCATCGCCTTTTCGATGACCGATGTTCCCCTCGCTCCGGTCTGGCACCTGTGCACGCTGTTTGCCGACGGCGTGCCGGTGTACGACTCCGCAGTGCAGATTGACAACCCCGAGCGCGGTCAGGCCGTGGCCGCGGCTCTGGCCGACCGGAAGGGGATCCTGCTGAAGGGGCACGGCCTAACCGTGGTGGGCTCGTCCATCGAGGAGGCCACCGTCAGCGCCGTCAACCTCGAGCGCTCAGCACGATTGCAGATCATGGCCCGAGGACTCGGCCCGGTGGAGTCAATCGACCGGTCTGAGCTGACCGACGAGTTGCTCACCGACGGATTGACGCTAGAGGAATACACCCATACCCAGTGGGACTACTGGGCGATGGAGATAGCCCGGTGAAAGCACTGCGGCGAGAGGATCCCCGACTGTTGCGGGGCGGCGGACGCTATGTGGCCGACATCGAGCTCGCCTCGATGCGCTATGTCGCGTTCGTGCGCAGTCCGGTGGCCCACGCCGACTTGAACGGGGTGGAACTGCCCCCCGACGTTGTTGGCTGGACCGGCGCGGATCTGATCGGGCGGATCGACACCATGGCGCCCAACGAGGCCGATGGTGGTGTCTACCAGGACAAATTGCTGGAATCTCTGGGCGACGAGCGGCTGTTCGTTCGCCATGAGGGTCGGCCGCTGCTCGCGGTAGACCGGGTACGACATGTGGGCGACCCGATCGCGGTCGTCATCGCCGAAACCCCCTATGCCGCAGCAGACGCCGCTGAACGGGTGATCCTCGATCTGGCTCCCCGGACGCCAGTGATCGATCCCTTCGCGGCACTGGCCGACGACGCTCCTCGGCTGTACGACCACTGGCCCGACAACCGTTCACTGTTTGTCGCCGCCGGTTTCGGAGATATCGACGGTGCCTTCGCCGAAGCCGCCCACGTCAGCCAGCGCCGACTGCACTCGGGCCGTCTGGCCTGTCACCCGATGGAGCCGAGGGGCGTGGTGGCCGAGCACGATCCCCGTACCGACCTGCTCACCGTGTGGAGCAGCACTCAGATTCCCCATCCGCTGCGCACTGCCTTGGCCAAGGCTCTAGGCAGGCCGGCGCACCGCATTCGGGTTGTGGCCCCCGATGTGGGTGGCGGCTTCGGCGTCAAGGCCATTCCCTACGCCGAAGAACTGGTTATGGCCTTTCTGGCCCTGGAGATGGGGGTCGCTCTCAAGTGGGTAGAGGAGCGGAGCGAGCACGGCCTGGCTGCGATCCAGTCCCGAGACCAGATCCACGACATTGAGCTGGCCCTCGACGGCGACGGTCGCATCCTGGGAGTGCGCGACCGCTTTGTCGTGGACAATGGAGCGGCCAATCCACTGGGCGTGGTCCAGCCCTACAACACCCTGGCCCACCTGTGCGGCTGTTACCGGGTGGCGGCCTTGGACGTGGAAGCCACCGCCGTCGTAACCAACAAAGCACCGGTCTCGCCCTATCGAGGAGCTGGAAGGCCCGAAGCGGTCTTCGCCATGGACCGCATCATCGAGGTGGCCGCCCGAGAAATGGGCATCGACCCGGTGGAGCTTCGCCGTCGCAATCTCATCACAGCCGACGAGATGCCCTATTCGGTGGGTCTCAACTACCGGGATGGCACGCCCATGACCTACGACAGTGGAGACTTCTCTGCATGCTTCGAGGCGGCCATGGAGTCGAGCCGGATGACACAGGGCCTTCGGGGTGGAGCGCGGGACGAATCCGGTCGGTTGGTCGGCGTCGGTGTCTCCACCTATGTGGAAGGTACGGGAGTGGGGCCGTTCGAGAGCGCCCGGGTACGGGTGGACGAGACCGGTTGGGTCGAGGTGGCTACCGGAGCGTGCTCACAGGGCCAGGGACATGAGACGGTATTTGCCGAATTGTGCGCTCAAACGCTGGGGGCCGATCCCGATCGGGTGACGGTGATCGGAGGCGACACCGCCGCGGTCGAGCACGGCTGGGGCACGCTGGCCAGCCGCAGCGCGGTGGTGGCAGGCAGTGCAATCCATGAGGCGGCCACGGCCTTGCGAGACCGGATTGTGAATGCGGTGGCTGATCATTGGGAGCTGTCTCCCGCTGATCTGAGCATCCGACAGGGCGCAGTGGAGGTAGTGGGAACGCCCACTCGGCGCATGGAGTTGGCCGAGGTGGCCGCCGGTTTCGCCCCGGGAGGGGTGTTCGCCAACGGCAGCAATGCCGGCCTGGACGAAGTGATCTGCTTCGAGCCTCCGACAGTGACCTTTGCCGCCGGAGTGCATGTGGCCCGGGTTGCCGTCGATCCGACCACGGGCGCGGCAGAGGTTCTGGACTATGTGGTGGCCCACGACTGCGGGCCACTGCTGTCCCCCATGATCGTGGACGGCCAGATCGCTGGGGGAGTGGCCCAGGGGATCGGAGCAGCGCTGTTCGAGCAAGTTGCCTACGACGCTGAGGGTCAGCCCCAGAATCCCAGCCTGGCCGACTATCTGGTGCCCGACGCCGCCGGAGTGCCCGAATTGACCGTCACCCACCTCGAAACGCCATCGCCACTCAACCCACTGGGCATAAAGGGCGTGGGGGAAGCGGGAGCCATCTCGCCTCCGGCCGCGGTGGCCAACGCTATTGAGGACGCCTTGTCCGAATTGGGCGTCCAGGTGAACCGGGTGCCGGTTTCACCCGACTATCTGTTCGAGCAATTGCAGGGAGCAAGATCATGACCGCAAGCCAACCTGGATCAGTTGCCGACACCCCCCGCACCGAGGGCTCCCAGCCATCGGATATCGCGCTGAGCGTGTCGGGGATCCACAAACGCTATGGAGGGGTGGTCGCCCTTCGGGATGTGTCGTTGGACTTTCCCACCGGATCGCTCACCGCCATCGTGGGCGACAACGGAGCCGGCAAGAGCACTTTGCTCAAGGTGATCTCCGGCGCGGAGCAGCCCGATGCGGGAAGGGTCATTCTGCATGGCGAGGCCCGTCGATTCCGGTCCCCGTTGGACGCCCGCACGGCTGGCATCGAAACCGTGTACCAAGACTTGGCGCTGGCCGACAATCTCGATGCGGCCCAGAACCTGTTCATGGGGCGGGAGCACAAGGTGGGATGGGGGCCGTTCACCTTCCTGCGGCGCCGAGCCATGCGTCGAGACACCGAGCAGATCATCCGTCGGCTCAACATCAAGATCCCGTCGGTGCGAATTCCGGTCCAGCACTTTTCCGGGGGCCAGCGTCAGGGAGTGGCCATCGCCCGGGCCATGAACTGGGGCAACGAGGTGATCATCATGGACGAGCCCACCGCCGCCCTGGGCATCGCCGAGACGGCCCGAGTGGAAGACCTCATCACCACTCTGCGGGAGCGCGAGCTGACCATCATCGTGGTCAGCCACAATCTGGACCAGGTGTTCCGCCTTGCCGACCGGATAGCGGTGATGCGCCGGGGCCAGCTCATCGAGCTCTTGGACGCTCACAGCACCGACGCTCAAAGGCTGGTTTCGCTCATTACCGGTCTGGCTGCCTCTCACGAAGGGGCGTGAAATGGCACCCCGGGTAGGAGTCCAGATCAGGCCCAACCATGTGACTTGGGACGAGATGGCGGCCGCTTGGCGGCATGCTGACGAGGCTGGTGCCGACAGCATCTGGACGTTCGACCACTTTTTTCCCATTGATGGCGACCCCGAGGGCACTGCCTTCGAGTGCTGGTCCACGTTGGCGGCCATGGCGTCAGTCACCAAGAGGGCCCAAATTGGCCCGCTGGTCACCTGCACCGGATTCCGTAATCCTGATCTGCTGGCCGACATGGCCCGGACGGTGGACCACGCCTCGGGAGGCCGGTTGGTGCTCGGTTTGGGTTCAGGCTGGTTGGAGCGCGACTACCAGACCTACGGGTATGCCATGTCCCGTGACGCCGATCGAATTCGCGAGATGGAGGTGGCTATCCACCGAATTCGCCACCGGCTGGGGCAGCTTCGGCCCGGCCCAGTGGGACCGCTTCCCATTCTGGTCGGCGGTTTGGGTCCGCGGATGACCCTGGATGTGTGCGCTCGGCTGGCCGATGCCTGGAACGGCTGGGGCACGCCCGAAGAGATCGCCCACCTCAACCGGGTGCTGGACGGATGGTGCGAGCGGGCTGAGCGCGATCCAGCTCAGATTGAGCGGACAGTGGCGGTGTTCGAAACCGCCAGCGATGCCACCTACGACGACTACACCGCCGCCGGGGCCGACCACCTGATCTTGGTGCGGTCGGGTCCCGACTATCAGATTGAAGAACTGGAGTCCCTTTTGGCATGGCGGGACTCGCGGAGCGGGTCATGAGGGGCGCGTCTGGCTCATTGTGGATGCCGTTCACCTCTGCTGGCGGCAGCACGCCGCCGGTGGTGGTAGCTGGAGACGGAAACTTTGTTGAGACCGATGACGGGGCCCGGCTTCTCGACGGCACTGCCGGAGGAGTGGCCTGTGTGATCTTGGGACACGGCCGGACCGAGATTGCCGACGCGGTGAGCGACCAACTCCGCACCCTGGAATATCACTGCCTGTTCGGCTATAGCCATCCTCGGGCTCAGGAACTGGCTGAGGCAGTTGCCGCCCGAACTCCTGGCGATCTGAAGCACGTCTTTTTCACCAACTCCGGCTCCGAGGCGGTAGAGACCGCCCTCAAGATGGCTCGCGGTTACTGGCGACGGGTCGGCCAGGAAACCAAGACCGGCTTTGTGTCGCTGCACCGTGGCTACCACGGCATGAACCTCGGGGGGATTTCGGTAGGGGGCCTAACGGAGAACCGGTCGGGATTCGGCCCTTTACTGGAAGGCTGCACCCAGGTTCCGGCCCACGAAATCGACGCACTGGAACGCGAACTGGTTTATCGCGATCCGAGCACCATCGCTGCGGTGATTATGGAGCCGGTGCAGGCCGCTGGAGGGGTATACCCGCCGCCGGAGGACTATTTGTCCGAGGTAAGGGCGATGTGCGACCGCCATGATGTGCTGCTCGTGCTGGATGAGGTGGTATGCGGATTCGGACGGCTGGGGCATTGGTTCGGAGGTCACCGCTATGGAGTGGTTCCCGACATCATGACGGTGGCCAAAGGGCTCACATCGGCCTACATACCGATGGGAGCGGCCGTAGCCAGCAGCGGGATTCACGAGGTATTCGTCGACCCCGAGGGCTCGATCGAGCTGATGCACGGTTACACCTACAGCGGGCATCCCGCGGCCTGTGTCGCCGGGCTGAAGGTGATCGAGATTCTGGAGCGGGAAGGCCTTGTCGACCACAGCCGCCAAACCGGGCTTCTCCTCCAAGAGCGGGTCGGCAAGTTGGACTCCCTGCCTGTTGTGGCTGAAGTCCGGGGAGAGGGGATGTTGGCCGCGGTGGAGTTGGCTGGTGACAGCCCTGAGCCCCTTGTGGCCGAGGCCCAGCGTCGCATCCAGTCTGCTGGAGTACTGGTGCGGGCCCAAGCCGACCACCTGGGCATCTACCCGCCGTTCACGTTTACCGATTCAGAGGTGGATCGGGTAGTCGACACCGTCGGTACGGTGCTGGAGGAGTTGTCGTGACCCACGACCGAGTTGACTCGATATTGGAGCAGTGGGCCAGCGAGCGTCCTGATCTGGACGCCTCACCCATTGGAATCTTCGGGAGGATCTCTCGGATCGACCGATTGTTTGAGCAGTCAATGGCTGAGTTCCTCCGCCCCCATGGCCTCACACTTGGCTTGTTCGACGTACTGGCGGCGCTGCGGAGAAACGGGGAGCCGTTTCAGGCCAAGCCAAGCGAGCTGGCCGCCATGACCATGCTCACATCAGGGGGAATGACCGGGCGCGTAGACCAGCTTGAGAAGCTGAATTTGGTACGCCGGGTGCCCGATCCCGACGACCGCCGGGTGATGATGGCCCAGCTCAGTCCGGAAGGCAAAGACCTCATAGACCGGCTCATGGGCGAGCACTTAGAACGCGAGCGGGACCGATTGGAGTGGTTGCAGGACGGGGAATCGGTGGAGTTCGCCGGCTACTTGCGCATGCTGGAGGCATCCCTGCGGTCGCTCGTCGGAGGGGTGCAGACAGAAGGGTCTGACGACTAGGAGGCTGAAAAGCACCAAGAGATGGTGTCGGCATCGGCGGGACCGACCTCTTGGCGCCAATAGGTCACCAGTACGCAGTTTTGTTCGGCGCGCAGGCTCTCAATCGCCTTGCCTTGATCGGGCCGAAACGTGAAGCGGTTGAGATTGGAGAGATGTCGAATCTGACCAGGCGGTATCTCCACTCCGTTGATGGTCAGGCGGGCGTCGTAGCCCGCGGCCAAGTCGATGCCCACAGTTTCCTGGGAGAGGACTTCAGCGTTGCGGGGAGGGATGAGCTCGTCCACCGCGGCGTTGCCGGTGACGGTCACGTCGTTGTCATCGGTGTCGGCCAGGAACAAAGCCAAGAGGATGGCCGCGGCCCCCATCAGGGCCGCAATGCCCAACAGCACCCGGCGCAGAACGATGGATTCCAGCACGCATCAAGTGTGCCCGCTGACAGGGCACGGAGACACCCTGGGTGGCGCGGAACTTCTTGATTCGCCAGGTACCCTCAGAGTGTGACCCAAGCAAGCGGGGCGCCCGGTGACCCTCAGTCAACTACACCGCCTCGGTGGTCAGCATGACCCAAGGCAGCGGGGAAAAAGGCCGAGTTCTGGGCGGGCGCTACCGGCTTGTGACCCGTATCGGCGCAGGTCGATTCACCCATGTCTACTTGGCCTACGACTTATCTCAGTCGCGTCGGGTGGCGGTCAAGCTGCTGGCCGAGGAGGTCCTGCCCGAAGGGTGGAACAGAGATGGGGTGTTCGCCAGCCGCTATCTGGAGGCTGCCGAGGAGGCTGCCGCGGTGGTTCACCCGCATCTGGCCGCCGTGCACGACTGGGGAGACTCTGAGGTCGGCCCTTATGTGGTGAACGAGTACCTGGTTGGCGGGAGCCTCCGGGGCATGCTCGATTCCGGGAACTTGCTGTCGCCCTCTCAAACGCTGATGGTCGGATTGGAGGTGGCCCGCGGGCTTGAGCACATTCATGGCCTTGGCCTCGTCCATCAAGATGTTCGGCCCTCCAACATCCTGTTTGACGGCCGCGGTCGTTCCCGTCTGGCTGATCTGGGCACGTCATCGGTATTGAGCTCGTTCGAGTCGGGCGGGGCGCTCATGTCGAGGTCGGTCTTCTCGGAGATCGACGCGGTGCGCTACTCCTCCCCGGAGCAGGCGCAGAGGCTGGCTCCCGACCACAAGAGCGACGTGTACTCCTTGGTTCTGGTGCTCACCGAGGCGTTGTCGGGCCGAGTGCCATTCGAATCCGACGATCCCGAATACACGCAGATGGCCAAGATGAGCCGCCAGCTCGACCTGGCCGGTCAATTCGACCGATTGGGACGGGTGTTGGAGATGGCGGGACGGCCGGAAAGGGATGATCGTCCCAGTGCCCACGATCTGGGACTTGCGCTGCTGGCCTCGGCAGGAACGCTGCCCCGGCCCGCCCCGCTTCCGCTGCCCAAAGAAGGGCCGGAGATCCCCGATACCGCGGAGACCGCCGCGGTAGGAGCGCAGTCGAGTCGTTCAGAGGCGGCTAGCGCACCGACCGATGCCAGAGGTCCGGGTTTCAGACGCCTGCTGGCGGCGCTGGTGGTCCTGGTGTTGCTGGGGGCGGCCGGATTTGGGGCATTTGCCCTCTGGGATAGGCAGTTCGGTACAGATACCCAACCGGTGCCGGATCTGTCGGGCGCCGACGAGGCTGAAATGCTCCGCATTGAGAGCGAATTCGGCTGGATTATCAATCGTCTCGACCAGAGACAAGACGGAACGGTGGCGGGCCAGGTACTCCGACAAGCGCCTCAGCCGGGTACCGAATTGGAAGAGGGGGAGGCCATCAACGTGTGGGTGTCATTGGGTCCTGAGCTGGTGGCAATTCCCAGCAACCTGGCCGGTCTCGCGGTGGAGGATGCTGAGACTTCGCTGGGTGCGGTGGGTCTTTCGGTGGGGGATATCACCCAGCGGCCCGACGAATCGGTGATCGCCGGGGTTGTCATCGAGGTGGACGAGCTCTTCACCGAGGTAGAGCCGGGCTCCAGCGTGGATTTGGTGGTTTCGCTTGGGCCTTTGCCTCGCGTGGTGCCCGACATCGAAGCAGGATCTTCGTTGGCCGTGGCCAGGGAAAGGCTGGAACAGGTCCGTCTGGGAGTGCTGGAGTGGCGGGTATCAGACAATGTGATACAGGTCGACCACGTGGTGCGATTGGAGCCCCCGCCAGGAACCGAGGTGGCCGCCGACTCGATAATCACTGTGGTGGTCTCCACCGGGCCTGAGCAGGTACGAGTGCCCGATGTGGCCACCCTCGGAGTTGGCAATGCCCTAGGCGTTCTGGAAGAAGCGGGATTGTGTCTTGGCGAGATTGAGGGTCCGCTGGAATCCGAGATCCTGGCATCCAACCCTCCCGCCGATACCGTCGTGGACTTCGGCACGTGCGTGGACTTGTTCACCCGCCCTGACGAGGAGGATGGTGAGAGTTCCGGATAAGGCTGACCGCTATTCCAGGTCGGTGATTGCCTGAAGGCGGGCCTGAGCATGATGGGCGAAGGCGATTTGATCTTCGCTCATTCCCTCGCCGAAGAGTATGAGGACGAGGGCCAAATCACCGTCTACTCGAAGGGCGCCGGTGAGAAAGCCGTGGGCAACGGCGTCGGGATCATCGGTCACGAACGCGGCAAGAGCTGCGGGATAGTCCAGTACCACGGTGGCATCAGGGTCTTCCAGATTGCCGGGAACGGGAAGCGGTCCCCCCGCTTCGGTGTCGATGTAGGCCTGGAACCGGCCGTCACCGAAGGGGGTTCCGGTGACCATCAGGTTGACTTTGGCCTTCTGCCGTGCCGCTGGCGCGGTTGACGCAAGCTCCTCCCGAAGCGCCGTTGCCGCCTCGATCCATTCGGGGCTGAGAAACCGGTGCGACCCCATCTTGGCAACGTAGGCCACGGAGCGACTCCGGCGCGGGAAACCGGCAATTGGGGCGGTACGATGTCGATTCGGTATGGGGCAGCAACGCATAACTCGGGCCGAGTGCGCCCATGTGGCCGCGTTGGCCCGCCTGGAGCTGACCGATGAGGAGCTGGACCGATTCACCGGCCAGCTCGACGAGCTGTTGGACCATGTGGCCGAGGTGGAGGCGCTGGACTTGGAGGAGCTCCCTCCTACGATGCATGCCCTGCCCATCGCCAACCTGCTTCGCCCGGACACGCCAGGCGAGGTGCTCGACCGCGACGAGGTTCTATCTCAGGCACCGGTAGCTGAAAACGGGCAGTTCCGAGTTCCTCCAATACTGGGGGAGGCACCGTGAGCGCGGTGCAAATCGCCGCGGCAGTGCGGTCGGGACGCCAATCGGCCCGCTCGGCGGTCGAGGAGTGCCTGAGCGCGATCGAAGAAGGCGACGCTGAGGTCCATGCCTTCAATCTGGTGACCGCGTCGCGGGCCAGGGCTCGGGCCGACGAGATCGATGCCCAAGTGGAGGGGGGACAAGACCCCGGTCCGCTGGCCGGGGTTCCCGTCGCCCTCAAAGACAACCTGTGTACTCGGGGAGTGCCCACCACGTGCTCTTCTCGCATCTTGGAGGGTTGGGAGCCTCCGTATGACGCCACGGTGGTGGAGAAGCTCCACAATGCCGGGGCCGTGATGGTGGGCAAGACCAACATGGATGAGTTCGCCATGGGCAGTTCGACGGAGAATTCGGCGTTCGGTCCCACCCGCAATCCGTGCAACCCCAACCGAGTGCCGGGAGGGTCGTCGGGGGGGAGCGCGGCCGCCGTGGCCGCCGGGTTCGCCCCCATTGCGCTGGGCAGCGACACCGGAGGATCGATTCGCCAACCCGCGGCGTTGTGCGGGGTTGTCGGGGTGAAGCCCACTTACGGGTTGGTGTCCCGCTTCGGGTTGGTGGCCTTCGCCTCCTCCTTGGACCAGATCGGCCCGTTCACCGCCACGGTGGCCGACTCGGCCGCGGTACTGGATGTCATAAGCGGGCCTGACCACCGCGACTCCACCAGCATCCGGGAAACCCAGCCTCCGGTGTCCGACACGCTGGACGAGGGAGTGGACGGGCTACGGGTGGGAGTGCTGGCCGAGTTGAGCGGCGACGGCATAGCCCCTGATGTGTCGGCTCGCTTGCGGGCCGCAGTTAGCGCCCTGGAATCGGCCGGGGCCCGAGTAGCCGACGCCAGCGTGCCTGCGGCGGTCTTCGGGCTGTCGGCCTACTACCTGATCGCTCCCGCTGAGGCATCCAGCAATCTGGCCCGCTACGACGGGGTCCGCTACGGATTGCGGATGGACGCTTCCAGCACGCCTGACATGAACACCGCCACCCGCTCCGCCGGCTTCGGCGACGAAGTCAAGCGCCGCATCATGATCGGCACCTACGCCCTGTCAGCCGGGTACTACGACGCCTATTACGGAAAGGCGCAGAAGGTCCGCACGCTGATCATCAACGACTTCGCCTCGGTGTGGGAGCAGTTCGACCTGCTGGTGAGCCCCACCTCGCCCACCACCGCGTTTTCGCTGGGCGAGCGCGCTGCCGACCCCATGGCCATGTACATGAGCGACGTGTGCACCGTTCCGGTGAACCTCACCGGACAGACCGCCATGTCGGTGCCCTACGGCGTAGGCGACGACGGCCTGCCGGTGGGCGTGCAGATCATGGCCCCCGCTTTGGGTGAATCGGTCATGTTCCGGGCCGCTGCGGTGCTGGAAGCGAGCCTGTGATGAGCGCTAATACCCTCGACGTGCCTGGATTGGGTGCTCCAGCCGACACCGAGTGGGAGACGGTGGTGGGGTTGGAGGTCCACGCCGAGCTAGCCACCGAGACCAAGCTGTTCAGCGCCAGTCCCAACCGGTTCGGGGGTGAACCCAACACCCACATCGACCCGGTGTCGCTCGGACTGCCGGGGTCGCTCCCCGTCCTCAACGAGAAGGCGGTGGAATTGGCCATCCGGGTGGGCCTGGCCCTCAACTGCCGGGTCCAGCCATCGATTTTCGCCCGCAAGAACTACTTCTATCCTGACATGCCCAAGGACTTTCAGATCAGCCAGTACGACCAGCCCATCAACGTCGACGGCTGGCTGGAGCTGCCCTCAGGCAAGCGGGTTGGAATCGAACGGGCCCATCTGGAGGAGGACACCGGCAAGACAGTCCACATCGGCGGGGGCGGGCGCATCCACGAGGCCGGATACTCGCTGGTTGACTACAACCGGGCCGGGGTGCCGCTCATTGAGATCGTGGGCCACCCGGAGCTGCGGTCGGCCGAGGAGGCTCGCCAATACGTCTCCGAATTGCGAGCCATTCTGGTGGCGGTAGGGGCGTCGGACGGCAAGATGGAGGAGGGTTCGCTGCGGGTGGACTGCAATGTGTCGGTGAGGCCGGTGGGCACCGACCGGCTGGGCACCCGGTGTGAGATCAAGAACGTGAACTCGTTGCGCTCGCTGGGCCGGGCCGTCGAATACGAGTCACGCCGTCAGATCGACCAGTTGACCAGCGGCCATCCGATAGAGCAGCAGACCCGGCACTGGAACGAGGACGATGGGCGCACTCACGCCCTGCGCTCCAAGGAAGAGGACTACGACTACCGCTACTTTCCCGAGCCCGATCTGCTGCCGCTTGACCCCAGCGCCCAGTGGGTGGAGCATATACGCCAGGCGCTGCCCGCATTGCCCCGAGACCGCCGGCTGTCCTTGGCGGAGGCGGCTCCCGCAATTGACGCCGAACACATTGCACTAGCTGTCGAGCGCTCAATGGACGAGCTGGCGCTGGCCGCCATCAGCGGGGGAGGGGCAGCCGAGCGGGTGATGACCCATGTGGTCCAAAATCTGGCCGACGGCGTTGGAATGCTTGCCCCCGAATCATTAGCCGGCTTGGTGGCCATGGAGGAGGCGGGCGAGTTGACCGCTACCCAGGCCAAAAAGGTGCTGGCCGTGCTGGTGGACAGCGGGGGATCGCCCCAAGATGTGGCCCAGTCGCTGGGATTCGAGGCCATGGACTCCCGTGAGCTGGAGACCCTGGTGGATGGGCTCATCAGCGAGCATCCCGACGAGTGGTCCCGCTTCTGCGAGGGCGACAACAAGCTCACCGGGTTCTTCGTCGGCCAAGTAATGAAGACCACCCAGGGACGAGCCGACGGCAAAGCCGTCACCCAACTCCTCAACGCCCGCCGCGGCTAGGAGGCTGCGATTAGGGCAATTGGATAGGGTGCGGGGCGATATGACGCTGTTGGAACAGTCGGCCCGCTTGATCGACGAGTCGGTCTACGAGGGACCGCGGTCGGTCCAGCCCATGGACGGCTCATTCCACGAGATCACCGACGGCATTGCCGTGGTGTGCGCCTTCTCGCACGTCTGGTCGCTGGCCACTGACGAGGGGCTGGTGGCGATCGACACTTCGCTTCCGATGTTCGCTCCCGGCGTGCTGAAGCACCTTCATAAGTGGAGGAGCCAGCCGGTTCACACCATCGTTTACACCCACGGCCACGCCGACCACGTCGGCGGCGCCCCGGCCTTCGTTGAAGATGCCAAGGAGCGAGGAAGTCCGGCCCCACAGGTGGTCGCCCATGAGGCAGTGGGACCCCGATTCGACCGCTACAACCTCACCCACGGCTACAACCAAACGATCAACCGCCGCCAGTTCAGCGCCAACGACATGTTGGACCTGTTCGCCGACGACTGGGTGTACCCGCACACCACCTATGGCGTTGACCTCGACCTGGAGGTGGGCGGCGTATCGCTCCATCTCAGCCACGCTCAGGGGGAGACCGACGACCACACCATGGTGTGGATGCCCCAAGAACGGGCGCTGTTTGCGGGCGACCTGTTCATCTGGTTCTTCCCCAACGCCGGCAACCCCCAGAAAGTGCAGCGCTACCCCTCCGAGTGGGCCGCCGCCTTGCGGCGAATGATCGAGTTGCGCCCGAAATTCCTGCTTCCTGCCCATGGTCTGCCCATTGCCGGAGAGGAGCGCATTGCCATGGTGCTAAACGATGTGGCCACCGCCTTGGAAGGACTGGTGGCCGACACGCTGGAGATGATGAACGCGGGAGCGCGTCTCGACGACATCATCCATCAGGTGCGGGTTCCCGACGACCTGATGGCCAAGCCCTACCTGCGAGCCGCCTACGACGAACCCGAATTCGTGGTTCGCAACATCTGGCGGCTCTACGGAGGTTGGTACGACGGCAACCCCGCCCGCCTCAAGCCCGCCTCCGACCAGGCGCTGGCCGCTGAGGTGGCCCAGTTAGCCGGAGGTGCGGCGGCCGTGGCGGCCAGGGCTAGCGAACTGGGCAAGGCTGGCAATCTACGGCTGGCCTGCCACCTCGCCGAGTGGGCCGCCCAAGCTGCCCCTGATGACGCCGATGTGCTTGAGGTGCGAGCCGACGTCTACCGCCAGCGGCGAGACCAGGAGCAGTCGCTCATGTCCCGCGGCATCTACAACGACGCCAGCCAATCATGAACATCGACACGGAATCGGTGGATCTGGCGCTGACCACCACCAGGGCAGTGCGGAAGCGGCTGGATCTAGAGCGGCCGGTAGACGACCAGATCATCCTCGACTGCATCGACATCGCCGAGCAGGCCCCCACCGGCGGCAACCAGACCAGTCGCCGGTGGATTGTGGTGCGCGACCCGGCGATCAAGCAGGAGCTGGCCCGGCTTTACCGCGAAGTGGTGGGCGTCTTCATGCTCGAGGCTCGCGACCGCTTAGAGGGCACCGACCACCCTCGGGCTCGGACGGTGAGCTCGTCCGCCTATCTGGTGGAGCACTTGGCCGAGGTGCCGGTGATCGTCATTCCCACCATCGTGGGCCGCCACGACGGCAGCGGCGCGCCCGGTCTGTTCGACTCTGTTATCCAGAGTGGTTGGAGCTTCTGCGTGGCCCTGCGGGCCCGGGGATTGGGCACTGCTTGGACCACGGCCGTACTGGCCAAGGCCCCCGAATTGAAGGAGCTGCTCGGTATCCCCGACGAGATCACCGAGATCGCCATGTTCCCGGTGGCCTGGACCAAGGGCACCGATTTCCGACCCGCTCGCCGGATTCCAGCCCGGGATATCACCTTCTTTGACGGCTACGGCCGCATCTACGAGGCAGGTCCGGGAACTTCAGTGACTATGGCCGACGGTCCCGGAATGGTGGTGGAGACCGACATCGCGGCCGGGTTGGACGACGTGTGGGCCGCGGTCACCGACATCGACCTGCCGGCTCAGTTCTCCGACGAGTTCACCGGGGCAACCTGGGACGAGGGTTTCGACGGCCCGGCCCTGGGTGCCACTTTCACCGGCCGCAACCACCTCGAAGTGATGGGCGACTGGGAAGTCCCTTGTTTCGTGGATGTATGCGAAGAACCGGTGGCCTTCGGCTGGTGTACCTCCGACCCCGACAACCCCGGGGCCCGATGGCGCTTCGAGATCCAATCGCTAATGGGAGGCGGCACCCGGCTGATCTACCGCCTGCTGCTCGGCCCTGGCCCCTCCGGTCTGAATTTTCTCATCGAGCAGAAGCCCGACAAAGAGCACCGCATCATTGCCAACCGCCTCCGAGTCCACCGGGCCAACATGCAGCGAGTAGTAGACGGCATAAAGGCCCACATCGAGGCCGCCGCCGGCTAGTTCGAATCTGCTCAGCGGACGGCGCCGGGAACCAGCCAGCGGGAGCCGGCGAATCGCCAGAGCAGGGCGATCAGGCGGGCGCCCATAAGGGCCCACATGGCCCCCCACAGCCAGCCGATGCCCGCGTCGGCGGCCACCACCCACAGGGCCAAGGGGATGAATACCGCCGCTGCGCCAGCCATGGCCACGGCCAGGAATCGCATGTCGCCGGCGCCGATCAGCACGCCGTCGAGGGCGAACACCACCCCGTTCACCGGCTGGATGAACGCCAAATGCAGCATCAGGAAGCCGACCAGGGAAAGCACCGCCTCATCGCTGGAGAACACCAGCGGGAGCCACGGCCTGGTGATCAGAATCACGATGGTGGCGGCCAAACCGGTGGCCAGACCCCACTCGATCATGCGGCGTCCGGCGGCCCGGGCTTGGGGCAACTCGTTGGCCCCCAGATAGCGGCCGATCATGGCTTGTCCGGCAATGGCCACCGCGTCCAAAACCAGGGCCAAGAAGAACATG
Source organism: Candidatus Poriferisocius sp. (assembly GCA_965208545.1). GTDB lineage: Bacteria > Actinomycetota > Acidimicrobiia > Acidimicrobiales > Bin134 > Poriferisocius. The sequence goes on along the minus strand of OZ242341.1, from coordinate 2,112,847 downwards.
AGCTGGTAGATCACCTCATGGGCGGCCAATTCGATGTCGCCCAACCGAGCCGCCACCGCCACCGACATGGTGAACGAGGCCCGCAGAGCCGCGGTCCGCAGGAACAGGTCCAATCCGACGACGGCCAGGCGGGCGATAATCGAGCGGTCAGGAGCCATGGTCACCCCATGGGCGGTCACGGCTTCCCGGATCCACCACACGTAGGCCCCGGCGGCGAGCCATTGGGCGACGACGGTTGACAGCGCTGAGGCGCCGATGCCGAAACCGAGTCCGTAGATCAGCACTAGTTCCAGTGCGAGATTCAACCCGGCGGTGAACAGCGCCACTTTGAGCGGTCGCAGGGTGTCTTGCAGCCCTCTCAGGTAGCCCACTCCGGCCAGCGTGATGAGCATGCCCGGCAGGCCGAAGATGCTGATGCGCAGGTAGATCCGGCCTTGGGCCAGCACTTCGCCGTCTGCTCCGAGGACTCTCAACAGGGGATCGGCGAACACAAAGGCCGCAGCGGCCAATGCCGTGCCGACTGCGGCGGCCAGCCATAGGCCCTGCACCGCCTGCTGGGCGGCCCGGTAGTGGTCTCCCGCGCCTATCAGCCGCCCCACCGCCGCGGTGGTCCCATAGGCCAGAAATATGAACAGCGACAGTGCCCCCAACAGCACCTGCGAGGCCACCGCCAGTCCGCCCAAGTGAGGAGTGCCCAAGTGTCCCACTACTGCGGTGTCGGCCAGGGTGTAGAGCGGCTCGGCGATCAGCGCGCCCAGGGCGGGAATCGCCAACCGGGCGATCTCTCGGTCATAGGGCGACTTCCGCAAACCCATTTGCCCTCTAATCTGCGCCATCCCAATAGCTAGCCTGTCGCTATGAGCGACATGAAGCCACGTTCACATGAGGTCACGTCCGGGGCTGAGCGGGCCCCGGCAAGGGCCATGCTGCGGGCGGTGGGCATGACCGACGACGACTGGGACAAGCCCCAGGTGGGGGTGGCGTCGTCGTGGAACGAGGTGACCCCTTGCAATCTGCCGCTGGACCGCCTGGCCAAGCGGGCCAAACAGGGCGTGCGCGACGCCGGCGGATTCCCCATCGAGTTCAACACCATCGCGGTGTCCGACGGCATCTCCATGGGCCACGAGGGGATGCGGGCCTCGTTGGTGAGTCGGGAGATCATTACCGACTCGGTGGAGGCAGTTATGCACGCCGAGCGCCTGGACGCTTTCGTCAGTTTCGCGGGTTGCGACAAGTCGCTTCCCGGCATGCTTATGGCCGCCGCCCGGCTCAACCTGCCGTCGGTGTTCGTTTATGGCGGGTCCATCCTCCCCGGACAGCACAACGGCAAGGTGCTCGACATCGTGAGCGTGTTCGAAGCGGTGGGTGCTCACGCGGTGGGCGACATCGACGATGAGGAGCTCGACGCCATCGAGCGCAATGCGTGTCCCACCGAGGGCTCCTGCGCGGGGATGTTCACGGCCAACACCATGGCGTCGATCGGGGAGGCGCTGGGCATGTCTCTGCCGGGTAGCGCCTCGGCCGCTGCCGTCGACCGCCGTCGCGACGACTACAGCTACGCCAGCGGCACTGCGGTAATCGGACTCCTGCGGGAGAACATCCGTCCCCGCACCATCATGTCTAAGGGAGCCTTCGAGAACGCCATCGCGGTGACCATGGCCTTGGGCGGATCGACCAACGCAGTGCTGCACCTGCTGGCCATCGCCTGGGAGGCCGGTGTGGAGCTGGAGCTCGACGACTTCAACAAGGTGGCGGCCCGGGTTCCCCATCTGGCCGACACCAAGCCCCACGGGCAGTACCACATGGCCGACATCGACCGCATCGGCGGGGTTCCGGTGGTGATGAAGATGCTGCTGGACGAGGGCCTGCTGCACGGCGATGAGATCACCGTAACGGGCAAAACCATGGCCGAGAACCTTGCCCTGCTGGACCCGCCCGGCCCGGATGGAGATGTGATTCACGTCTTGGACGACCCGCTGCACGACGTGGGCGGAATAGCAGTGCTAACCGGGTCGCTGGCCCCCAACGGAGCGGTGCTGAAGGTGGCCGGCATCGACTTCGACCATTTCGAGGGCCGGGCCCGAGTGTTCGATGGGGAAGACACGGCCATGGACGCGGTGCTGAACGGGCGTATCGAGGCTGGCGACATTGTGGTGATCCGCTACGAAGGCCCCAAGGGCGGTCCCGGCATGAGGGAGATGCTGGCCATTACCGGGGCTATGAAGGGCGCGGGCCGCGGCGGAGACGCTGCTCTGGTTACCGACGGCCGATTTTCGGGGGGCACCCATGGGTTCTGCGTGGGCCACGTGGCCCCTGAGGCCACCGAAGGCGGGCCGATTGCCCTGGTGGCCGAGGGCGACCGGATTCGAATAGACGTTCGGGACCATTCCATCGACCTGCTGGTAGACGAGGCCACCCTGGCTGAGCGCCAGGCCAACTGGAAACCGCCTGAACCCCGCTACACCAAGGGCGTGCTGGCCAAGTACGCCCGTTTGGCCCAGGGAGCGGAGAAGGGCGCCATCACCGAGGCTTAGTCCATTCTGTTCCTGTCGTAGAGATCGGGATCAGTCCAAGCACCGGTGGTTTCGTCGAAGGCCCGGGCCGCGGGGGTCATCCACTCCAACCGACCTTGGCGGGCGCCGCTGGATGACACTTCGACCATCTCTGGGGCGATGTCCAACTCCGCGCCGCTTGGCACCGCGAACGGCGGCCGAGGAGCGACGGCCAGTTCCAACCCAAGCAGGGACTCCACTGCCCGGTCGCGGGCCTCGACCGAGTTCCCGTAGAACGCCGGGTCTTGCACTTGGGCCCACTTGTCGGCGCCCATCACCACCACGTGATACCCCTGGGCGATGTCGATGAGGAGCTGCTGGTCGGTGACGACGACCTCCACGCTGTCGATGCCAGCCACCGAAGCCTCCAGCACTGCAATGCGGTCCTCGAACGGGGGGACCACCGCTAGCTCCTTGCCCAGCGCCACTCGCGACACCGCCAGGTCCACCCGCTCGAGCCCCCGTTGCCGCGCCGCCGCCTGGGCGATGGCCAGGTGGCCGATGGTGGGCGGGTTGAACGAACCGGGATACACCCCAAACCGTCTTGTCACAAGCGGGCCCTAGCGTTCATACTGGTGGCATCCTATGAAGCGCCATCCCCACACCGGAGCGATTCTCGTAGTACGCCTTTAGCGCGCGGTCCCGGCTCGGCCCGGGGACCGGGCGCTACCGACCTCCCACACTGGGAGGTCTTTCCATTTGGGAGAAGCCCGAAAGGTTGATCCAACATGAAAATGAACGGCGGACAAGCCCTCATGAAGGCCCTCGAGAACGAGGGCGTGGACATCTTGTTCGGGCTGCCCGGCGGGGCCATCCTGCCGGTGTATGACCCGCTGATCGACTCTTCCATCCGCCATGTGCTGGTGCGCCACGAGCAGGGTGCCGGCCACATGGCCGAGGGGTACGCCCACGCCACCGGCCGCCCCGGCGTGGCCATGGTCACCTCGGGTCCGGCGGCCACCAACATCGTCACTCCGCTGTGCGATGCCTACATGGATTCCATCCCCATGGTGGTGGTGACCGGCCAGGTTCCCTACGCCGCCATCGGCACCGACGCATTCCAAGAATGCGACACCACCGGCATCACCATGTCGGTGACCAAGCACAACTACCTGGTGACCGAGGCGGCCGACATCCCCCAGGTGATCCACGACGCCTTCTACATCGCCACCACTGGCCGACCCGGACCCGTGCTGGTGGACATCCCCAAAGACATAGTCGACCCCAACAATCCGCGATCGGCGATGGAGTGGTATACCCCCGACAGCCACGATCTGCCGGGATACTTCCCCAACATCGCGGGCGACGCCGAGCTCATCCGCCAGGCGGCCAAGCTCATCTGCGAGGCCGAGCGCCCAGTCCTCTATACCGGGGGCGGCATCTTGAAGTCCCGGGGGGCGGAGGCCCTGTTGGAGCTGGCCGAGATGACCGGCATCCACGTGGTCACCACGCTGATGAACCGGGGAGGCTTCCCCGACGACCATCCGCTGTGTTTGGGCATGCCCGGCATGCACGGCAACTACACCGCGGTAACCGCCATGCAGGAGGCCGACCTGCTCATTGCGCTGGGTGCCCGCTTCGATGATCGGGTTACCGGCAAAGTGGGCGAGTTTGCCCCTTTGGCCAAGGTCATCCATGTGGATATCGACAGCGCCGAGTTGGGCAAGGTGCGCCGTCCTGATGTGGCCATCCAGGGCGATTGTCGGGTGGTCACCGAGGAGCTCATCAAGGCGTTGAAGGAGATGGGGGGCAGCGAGGCCCAGCCGGACCGGAAAGCCTGGCGGTCCCGGATCAGCGGCTGGCAGGAGCGGTTTCCCCTGACCTATGAGCAGTCCAAGGGCGACGAGCTGCTGAAGCCTCAATACGTGCTGGAGCAGCTCCGGGATTCCACTCCGACCGACACCATCGTGGCCTCGGGGGTGGGTCAGCACCAGATGTGGACCAGTCAATATTGGAAGTTCAACCATCCCTACACCTGGGTGAACTCGGGTGGACTGGGCACGATGGGGTTCGCCATTCCCGCGGCCATCGGAGCCAAGGCGGGCCGACCGGACCGAATGGTGTGGGCGGTGGACGGCGACGGCTGTTTCCAGATGACCGCACAAGAGCTGGTCACCGCGGCCACCGAGGGCTTCCCCATCAAGGTGGCCCTCATCAACAATGCCTATTTGGGGATGGTCCGCCAGTGGCAGGAGATGTTCTACGAAGAGCGCTATTCCGAGGTTTACCTGACCCGCGACGTGCCCGACTACAAGATGTGGGCCGAGGCGCTGGGCTGCGTCGGACTTCGGGTGGAGTCGCCCGAGGAAGTCGGCCCAGCCATCGCCCAGGCCAATGAGATCAACGACCAGCCCGTGGTGGTGGAGTTCCGGTGTGAGGCTGAGGAAAACGTCTTTCCGATGGTTCCAGCGGGCATGTCCAACAGCGACGTCGTGGTCGACCCATCACAGCGGGACCGGCCCCGATGAGCCCAAATCCAATGAACTCAGTCCCCGGCTCTGATGGTGGGGGGACCACCACGCTGGTGGTTCGGGTGGAGAACAAGGCTGGCGTGCTGGCCCGGGTGGCTGGCCTATTCGCCCGCCGGGGTTTCAATATCGAGTCGCTGGCCGTGGCCCCGACTGACGACGAGCGGTTCAGCCGCCTCACCATCGTGGTCGGGGTGGACGCCGCGCCCATGGAGCAGGTGGTGAAACAGCTCGACAAGCTGGTCAACGTGGTGGACATCCAGGAGCTGAATCCCGCCGCCAGCGTGGAGCGAGAGCTGATGATGGTCACCGTCCGGGCCGATTCTGAGATTCGGGGCCAGATCCTGGATCTGGTGCGCATCTTCCAGGCCACTGTGCTCAATGTGGGATACGACGAGATCATGGTGTCGCTTACCGGATCGCCCAGCCGAGTGGATGACTTCGAAGACCTTCTGCGACCCTATGGGATCGTGGAGGTACAGCGCACCGGCAAAGTAGCGCTGCCCAAGCTGGTGAAATCCACCCCCGACCCGCTGGCCCCCTAACGGCCCCTACCAACCAAGGACAGCCAATGGCAACCGTGTTGTATGAGAAAGACGTCGACCGCTCCCAAATCGCCGATCGCAAGGTGGCGATACTGGGATACGGGTCGCAGGGCCACGCCCACGCCCTGAACCTGAAGGACTCGGGGATCGACGTCCGGGTCGGGCTGCGGGAGGGTTCGTCGTCGGCTGCCAAAGCCGCCGAGGCCGGCCTGCGAGTGATGTCGATGGCTGAGGCATCGGCCGAGGCCGACATCATCATGTTGCTGCTGCCCGACACTGAGCAGGGAGATATCTACAAGGACCACATCGAGCCTCACCTCCAGTCCGGCGATGCGCTGTTCTTCGCCCACGGCTTCAACGTGAGGTTTGACCTGATATCAGCTCCCGAGGGCGTGGATGTGGCCATGGTGGCCCCCAAGGGCCCCGGCCATTTGGTGCGGCGCACCTATGTGGAGGGCGGCGGCGTGCCCTGCCTCATCGCCGTGGGCCAGGACGCCTCCGGCAGTGCCCGGGACCTGGCCCTGGCCTATGCCGATGCCATCGGCGGCGCCCGCGCCGGGGTGATCGAGACCACCTTTGCCGAAGAGTGCGAGACCGACTTGTTCGGCGAGCAGGTGGTGCTGTGCGGCGGACTCACCTCGCTGGTGACTGCGGCGTTCGAAACGCTGTGCGAGGCCGGATACCAGCCCGAGGTGGCCTACTTTGAGTGCCTCCACGAGCTGAAGCTCATCGTCGACCTCATGTACGAGGAGGGAATCGGCGGGATGCGCTACTCCATCTCCGACACCGCTGAGTACGGGGATCTGAGCCGGGGCGACCGCATCATCAACGAGGACACTCGTGCCGAGATGAAGAGGATCTTGAGTGAGATCCAGAGCGGGTCGTTCGCCGATGAGTGGATGAGCGAGAGCCGCAGCGGCCGGCCCAACTTCCTGCGTCTGGAAGCCGAGGGCCAACAGCACCCCATCGAGCAGGTAGGGGCTGAGCTGCGGGCCATGATGCCCTGGATCTCCGAAGGCCGCCAGAGTGTGCAAGCAGTGTCCGGGGGCCAGGGGAAGGAATAGTCCCTGGCCAGCCTTCGATAGCTGCCAAACGGCAGCAATTCATTAGTATCTACCCGGCAACTCCGAAAGGAAGAGAGAAGAGCCGTGAGCGAAAACTGGGGTTTTGAGACCAAGCAGATCCACTCCGGGCAGGAGCCCGATCCGGCCACCGGATCGCGGGCCGTGCCCATCTACCAGACCACCTCCTATGTGTTCCGCGACACCGAGCACGCTGCTGCGCTGTTCGGGCTGGCCGAGGTGGGCAACATCTACACCCGGATTATGAATCCCACCCAGATGGTGCTGGAGGCCCGGCTCTCCGCGCTGGAAGGCGGGACTGAGACCGCCATCGGGATACCCGGCGCGCTGGCCATGGCTTCGGGCCAGGCCGCGGAGACGCTGGCCATCTTGAACCTGGCCGAGTCGGGCGACCACGTGATTTCCTCTGCGTCGCTGTACGGCGGCACCTACAACCTGCTGCACTACACCCTGCCCAAGATGGGAATCGAGGTGTCGTTCATCGAGGATCCCGACGACCTGGGCGCTTGGAAGAACGCCATCCAGGAGAACACCAAGGTGCTCTACGCCGAGACCATCGGCAACCCCAAAAACGACTGCCTCGACATCGAGGGCGTCGCCGCGGTGGGCCACGCCGAGGGCATCCCGCTCATGGTGGACAACACGGTGCCGTCTCCCTATCTGATCCGCCCGCTGGATCACGGGGCCGACATAGTGGTCCACTCCATGACCAAGTTCATCGGCGGCCACGGCAACTCAATCGGCGGAGTCATCATCGACGGCGGCACCTTCGACTACGGGGCCAGCGGTCGTTTCCCCAACTTCACCGAGCCCGACCCCAGCTATCACGGCCTGGCATTCTGGCCGGCATTGGGCAACGGCTCCTTCATCATCAAGGCCCGGGTGCAGTTGCTTCGGGACATTGGAGCGGCCATCTCCCCGCAGAACGCCTTCTACTTCCTCCAGGGGTTGGAGACGCTCAGTTTGCGCATGGAAAGGCACTGCTCCAACGCCAACGCAGTGGTCGACTACTTGGAAGGCCACGACCAGGTGGAATCGGTGCAGTTCGGCGGACTCTCGTCCAGCCCCTGGCACGAGCGGATGAACCACTACACCGACGGCAAGGGCTACGGTTCGGTTCCCGCTTTCCACATCAAGGGTGGACGCGACGCCGGCGAGAAGTTCGTGAACGCCCTCACCTTGCACAGCCATGTGGCCAACATCGGCGACGTGCGCAGCCTGGTGATCCACCCGGCGTCCACCACCCACTCCCAGCTCACCGAGGAAGAGCAGATCAGCACCGGCGTGTATCCCGGACTGGTCCGCCTGTCAGTTGGTTTGGAGTCGGTGGACGACATCATCGCCGACTTGGAGCAGGGCTTCGCAGCTGCCCGCGGCTAACCCCGCCGCCCGCGCAACCTCTACTTCGTGCGACGATAAAGGCGTGCGGCTCGCCCGCTTCCTCAAGATTGCGAATGCGCCGTTCGCGTTGATACTGGCCTTGGCCTTGGTGGTCGCGGGCTGCAAGACCCCCGATCTCCAGGGGCCGGTGGTGTCGTCGCCCGAATTGGCCACCCCCACTCCCACCCCCGAGCCTCAGGACACGGTGGTGCCCGGACCAACGGCCGAGCCGATCCGTTCCGGGGTTAGCGACGATGTGATTCGCATCGGGGTGATTGCCGACAGCAGCACCGGGAACCCGGTTACCGGGGGCAGCGAAGCGGCATGGCTGGCCATGCGGGCCTGGGCCCAAGCGGTGAACAGCAGCGGCGGCCTGGGTGGCCGGGACGTGGAGGTCGTCCTTTTTGACGCCAACGTGTTCGACCACCGGGCCGCCATTCAGGAGGCCTGCGAGAGCGACATCTTCGCCTTGGTGGGGTCTTATGCCCTGTTCGACGGCGATGGGGTGGACCTCTTGAATGACGAGTCCTGCCTCCTGCCCGACTTCCCGGCCGCCGCACTGAGCCCGGCTCGGCGGTCTTCGCCGGTGACGTTCGTCTCCAATCCAACATCCAATACCGTTTGGCAGGCCGGTCCAGCTCAGTTCATGAGCGAGCGTTTCCCAGCCGCCGCGTCCGCAGTGGGCACGGTGGTGCTGGACATGCCGGTGGCGTTCTACCGGGCCCAGCGAGATATCGAGGCAGCCACTGCTGGAGGACTCAACTTTGCCTTTCAGGCCACGGCCGACGTGATCGACGAGGACTACGACGCGCTGGCCTCAGCCATGTTGGAAGCCCAGGTTCTGGGAATCACCTGGTCGGCCGACAGGAATCGGCTGATGGAACTGCTCCAGGCCCGGGCCCACCTTTTTGAGCAGCTGCCTACCTTCGATTTCCCTGCGCCCGAGGAAGAGCCCACCACCCTGCCCGAAGAGGAGCCTGACGGCACTTCCGAAGCGGGCTCCGATGAGACGGGCGAAGAAGAGCCCACTGCTGATCCTGAAGTCGAGCCCCAGGAAGGGGAGGCAGTGGAGGAGCCCGCGGATGGGCCGACCTTCGTCCTCTGCGGTGCCGACTGCTATTCGCAGAGTTGGGCGGCCGAAGTCGCTGAACTGGGCTCGGATCTGTGGGTGAGCATTGGGGTGCTCCCCTTTGAGGAGCCAGGCGACAACGTCGAGTTGGTGAGGTACGTGCTCTTCTTGAGGGAGGAAGTGGACGAGGAGGCCGAGGTTGACCTGATAGGCCTTTCCAGCTGGGCGTCTGCGCTCTTGTTCGAAGAAGCAGTCAACCGTGCCATGTTCACCAGCGGTGGGGGACTGACCCGGGAGTTGGTGATTGAGTCGGCCCGCACCATCACCGAATGGGACGGCCGGGGCCTGCACGGGCCGACAAACCCCGCGGAGGGAATCCCATCGCCATGCTTCCTGCTGATGAGCCCCACCCCCAGCGGCTGGATCCGCCGCCACCCCGCCACCCCGGGCACGATGGACTGCGACCCCGACAACTTGGTGGAGCTGGTGGAATCGGCCACCCTAGGGATCGACCCCAGCCAGCCCAACACGGACGAGGCGTCGTCCTAGCGGTGTGCCCCCAGGAGCTGACTGATCTCAGTTCCCACTGACGAATTCGCTGATCTCGGAGTCCCAGTAGAGCCGGACAAGCGGTGCGTTGTCAGCGCTGTACTTTCCTTCGCTGAGAGAGGCGGAGGTGGTGCCGGTGAGATCAAGCGATCCCAGGCCACGGGCGGCCTCGAGGAACGATTCTTGGGTGAGCACCGGACCTGCGGCGCTGGCGATGGCAACGAAGAGCTCAACACCACGACATGACCGGATTGTGGGGGGGAGGTTGTTGGGCCTCGGGTTGGGGACATTGACGTTGACTATGTTCCCGCTGCGGGTTTCATAGTTCTCGACGCACTCTCGAACACCGGCTTCGCCGGCGTTGTAATAGTCCTGGAGCGTCGGGAATCCATAGGCATACAAGTCGACCTGGCTTGGGTCGTAGCCGAGTTCGACATACCCCGCCTTGCTGACCGAGTCGGTGATGACCACCAGATCGCTTCCGGCCCGCTCCACGCCTCCAACCGCTCCGTAGCCAGCGGTGTTGAAGGCCAAGACGGCGTCTACACCATCAGCTTCGGCTCGTTCGATCCAGACGTCGGTTTCTGCTTCCCCTGCAGGGACATCACCGGGTGGCGCAGTTCCGGACACCGCTCGGGTCACGGTGCCGCCGGCAGCTTCAACCAGCTCCTGCACCGGCCCAAGGAGGGACTCGTCATCATTCGATGCATGGATCTGGATCTTCCGACCGTCGATCAGCCCATCAGCCTTGGCAGCATTGACGAGACTGGCGATCCTCTCGATGAGCCCCCCCTGAGTGGTAAAGAGCAGCCCGCCGCTTCGCCCTAGGACGTCGGGTGCCATCTCGGCCGTGTTAACAGCCAGTACCCCGTACAGCTCGGTGTAGCAGAGCACTCCGTCCCAGAGGACGAAACCCACGAACGCGAAGACTTCCTCGTCTTCGATGAACTCCACGCACACTGCCTCGATGGCAGAATCGTCGACTGGCGAGTATTGCCCGAACACCGGTACCAACAGTCGCCCATTGACCCCTCCGGCATCGTTGGCCCTGTCGATGGCCGCCTGCCACTGGGCCTCGTGGTCGCCGTTGTCGATGCCGAATTCGGTGACGTCGACGAATCCGACGCCGATCTTGATCTCAGTCTCGGTGACCCCGCGGTACGACGCGGTGAGGACTACTGGCTCGGGCTCGGGCTCCTCGGGGGCTGTCTCTTCAGGCGCAGCCTCTTCGGGCTCAGTGTCTTCGGGTTCAGCGGGTTCGGGCTCCCCCTCCTCGGGTTCTGGGGCCTGAGGCTCGGCCTCGGATTCGGCTTCTTCCGATTCGGCGTCTTGGGGCTCGGGTGCCTCAGGTTCAGCCTCTTCGGCACTTACCGGTGGGGCATCGCCTCCCGAACCGTCATCGTCGTTCCCTCCGCAAGCTGCTGCTACCAGCGCCATTGCAAGAAGCAGGGCCAGAATCCATCGCCGCATAATCGTGTCCCCCCAAGAAATCCTGAGCAAAGGGTAGTCAACTAGAGCCCGACAGGCCGTGTGCCGATCACGCCCTTGGCCTCCAGTTCAGCCAGCTCTTCGTCGGTCAGGCCTAACTCGCCGCCCAGTACCTCGTGGTTGTGCTGGCCAAGGAGGGGAGCCGGGGTCTTGGTCCAGGGGCCGGGGGACGATTCGAACCGGAAGGGCAAGCTGGCACAAGGTACTTCACCGCACACCGGGTGGTCGATCGGCTCGATGAACGAGCGGGTCCGCAGCTGGGGGTGGTTGTTGACCTCGGCGGGCAGCACTACCACGCTTGCCGGGACCCCGGCGTCGAGCAGTTGCGCCACCGCGTCGGCGTCTGTTTGAGGGGCCACCCATTCGGCTATGCCGGCATCGATGGAGTCGGCCGCGGCCCGGCGCTTGTCATCGGTGTTGTAGTCGGCCCAGTCGGGGCGGTGGAGCAGGTCGCAGAGAGCCTTCCACTGGTGTTCGTCGGCCACCGCTACTGCTACCCAGCGTTCATGGCCAGCGGCTGGGTAAACCCCCTGGGGAACGGCCCGTGGGCTCCGATTGCCCTCGCGGGGGAGCTGGCGGCCAAGGGCGGAGTATTCCACCAACTGCTCTGCGGCGGCGTTGAGGGCGGCGGCCACCATGGTCACCTCCACGAGCCGTCCTTGTCCGGTTCGGTCCCGTTCCTCGAGGGCGGTGAGGGTGGCGAACACCGCGTGCATCCCGGCCAGCGGGTCGCACGGCCCGCGGGGAATCTGAGGGTCCTCGTCCGGGTATCCGGTGATGTTGGCCATCCCGGTGAGCTGTTCCATGGTCTGGGCGAAGCCGGTGTTGTTGCGCCAAGCGCCGCTGAGGCCGAACGCGGGCATCCGGGTCATGATCAGCTTGGGGTTCAGTTCTGACAGCCGCTCCCAGGTGAGGCCGAATCCGTCCATTACCCGGGGGGTGAAGTTCTCGATCACCACATCGGCATCGGCGATCAGCCGCTCGGCCACCGCCACCCCTTCGGGGGAGCGGAGGTCGAGGGTGATGTCCCGCTTGTTGGTGTTGGCCCCATGGAAGACCATGCCCCACTCCCACCACTGGTCCGCCGAGGGCGGGCGGGCGGAGGCGAAGCGCATCCCGTCGGCCCGCTGAACGGACTCGATTTTGACCACGTCGGCGCCGAGCAGGGCCAGGGAATGGCTGGCGATGGGGCCAGCCCACCAGGCGGTGAAGTCGATCACTCGTAATCCGGCTAGAGGGAGCGCATTGGGCTCCCCCCGGTTGGGTTGGGGGGTGTGGGCTTCGATCTGACCGGTGTGCTCACCGGCGGCGGGGACGGGTTCGAAGGGCCGGGTGGCGGCACCGTGCAGTTGGTAGGGAACGGCAGGCTGGGTGAAGCCGCCCGAGGGATTAGTGGTGAAGGCGTCCCGGCCGGAGAACGCCTCCAGGGTGGGCACGGTCGCTCCGTTGCCGATGGGGGCCACCGGTATTCGACGGGCCGATGCCTCAGCGATCACCTCAGCGGTGGTGCGCTGGGTGGTCCAGGCGTGCATGGCGGCTCGGAACTCGTCCCGCCGCTTCCAGCGGCCGCCGTAGCCGCACATCTCCTCGTCCTCCAGCCAATCGGAACGGCCGATCATCGCCAGAAAGTCCAGAAACTGCTGGCGGGCCACCGTGCAGAAACCCACGTGGCCGTCGGCGGTGGGCTCAATAGAGGGAAGCTCCACATTGCGGCCGGGACGCTCGGGGTTGGCCGCGGCCAGCGCCCCCACCCCGGCGTAGATGGCCGCGGTCCACTCGCCAATAACGCCTCCGGCCTGCACCGGGGGTCGCTCCGGGTTGCCCCGCTTGCCGATGCCCCCGCACTCTGCTTGCAAGGTGAACTCGGTGGCCGGCCTATGGGCATAGGGTCCGGTGCGCCCCCACGGGGAGATCGACACCAGCACCAGCGCGGGATTGGCCAGGCGGGCCGCCTCGATGGTTGCCGAAGCTAGGCCCTGGACAGTGGAGTCGATGAGGATGTCGGCGCTGGCCAGCAGATCGGCCATGGCCGGGTCGCTGGGATCGCCGATCACCGACCGCTTGGATGTATTGAGGAACTGGAACAGAGGGCCGTCTCTGTCGCCCAGTTCCGCGCCCGATGCCGACCACCGCCGTAAAGGCTCGCCGCCGGGAGGCTCGACCTTGATCACGTCGGCGCCGGCGTCGGCCAGGAGTTTCCCGGCATAAGACCCTGCTATCCCCCCGCCCACCTCGACGACTCGCAGGTGCTGGAGGATCATCAGAAGCCGGGGCTGTCGACACAAGACATCGCCCGGCAGGTTACTCAGCAAGGGCAGTAGGTACCCACGCCTGCGGGTTGGGCGTAGTATTCGGGCTGCTTCATACCGGTCGGGTTGCCGACGAGCAGAGAGAAGGAGTTGACATGGCCACGGTTGCGCTGCATGAGGAGATCGAGCCGCTTAAGGAGATGGTGCCCCTAGGAGTGATCAATGCCGACGTCCTGCCCGAGTTGCGGGGGATGCAGCTGGGCGAGCCCCCTGAGCTCAGCGATGCCGTGGAGCGCACCGACCACGTGGTGGATGAGGCCAACGGCGTGATGGTGCGGGTTCACCGAGCGGTGGGCCAGGAGGGTGCGGTGCCGTGTGTTTATTCGATTCACGGCGGCGGCTACATCCTGGGGAGCTACGAGATGGACGACGCCAAGTTCGACAAGTGGTGCCCGAAGTACGGCATTGTTGGGGTGTCGGTGGAGTACCGGTTGTCGCCGGAGACGCCCTATCCCGGCCCGCTAGAGGACTGCTACGCCGGCTTGAAGTGGACGTTTGACAATGCCGATGAGTTGGGCATCGACCGGGACAAGATCGGGATTACCGGGGTCAGCGCTGGCGGGGGCTTGTGCGCCGCACTGGCGTTGCTGGCCCGGGATCGGGGCGAGGTGCCGTTGCAATTCCAGCTCTTGGACTGCCCCATGCTCGATGACCGCCAGATCACCCCTTCCAGCCAGCTCGATGATCTGCTGATCTGGAGCAGGGACTCGAACGCCTTCGGCTGGCAGTGCTACCTCGGCGATCTATACGGCTCTGATGATGTGCCGTACACCGCGGCGGCTGCTCGGGCCGAGGATCTGTCGGGCCTTCCTGATGCCTACGTCTGTATCGGCGGGGCTGACGGCTTCCGCGACGAGGACATCACCTACGCAATGAGACTGTATGGCTCCGACGTCCCCACCGAGCTGCATGTATATCCGGGCGCACCTCACGGCGTGGCCCTCTTCTCCCACCTCGAAATCGCTCAGCGCTATTCCGCCGACCAAGAAGATTGGCTGCGGCGTCAGTTGGAGCGGCTCGGCTGAGGGCCGTCTAGCTGAGCCGCCCCGAACAAGCGGGAAATCCGATGGTCATGCTGGACGCAGAGATCGAGCGGCTCAAGCACACGGTGCCGACGCGTGATCTCAGCGTCGAGCTGCTGCCCGAGATTCGGGCCACATTGCCGGTTCAGTTCCCCGAGTTGAGTGATGCGGTGGAGCGGTCGGACCATGTGGTGGATGCGGCCAACGGGGTGGTGGTGCGGGTGCACAGACCGCTGGGGATCGAGGGTCCCGTGCCGTGCGTCTACTCGATTCACGGCGGGGGCTACATCCGGGGCACCTACGACATGGATGATGCCAAGTTCGACCGGTGGTCTCCGACCTACGGCATTGTCGGGGTGTCAGTGGAGTACCGGCTAGCCCCGGAGACGTCGTATCCCGGCCCTTGGAGGACTGCTACGCGGGACTGAAGTGGACGTACGACAATGCCGGTGAGACCGGCATCGACCGGGAGAAGATCGGCATTACCGGGGTCAGCGCCGGCGGGGGCCTGTGTGCCGCGCTGGCGCTGCTGGCCCGGGATCGGGGCGAGGTGCCGTTGCAGTTCCAGTTATTGGACTGCCCGATGCTGGATGACCGCCAGATCACTCCGTCAAGCCAACTCGACGATCTGGTGATTTGGAACAAGACGACCAACGCCTTTGGCTGGCGGTGCTATCTCGGCGACCTATACGGCAGCGACGACGTGCCCTACACCGCGGCCGCCGCCCGGGCCGAGGACCTCTCCGGCCTGCCCGACGCCTACGTCTGCGTCGGCGGCGCCGACGGCTTCCGCGACGAAAACATCACTTACGCCATGCGCCTATACGGCGCCGGAGTTCCAACCGAGCTCCACGTCTACCCCGGTGCCCCCCACGGCGTCGGCCTCTTCCCCCAAACCCAAATCGCCCAGCGCTACGCCGCCGACCGGGAAGACTGGCTCCGCCGCCAGCTAGCGCGGCTGGGGTGAAGGCGATTCCAGACCCAGGACTGTCTTAGGAGTCTTCGACGAGGCGGGCGGGGAAGCCGCCCTTGGAGATTGGGCCCCACTGGTCAATGGTGAGGCGGATGAGGCACTTGCCCTGGTGGGCCATGGCTTCGCGATATTCGTCCCAGTCGGGGTGCTCGCCGGAGATGACGCGGAAGTATTCCACCAGGCCGTCGAGAGCTTTGGGCATGTCGAGGACCTCGGCGGTGCCATCGAGCTGTATCCACTCGCCGCCGAATTCGTCCGACATCACCACCATGGAGGCTTCCGGGTTGCGCTTGGCGTTAATCGACTTGGCCCGCTCGGGATAGCTGGACACCACCACCCGGCCGCTGGTGTCGAGGCCCATGGTCACCAGCGAGCTCTGGGGACGCCCGTCGCGGCGGGTGGTGAGCAGCACGCCTCGGTGGCGAGGGCGGACGAATTCCTCCATCTCGGCCCGGTCGACATAGCGATCAGTAGCAATTGAAGGCATGTGCTGAACCTACACGCTTCGCGATACACACCACGTGCGGGTAAGACGGGGCAGAATGGGACTATGGACAACATTGATTTCGGTGATCTGAATTATCTGGCTGTTCTGGTGGCAGTGGTGTTCAATCAGGTGTTGGGTGCCGCGTGGTATGGGGCTTTGTCTCGGCCATGGATGGCCGAGACTGGCATGACTCAGGAGGACATAGACGCCATGAAGGGCACGTCGCGTCAGTGGGTGCCCTATGTGGTGGCAATCGTATTGGCCATCGTCTTCACCCTGGGCTTGGCGCTGTTGGTGCAGGGCATGGGAGCTGACAACGCGGGGGAGGGTCTCGGATTGGGCGTGCTAGCCGCAGTCGGCTTTGTGCTTACGTCCCACGGGGTGAATTACGCCTTTGAAGGCCGGAGCCTAAAGCTGCTCGCCATCAACGTCGGATACCCTCTGATCTCCTATGCCCTTATCGGCCTGCTCCTTGCCGTCTGGGACTAGGCACCACCGCACGGCATCAGCTGCTGGAGGCTCTATAGCTTGCGCCTAATGGGCAGCAGGTTCTGGAAGACCGGGTCGCGGCCTTCGGTTCTCGCCGCGAAGACCTCGGCCATATCGTCGGGGTGGAACATGCCGGATTGCCAGGTGGCGACGTAGTTGAGTCCATCGTCCACGCTGTGGTCGCGGGTGTAGTTGAGCATCTCCTTGGATCCCCAAATGGCCAGGGGCGACCGGGCGGCGATCTCTCGGGCGATCCCGAACACGCCATCCAGCATGGCGTCTTGGTCGGGATATACCTGGTTGACCAATCCCGCGGCCTGGGCCTCATCAGCAGTGAGTCGTCGGCCGGTGTAGGCCAGCTCGCGGGCCAGTCCGTCGGGAATGATCCGGGGCAGCCGTTGCAGGGTGCCCAGATCAGCGGTCAGACCGATGTTGATCTCCTGAATGCAAAAGAACGCATCGGCTGTGCAATACCGCATGTCGGTAGCGCTGACCATGTCCACCCCGCCGCCGACACAGCCTCCCTGAACCGCGGCCAACACCGGCATGCGGGCCTTTTCCAGACAGCTGAATGACTCCTGAAGGGTGAGGGCCAAGCTGCGGGTCTCCGCCCGGATGCGCCCGAACTCTGGAGCCTCTGCTGACCCTGTATCAGCTTCAGAGCCACCCGAGAACAGCGAGTCCGGCTGGGTGAACACCGACAGGTCCATTCCCGCGGTGAAATGTCGTCCGGTGGAGGAGATCACCAAAGCCCGGACCTCCCCGGAGTCGGACAGGTCGTTCACCGCTGCGGGCAGCTCAGACCAGAACTCCGGGATCATTGAGTTTCTGGCTTCTGGTCGGCTGAGCTGTAAGTGGGCGACCCCTTCTTCAAGCGCGATCTCAAAGCAGGTGTACTTCTGGGATGAATCACCCATCTTTAGGCCTCCTCTCGTGCCCTGGCCGGACCAATTGACTTCAGGTCGGCGTTCGGGGGCGTTGCCGAGCAAACTAGCCGGGTGCTCGTTGTCGACACCCATACCCACGTGATTTCTGATGACCTTGAGAGATATCCGCTCCAGGTGGCCGACTATCCGGGGGTGGAGTGGGTGTATGAGGCACCGGTCACCGCTGAGGAGCTGTTGGCCGAGATGGCAGCCGCCGATGTGGACCGGGCGGTGTTGGTACAGGCCCTCGGAGGCTACGGCACGGACAACTCCTATGTCGTAGATGCCCGGGCGGCCTATCCCGACTCGTTCAGTGCGGTGGCCATTGTGGACGATCCGGCTGAGCTTGACGCATTGGTGGCGGCCGGGGTTGGCGGCGTGCGGTTTTACGCCGTCGGCGGGGGAGGCCCGCTGCAAGATGAGGCCACATGGGATACAGCGCGGCGACTGGGCCTCCGGGTTAGTGCGGCCACGGTGCCCGAGTACCTACCCGCGCTGGTCGAAGCGGTGGCGGCCCATCCTGATGTGATCTTGGCTCTGGATCACTGCGGGTTCGCCCCTGAGTCGATCGGCGACTACTCCCACCTGGAGAACTTGTACCTGAAGGTCACCCCCCATGTGCTGGACGCCGGCGAACCGGCGGCCATGCTGGAGCGGCTGGCCGAGCAGTTCGGCCTTGACCGGCTTATGTGGGGGTCGGACTACTCCCAGACTCATGATCGGCCCTACATCGAGTTGGCCGAGCAGGCCCGGGCAGCCTGCGCCGGGCTGAGTCAGAGAGAGCAGGCCCAGTTCTTGGGCGGCACCGCGCTGGCTCTGTGGCCGGAGTTGGCTTGAGCTATTCCAGTTCCAGCATCTGGTCGACCACCGCGGCCATTTTCTCCTGGTCGCGCTCGACCTCCCGGGTCTGGCCACCGGCGTCGAGGAAGCGCTGCATGAGGGGCACGTGTTGGCCGGTGGCTGAGCAGGCCATCATCGCCTGGGTCTCGGTCAGAAGTCCGGGCTCCACTGGCCCGAGGGCAGCATCCACGGCTTGCTTGGCCTTGGCAATTGACAAACTCGGCGATGCGGCGATGCGGCGGGCCACCTGGGCGGTGTGGGCCCGAAGTTCATCAGAGGGCAGCACCCGGTTGACATAGCCGATGGCCGCGGCTTCCTCAGCGGTCACGTCGTTGCCCGACAAGACGATCTCTAGAGCCCGGCTGCGGCCCACTAGGCGGGCTAGGCGCTGGGTGCCGCTGGCGCCGGGAATGATGCCCATGGCCACCTCTGGCTGGCCCAACACGGTGCGAGGTCCGGCGAAACGCATGTCGAGCGACAGCAGGAACTCCGATCCGCCGCCTCGGGCGACGCCGTCGATCATGCCGATGGTGGCCACCCCCATAGTGCGACACCGGTCGAAGGTCGCCGCGGCCACATTGGGCTCCGCCGGCACATCAGCAGGGGCCTCCATGGCCAGGATCTGCTCGACATCGCCGTGCATCAGGAAAAACTCAGGATCCGCGCTCTCAAACACCAGCACGCTGACCTGATCGCCTACTTCGTTGGCAGCTTCGACCGCGTTCAGCAAGCCGATCAACCCGCCAATCAACGCTCCGTCCACGAGTTGCTTGGGTGGATGGTCGATCACCACCCAGCCGATGCCGTCGTCAACGCGTAGCGAAAACGGGCCAAATGTTTGCTCACTCGCCTGCTTGCTCATAAGAGCCCTCCCATTCATTCCAGAAACAGACTTCAGACAATGGCCGGCGCCGTACCGGGCCGAACGGTACCGCGGGCCACCCCATCGGGATACCGCACACAATGTGAATGTCATCGGGAATCCCGAGTACCTCTCGCACCTCATCGGCTCGGAAGGTGTGCAGCGTGGTCAGAACCGTGCCCAAGCCCAGGCTGCGCGCCGCCACCAGAAGATTCTGCACCGCGGGGAAAATCGAGTGGCTCACCCCCCGCTGCGTGGAGCACACCATGATGAGCACCGGCACGTCGCCAATCTCGCGGGCAAACTTGGCCGCTTTCTCGACGATCACGGCCTCTTGGTTCCGCAACCACTCTGTGCCGGCCGCGGCTGGGTTGTTGTAGGCCTCTTCCTGGGCGTCCAGGTACAGCTCGCCCAACCGGCGGCGCTTCTCAGGATCGGTGACCACCACAAAGCGGGCGAACTGGCCGTTGATGGCACTGGGGGCCCGGATGGCCGCATCCAGCACCTGGGTGATCAACTCGTCGGGCACCAGGTCGGGCCGATAGCGCCGCACCGCCCGCTGGGTGTGCATGGCCTCGAACACGCCGACTTCGGCGGTTGCTTGGTTCATGGGCGCAGAGAGTAGCGGGCGCTCAATTGAATAGGCCGCCCACGCTCTCGGCGGTAGCCTGCACTCATGGCGCAGAAGCACCGCATCACCATCACCTATTGAGTTCCTTGAAACTTTTCTGAGCACGCCGTGAGCGCTGCCAAGGACCTTCTTCAGAACTACCAGCACATCATTGAGGATCTGACCCTGGTGACTGGTGCGTCGGGCATCTTCGACGTGGAAGTCGACGGTGAGATGCTCTATTCCAAGTACGCCACCGACTGTCACGCCGACCCCGGCGAGGTGCTCAAGCTGTTTGCTGAGCAATACGCCCAAGGGGTACTTGTCTACGGCTCGTAACCGCTGAGCCAATCTGGGCGGGCTTGATTGCCTACGCTACGGGCGTGGATCCCGAGCCAGCAGATGTCACTGTAGATATCGACCATCAAACCCCGGAGTTCGTCGCCAATCGCCACAGCCGCTACCACGAGCTGCGCGAGCGCTGCCCGGTGGTGTTCAACGAGCACTACGGCGGGTTTTGGATGGTCACCGACTACGAGTCGGTAGCCCAAGTAGCCCGAGACAACGAGACGTTCGCCCACAAGTACGAGCCCGATGCCCCCGACGGCATCTCCTACCAAGGCATCTGCGGCGTTCCCCGACCCGGTTATATCCCCCGCCAGGGAGTATCCGAGATCGACGGGCCCGAACATGCCGACCTGCGGCGGGTGCTGAACCCTCTTATGACCATCAACACGGTCGAGAGCAATCGCCCCCGCATGGAAGCGGTGTCGGCCTGGTTTATCGACGAGATCATCGAGTCGGGTAGAGCCGACTTGGTGCTCGACTACACCACCCCGGTGCCCGCCGTGTTGACGCTCGAGATGATGGGCATGGTTTCGTCCAACTGGAAGCACTACGCCGACTTCTTCCACGCCACGTCGTCGTATGAGCCCACCGACGAGCGGTACCGGAGCGCGATCACCCACCAGCCGGAGATGTGGGCTGAGCTCAGGGACTTCGCCGGGTTCCGCCGGGAGAATCCGGCCGACGACGTCACCACCGCCTTGGTCTCCTCCCCACTCGACGGCCGGATGCTGAGCGACGACGAGGTCACCGCCATCATGTGGAACCTGGTTGCCGGAGGCCTCGACACCACCACGGCGCTGGTGTCATGGGGCCTGCACCACCTGGGAACCCACCCCGAGGACCGCGCCCGGCTCATCGAAGATCCCAGCCTTATTCCCGTCGCGGTGGAGGAGTTCCTCCGCTTCTACAGCCCTAGCGAAACCCTCACCCGCACCGCCTCCCGCGACGTTGAGCTGGGTGGCCGCCAGATCCGCCAAGGCGACATTGTGCTCATCAGCTGGGTGACGGCCAACCACGATCCGGCGGTGTTCGACGACCCCGGCAAGATTCGCATCGACCGCGACGCCAACAAGCACTTGGCATTCGGGCTGGGCGGCCACCGCTGCATCGGTTCGTCGATCGCCCGCATCGAGTCGGAGCTGATGCTGAGAGACGTGTTGGCCCGCATGGGCGACTACGAGATCGACCCCGACGGATTCATGCCCTATCCCGGCAACCTGCTATTGACCGGCGTGGTGTCGATGCCGGCCAGCTTCACGCCTGGAACACGCTCAGGGGCAGCCGATCCCTTCGCCTGACGGCTGCCTAAATCCCAGTTGACGGGCTAGATGAGTATTTGGGCTCAGCTCAGCCGCTCCACGATCATGGCCATACCCTGACCGCCGCCCACGCACATGCTCTCCACGCCAATGGTCTTGTCGGCGTCTTCCAGCCCGTTGAGCAGCGTTCCCATGATGCGGGCACCAGTCATGCCGAAGGGGTGGCCCAGGGCAATGGCCCCGCCGTTCACGTTGAGCTTGTCGTAGCTGATGCCCAGCTCGTCGGCGCTGGGGATGACCTGGGCGGCGAAAGCCTCGTTGATCTCCACCAGGTCGACGTCGTCGATGGTCATGCCGGCCCGGTCCAACACCTGGGTGATGGCCGGGATAGGGCCAAGGCCCATGATCTCAGGGTTAACCGCAGCCACCCCTGAGGCCACTATCCGGGCCAGCGGCTTGATGCCCAGCTCGGCCGCTTTGGTGTCGCTCATCACCACCACCGCGGCAGCCCCGTCGTTGAGGGGGCAGGCGTTGCCCGCGGTCACCGTGCCATCGGGCCGGAACACCGGATTGAGCTGTGACACCTTCTCGATCACGGTGCCGGCCCGGATGCCGTCGTCCTTGCTCACCAGCGTGCCGTCGGCCAGGGGATAGGGGGTGATCTCCCGCTCGAAGAAGCCCCGTTCCTGGGCGGCCTCGGCCCGATTCTGGGACATGACGCCGAACTCGTCCTGGCGCTCGCGGCTCACGTTCCAGGCCTGGGCCACGTTCTCAGCGGTCTGGCCCATGGCGATGTAGATGTCGGGCAGACCCTCGGGGGGCGACCATACCGGGGAGCCCTCCCCGCTGCGCTCCACCGAGCGGGCCTCGGCGTCGGCGAACTTGTCGTTCTTGCCGCCCCGGTCGGAGGCACCGGAGGCGAAGCGGCTCACGCACTCCACCCCGCCGGACACGAACACGTCGCCCTCCCCGGCTCGAACCGCGTGGGCAGCCATGCGGATGGTCTGAAGCGACGAGGAGCAGTAGCGGTTTACGGTCACGCCGGGAACGTCCAGCCCGGCCAGCAGCCCCGACAGCCGGGCGATGTTGTATCCGGCCTCGCCCGCGGGCTGGGCGCAGCCCCACATCACGTCCTCGACGTCGGCGCCGTCGATCTGGGGGACCTTGCTGAGCACGTCGTCGATGATGAACGCCGACATGTCGTCGGGGCGGACATCGACCAGCGATCCCTTGATCGCTCGCCCGATCGGGGTGCGGGAGGTGGCGACGATAACTGCTTCGGGCATGGTGGCTCCTGAATTGGTTGGGTCGAGTTTGGAATTGGTCGGGGTAAGCGGGGACTAATCGGCCTAGGACTGATCGACTTAGGACAGATCAACCCTTTGAGTGTCAGTTCCGCTGCGAAGGTGCTTGCCGGGCCGGGCGTCGGTGAACTGCCCGTCTCGGACGATCTCATCGCCATTGCAGAACACATGGTCGATGCCGTCGGCCTCTCCGTACAGGCGGGGGGCGCCGGCGGGCAGGTCGGCCACCACGGTGAGGGGCTTGGCCCCCACCCGGGTTTCGTCGATAACCACCACGTCGCCGTGCCAGCCCTCTTGGAGCTGGCCCCGCTCCTTTAGCCCGTAGAGCTTGGCTTGGACGTCGGTCATCAGGTGGACGGCTTCTTCCATCGAGATGAGTCCCCGCTTCCGCATGCACTGACCGAGCATCGAGGTGGCGTAGTTGGCCGTCATGAACAAATCCAAATGGGCGCCGGCATCAGAAGCGCCGATCACCGCC
The DNA here is from genome assembly GCA_965208545.1 of Candidatus Poriferisocius sp. Lineage (GTDB taxonomy): Bacteria > Actinomycetota > Acidimicrobiia > Acidimicrobiales > Bin134 > Poriferisocius. Next base: position 2,089,807 of record OZ242341.1, on the reverse strand, counting down.
CGGCCATCCCGCCAGATCTCCATGCGGGCCTTCCAATCCTCATCCGAGGACACTGGCGGCGGGGTGCCAAAGGAGGTCTTCAGCTCGTCGGCCACCACGATGTCGCACAGGGCATCGAAGGGCTTCTTGCCCTCGTCCTCGGCAATCTGGCCCACGGTGCGATTCCGATACTGCTGGTTCTCGGGGGCGAAGGTGTCGAAGATGATCTTGGTGGACCAGTCGGCCAGACCCTTGAGGGGTCCGGGCTGCTGGGCCAGTTCATCGAGTCGGTCGCGCTCAGCCTGATCCGACAAGAGCGCCATCTTCTCGGCGGGCGGGGCCAGCATGGCGCCCTCCCAGTCGGGCAGGGCGTCGAGCACGAAGCCGCCGGCCATGCTCAGGCGAACCGAGAAGGCCATGGGAATAGTGAGAGCCACCACTTTGCCCCCGCTGGCCTTGGCATAGTCGCTGGCCTCCAGCTTGGCGTAGCACTCGTCGAGGTTGCTGGCCATGACGGTCATCACGTTCCAGTTGAGCTGGGTCTGGGCGGCCACCGACATGTCGGTCATGAGGTTGGTGGCGGCATCGTCGAACGGGCCAACGCAGGGAATCAGCTCCAGAGAAGTGCCCTCGAACTCCGAGCACACCCGGGCCAGCTCCACCAGCTCCTCGCGGCTGGCGTAGCGGCTGGGCACCATGTTGCCGAAGGGATCGTTGTGGGTGCGGGCGTAGGAGGAGGAGAATCCCAGGGCCCCGGCTTCCAGGCCGGCCCGGAGCAGATCCTGCATTTGGGCCAATTCCTCGGGGGTGGCCTCCCGCTTCACGCATTCGGGTCCCATGACCACTCGGCGCAGGGCGGAGTGGCCCACCTTGAAGGCGGTGTTGATGGACAGGGTGCCGTCGAAGGCGTCGAAGTACTCAGCGGTAGATCGCCAATTCCACGGAACTCCTGTTTGGAGCGACTCCAGGGGCATGCCTTCCACCCGGGCCAGCATCTGCATCAGGTACTCGCCGTCGGCGGGGTCGTCGGTCAGCGGCGCAATGGTGAAGCCGCAGTTGCCTCCGATGATGCTGGTCACGCCGTGCAGAGGGGAAGGGCTCAGGGTGGTGTCCCAGAACACCTGGGCGTCGAGGTGGGTGTGCACGTCGATGAAGCCCGGGCATACCGCCTTGCCGGTGGCATCCACGGTATTGGCCGCCTCGGCGGCGCTCAGATCACCGATGGCGGCGATCCGGCCTCCTTGCAGTCCCAGATCGGCCCGGTAGCGAGGGGTGCCGGTGCCGTCGACAATGTCTCCGCCGTTGATGATGGTGTCAAACATGGTTCGCCCCTTGTGCGTGCCCCTTCGGCACGCTTTGTGAACAATCTAGGTCATGCCTGGGCTCGTTGGCGAAGAACTGGGCGTTGGGTGAATGGCCCGTCCCAGAGCCCCGATAAGCTCTCTGCCCATGGCAGAGATCCCCCGCATCATCTCCGTGGACGACCACGTGGTCGAGCCCCCCGACCTGTGGACCGAGCGTTTGCCCCGTAAGTACCACGATCGCTGCCCTCGGGTTGAGCGCGACAAGGCCAAGTTCCACTTCGAAGGTGGGGTGTTCAGCTACGAGAAGGGGGTGCCCGACGGGACGTGGGGCGACTGGTGGCTCTACGACGACCTCATCTACCCGTTCCCCAAGCTCTCGGCCGCCATCGGGTTTGAGCCGCTCACCAACACCCCGGTGACGTTCGACGAGATCCTGCCCGGGTGCTGGAAGCAGAAAGAGCGCCTCCAAGACATGGATGCCAACCACGTAGATGCGTCGATCTGCTTCCCCAATGTGCTGCCTCGGTTCTGTGGCCAGGCATTCTACGAGCGGGAGGACAAGGACCTGGCCCTGCTGTGCGTCAAGGCCTACAACGACTGGATGATCGACGAGTGGTGCGCGGGCGACGGGGCGGGGCGCCTCATTCCGCTCACCATCATCCCGCTGTGGGATGCCCATCTGGCCGCCGAGGAGATCCACCGCTGCGCCGACAAGGGCAGTTTCTCGGTGGCCTTCTCGGAGAACCCCTACCACCTGGGATTGCCGTCCATCCACGACCCCAGCGGGTTCTGGGAGCCGTTCTTCGCCGCCTGCGAGGAGACCGGGACGGTGGTGAACATGCACATCGGCTCGTCGTCGAAGATGCCGACCACTTCGCCCGACGCGCCGTTCGCAGTCAGCTCCACCATCACCTTCAGCAATGCCATGGGCTCGATGTGCGACTACATCCTGTCTGGCGTGTTCGAGCGGTATCCCGGCCTCCGGGTGGCCTACAGCGAGGGCCAGGTGGGTTGGATGCCCTATGTGATCGAGCGCATGGACAAGCTATGGGAGGAGCGGATCAACGACGACAACGGCGATTTCGGCGTCAATCTGCCCAATCCGCCGTCGTCCTACATTGCCGGCCACGTCTGGGGCTGCATGTTCGACGACGAGGTGGGACTGCGGAACCGCGACCTCATCGGCATGGACCAGATCACCTTCGAGGTGGACTACCCCCATGCCGACTCCACGTTCCCCCACACCAAGGAAGTGGCCACCAGAATCGTGACCCAGGCCGAGCTCAACGAGGAGGAGGCCTACAAGCTGCTCCGGGGCAACGCCATCGAGCTGTATGGGCTGGAGAGGTACGGCATCGCCGCCTAGCCCGGCCAGCCGTTTGGGGTAGCGAGCATTTTGGCAAAGGGGGAATCGCCATGACACTGGCCGAATTGGAGCCGGTGAACGTCGACGAGCAGTATCGCCTGCTCATCGGAGGCGAATGGGTCGCCGCCGAGTCGGGCACCTATGAGATCGTCAACCCGAACACCACCCAGGTGATTGGCCACGCTCCCGAGGCGTCGATCTCCCAGGTGAGCGACGCTGCTGCCGCGGCCAAGGCGGCCTTGCCCGGCTGGCGAGACACCCCAATGGCCGAGCGGTGCGCCATGATCGGTCGGGCCGCCGATTTGCTGGAACAGAAGCTCGGCGGCCTGGTGGGCCTGGTCCAAGGGGAGACTGGGGCCACCATCAATGTGTCCGAGTCGATCCAGATCCCCTCTTGTGCCGACCGGTTCCGCCACTACGAGATCCCGGTGAACGTGGACGAACCCATTGAACCGTACCCGGTGGCGGAGAATCCGCTGGGGCCTGGTGGGCTGTCGTGCGCCCATGTAATCCGCCAGCCGGTGGGTGTGGTGGCCTGCATCACCTCCTACAACTTCCCGCTGGTCAACATGTCGGGCAAGATCGCCCCCGCGCTGGCCATGGGCAACACCTTGGTGATCAAGCCAGCGCCCCAAGACCCGCTGGCGGTGATCAAGATGGGCGAGATCATCGAGGAGGCCGGATTCCCGCCGGGGGTAATCAACATCATCACCGGATCGGGTGCCGTGGCCGGGGCTGCGCTGGTGGAGTCCCAAGACGTGAACATGATCAGTTTCACCGGCTCCTCCGCGGTGGGGGCCAAGATCATGCAGGCGGGCGGATCAACCATGAAGCGCCTGCTCATGGAGCTCGGGGGCAAGGGCGCGTGCGTGCTGACTGACGACTGCAACGTGGACGGCGCGGTCGGGGCCATCGCCTCGGTGTGGGGATTCCACAGCGGCCAGATCTGCACCGCGCCCACTCGGGTCATCGTGCACCGCTCCCGCTACGACGAGCTGGTGGACAAGCTGACCGCGGTGGCCGGGATGCTCAAGTTGGGCGATCCCCTCGATCGAGAGACGATTGTCGGCCCGGTTATCACCGAGCTTCATCGCGACCGGGTGGAGCATTTCATCGCCAGCGGCGTGGCCGACGGCGCCACCCTGCTGTGCGGCGGGAGGCGTCCCGACCTGCCCGGCTATTTCGTGGAACCCACCTTGCTGGCCGATTGCACTTCAGACATGCGCGTCGTGCAGCGGGAGATCTTCGGCCCGGTCGTCGTGGTGCTGGCCCATGACGACGACGACCACGCGGTGGAACTGGCCAACGACAGCGACTATGGGCTGTTCAGCTACGTCTTCGCGGGCACCACCGCCCGAGCCTTCGAAATCGGCAAGCGCATCGAATCGGGCAATGTCGGTCTCAACTCAATGGCGCCCCACATTCACGCCCCCTTCGGCGGCTTCAAGATGAGCGGCGTGGGCCGCGACCGGGGCGTCTACGGCCTCCACGCCTACAGCGAGATCCAAGCCCTCAGCTGGATGTCCAGCTAGCTGCCTACAGCCAAAGGCTCTACGCAGTGGGGGCGTGCTCGGTCACCACTTTTCTGGCGTAGTAGAGGAGTTCGGAGATTAGCTGGTCCTCTGTCAGCAAGGATTTCTCAGCCAAAGTGTGGTCTAGTTCTGCGGCCAACCTGGTCCGATCGTTCCATGTACGGCCGACGAACCACTTTTCAAACTCGTCAATGGCCAAATGTCCTTCATCAACTCGATTGAGCTGTTCTAGGATCTCGGCATCGATTGCTTCCACCGGAAGAATCCTACGCGACCGTGTGTCATAGACCACCGGGAATTAGTCGAAATTGGGTGGAAAGCAGGAAGACGCGCCGGTACGCCTTGTCGAGCCCAATGAGATCAGGGAACGATTCAACAAGTCGGGTTTGTTCGAGCGGGTTCTGCGAGGCGAACTGGAGACAGTTCTAGAGGACGACCGCTTGGTTCGGGAAGAAGTGGGATTGCCCCAGGGAGCGAGGAGCCAAATGGTCTGGTATCTCGGTCCTGACGGTCAGAAACTTGTGCTCGTACACCAGTATCTGCTGCCCGACGGAACGATCGGAGGTTCAGGGCGTCCCGATCCCAAGCGCATGATTCTGGAGGATGAGGTCATCATGTGCTGACGGCCGGGAGGCTCCAATGACTGCTATGCGGAAACATCGCTCTCGGTCCAATTGGCCCCAAGAATACAACCTATAAGTTGTAGTATGGCCAGCGCTTGTCGTCCCTGAGAGACGAAGGATTGATCTAGTGGCCAAGAAATTCAAGGACCTAGCGGCACCCCTTTACGACGATCCCGAATCCCGGGCGCAGATCGAGCGGCACAAGCGGGAGATGGAGGCCGAGCTCTTTGCGTGCAAGCTCGTCGATCTACGCCAAGAGCTGGGGATCAGCCAGACCGATCTGGCCGAGCGGCTGGGCATGTCGCAGGCCGGCGTCTCCAAGCTGGAGCGTTCCACCGACCCCAAACTCTCCACCATGCGCAAGTTCACCGAAGCCCTTGGAGGCACCCTCCGCATCCAAGTCTGGGTAGGCGACCGCTCTTTTGAACTTGGCACAGACGCTGCCTACGGTGAGAAGTAATCGCCGGACAGAGAATTGGGGATAATTCGACTTCCTCATACTGTGAGTCAGACCGGGCGGTGGCCGCCGGGGTAGGGGGCGGTGGCGTCGAGGGTCATGACAGTGAGGCCTAGCTCGTCGAGGAGTGGAAGGCTCGAAAGGATCTGGCCACAGCGGTCGATGGGGCAGTCGCAGAGGGCTACGGCCGCCTCCACCATGGCCTCCATCGATTCGATCTGATCGGGTCGGAGAATGCCGCCCACCAGCTCGTCGGCGCCCTCGGACAGCACGGCGGCCAGCGGCTCGATGGTGTTGATGCGGATATTACGGGGATGCAGCTCCACAGCCCACGCGCTGGTCATGCGGTTGAGGGCCGCTTTGGTGGTGCCGTAGAACCCAAAGACGCCCTTGACCCCATCGGCAGGGAAGGGTGGGCCGACGGCCAAGTTGGCAGTAGCGCTGGACAGGTTCACGATCCATCCCTCCCCGGCGGACTCCATATCGGGCAACACCGCCTCGATGAGGTCGTGGGGGGCCAGAAGGTTGACTTCCAACATCAGGCGACGCCGCTTCAGCGGGTAGCCGTTCATGGGCTGGTAGATGGCCGCGGCGGCGTTGTTGACCAAGATGTCGATAGGGCCAAGCGCTTCCCGGGCCTGGGGGACGATGGCAGCCCGACTGTCGGCGTCGCCCAGATCGGCTTGGATGGACAGGTGGGTGCCCGGGTGAGTGTTGAGCTCAGCCAGGGTTTCATTGAGCGAGCCGGGCAGCGTGGGATGGGCATCCAGCGTGCGGGCGGTGATGGCCACATTGGCCCCCTCGGCGGCCAATCGCTGGGCGATGCCTCTTCCGATGCCTCGGCTGGCTCCGGTGACGATGGCGTTCTTGCCCTCGAATCGCTTCATGGCCAGCATCCTAAGTTCAACGGCTTTCCTGTCCCGCAGCCAGAGGTCTACAACTGCTCCCCCCAATGGCGTCGGAACTAGGGTCACGACCCATGTTGAGCGAAGGTACGAAGGCCCCCGAGTTCACCGCCCCCGATCAGGACGGCAATGACCTGTCGCTGGCCGACTTGCGGGGCAATTGGGTGGCGTTCTGGTGGTATCCGAAGGCGTCCACCAAGGGTTGAACCATCCAGGGAAGGGGATTCCGTGATCGAATCTCCGAGTTTGAGGCCCTCGGAGCCGTAGTGGTGGGGGCATCGTTCGACTCTGTCGAGGATCAGAAGGGATTCGTAGACGGCGAGGGCTTCCCGTTTTCGCTGATCTCCGATCCCAACCGGACCGTGGGACGGGCCTACGACGCTGAGCGGGCCGAGGGCGAGCCCTATTACGAGCACGGTTTGCCCCGCCGTATCAGCTACCTGATTTCACCGGACGGCGCGGTGGCCAAGGCCTATGACCTAGAGGGCCAGGATCTGGACCAGCACGCCGCCGAGATCATCGTGGATATCAAGGCGTTGAGCTAGGGGTTGCCTCTCTGGGGTTCCCTAGTGGCAGCTAGAACTCGATGACCCAGCGGCCTCGGGTGCCGCCGGCTTCCAGGCGGGCGTGGGCTTCGGAGGCGTTCTCCATGGGGACGGTTCCAGCCACCCGCAGAGAGACTTGCCCGTCTTCGGCTTGCTGGCGCAAGCGGTCGAGTTTGGCTTGCTCTTTGGCGTAGTCGAACACCCACGTGATGTGGAACTGGATGCCCCGCTCGCCGTTGCCCGGCCATCCCCGCACTGAGGCGAAGCCTCCGCCGTCGCGCACTGCGGCCACCAGCGGATCCATCTGCACCGATCCGTCGGCCAGACCGTCCACCCCGTCGGGAGCGTGCTTTCGGATGCGGTCGGCCACGTCGTCGCCCCGCCGCACGATCACATCAGCGCCAAATGAGGCCACCAGCTCCTCGTCGGCCTCGGAGGAATCGGCGACCACCCGCAGGCCGTCGGCTTTGGCCAGCTCCACCATGTAGCCGCCGTAGCACCCAGCCGCCCCGGTCACTGCCAGGGTCTGGCCGGGCTGGAGGGCGAGCTGGTCGAGGCTGAGCCGGGCGGTGAGGCCGTTCATGGGCAGGGTGCAGGCCTCGGCAAACGACGATCCCGCTGGCATCCGGGCCACCGACTCCGCCGGCAATGCCACATACTCCGAATAGGCCCCATGCGACCCGCGGGGCAACACCATGGCCATCACCTGGTCGCCCACTTGAAGGTCGGTGTCGGCGTCCTCTCCGATCTGGTCCAGCACCCCGGCCACGTCCATGCCCGGCACATAGGGCGGTGGCCCGGTCTTGGCCTGCTGCTCGGCCCGGGTGCCAGCCCGCACATGGGTGTCGGTGGGGCTGACCGCGGTGGCCCGCACCCGGATCCGCACTTGGCCGGGGCCGGCCTCAGGGGTGGGCAACTCCACCACCTCCAGAGCCTCCGGCCCGCCGTACTCAATAACTCCAACTGCTCGCATGGGCCGAGAGACTATCTACTGATCATCAGGCCGCGTGACTCAGTCCCAGCACCGGACTTTGTTGTCATCGCGAAGTCCACACGCATGATTGAGTCCGGCCGAAAGAGCGATGAAGCGGTCACCGGGAGGATCGACAACTCCACCACGGCCCCAGCACCGAAGGGTCTGGTCGTCGCGGATGCCGCAAGTGAAGCCGGCTCCGGCCGCAATGGCGGTGTAGATGCTGAGCGGGGGATCGGCCTGCCCATCGCTGTTGTCGCCCCAGCATTGGGCGATGCCGTCGTTGCCCAGGCCGCACGCGTGGGAAGAGCCGACCGTGATCGCGCTGAAAAGGTTCTCAGGAGGAGTCTCCCAGCCGTCTCCGCCCCAGCACACCGCAGTGCCGTCGCCTCGCAGCCCGCAAGAGGCCGGACCCCAGCCCACGGAGACAGCGGCGAAAGCGCCTTCGGGGGGCGGTGGAGGATCGGGGCCTCCCATGACATTGCCCCAGCACTGAAGGGAGCCGCTGTTGCGTATGCCGCACGACCGGCTTGCGCCCACGGAGATAGCGGTGAAGCCAATCTCAGGCGGATCCGCACCCGCTTGGTAGTTGTCTTCCCAGCATTCGGCAGCACCGGTATCGCGAATCCCACACGAGTAGCCGCTTCCCGCGGAGACTGCCGTGAAGTTGCCGCTGAGGTAGACGGCCCAGCCAGGGTTGTTCGCGCTGCCCTGCCAGCATTGAGCGGTGCCGTCTTCTCGAATGCCGCACGAATGATCTTCACCGGCGGCCACAGCGGTGAATCGTTCTCCAGAGGGGTCGGGCTCCTCAATGGAGCAGGCTGCCAACGAGACCGCGATCACCGCAAGGGTCAGCGCTAGACGACCAGTTGTGACTCCTCGGAGCAGCGCCTGCCTCAGTGACACACCACTAGGAGGCCGAGCGGGCGGCCACCACATCGGCGAAGTCGACGAATGAGCGAAGCGTGTGGCCGCCGTCCACGGTGATGAACTGGCCGGTGGTGAAGCTCGACTCCGGCCCGGCCAGATAACGGATGGCCCAGGCAACATCGTCAGGCCGGCCGATGCGTTGGAGGGGCTGCTGGTCGAGGTATTGGGTTACCACCGAGTCGTTGTTGACCAAGCCTTGGGTGGTGTCGGTTGCGGTCAACCCCGGGCGCACCGCATTGACCCGGACGCCGAGGCCCCCCAACTCGTCGGCGGCCACCCTGACCAGGGCATCCACCCCGGCTTTGCCCGCGCAGTAGGGGGCCAAGAAACGACATGACTGGATGGCCGAGGTGGACGACACCGCCACGATGGAACCGCCTCCAGCGTCGACCATGTGGCGCCCGGCGTGCTTGATCATGATGAAGGGAACCACCACGTTGAAGCTGACCGTCTCGGCGACTTGCTCGGGCTCGTAGTCGAGGATGGCGGCCATTGCGCCACCGCCGGGCACCGAGACCGCCATGTCGAGGCGTCCGGTGGGCTCGGCGGCCAGCGCCACCGCGGCCTGGACCTGGTCGCTGTCGGTGGCATCGCAGGCTGTCCAGCGGATCGAGCCACCGGTGTCGTTGGCCAGCGGCCCGAGATCATCGGCAACCTCTTGGAGATGGCCCGCGCTGCGGCTGGCGATCACCACGTGGGCCCCGTCGGCCACCAGCAGCCGGGCCGTGGATCGGCCGATCCCGCCCGCACCCCCGGTCACCAGGGCGGCCATACCAGCTAGCGGCCGACTCTCAGACAAGTCGCTCATATCTCGGCTACTCCTTCGCGAACGACGGTACACAGCAGTTCGGCATGGCGATGGGCCAAGTCGTCGGGCATGCCGGCGATGCTGGCCCAGCAGTAAGCCTCCACCATGGGGATGCCCTCGGACAGGCGGCGCAAGTGCTCGATGGCCTCGTCGGGGGTCAGCACTTCCATCGGGGAGATGACCCCCATGGTGCTGCGCCGCTCCCGCAGTTTCTCCACCGTGAGTGGGCTGGGCGTTTTGCCGGATCCCGACGCCCCCGCGGCCCGATAGGTGTTCAGCTGCCAGGCCAGGTGGGGGAGGATGCGCTCGTAGGCCTCCTCGGGGTCGTCAGCCACCACCATGCTCACTACTCCGGCCATCCGGGCCACACTTGGGTCGTGGCCGCCCTCGGCCAGTCCCTCGGTGTAAGGCTCCAGCGATCCGTGGTTTATGGACAAAAGCCCGCAGCCCAGCCGACCGGCCCGGCGGGCACCCTGTGGGCCGTTGTAGCCCAGCCAGATGGGGAAGGGATTCTGTACCGCGGGCGGGGTGACGACGCCTCCGTCCAGCAGCTCCCGCACCTCCCGAACTCGCTGGTCGGTGGTGGTGTAGCGCTTGGAGAGATCGGCGCCGTAGGCCTCGAACTCGTCAAACACATAGCCCGCGCCCAGCCCCAGGTCGATCCGGCCGTTGCTGATCTGATCGGCCACCGCGGCCTCTTCGGCTATCTGGGGGGCCAAGCGCAGCGGGGCCAGCAATACTGCGGTGCCGATCCTCACGCCCTGGGTTCGTGCTGCTATTGCGGCAGCGAAAGTGAGGGGCTGGGGCAGGTAGCCGTCCTCGAAGAAGTGGTGCTCGCTGAGCCACACCGAATCGGCCCCCCACTCCTCGGCTTGGACGGCCAGCTCTAGCGACTGCCGGTAGAAGTCGGGCCAGGGCTTTTGCCACTCCGGCGGGTTCCGCAGGTCCAGGTAGATGCCGATGCGCATGCTGTGACCCTAACCCCCTGAATTGGGACTACTCGTCCTGGGTGGCCGGGGGCATCCAATCGGGCCAATGGTCGGCCAGGGTGAGGGACCATTCCGGGGGGCGCTTCTCCAAAAAGGCCATGACCCCCTCGGTAGCGTCGGGCTGGCCCATGACGTGGAGGTGAATGCGGCGTTCCAGTTCATTGATGACCCCTTGGTCGCCGGGCGAAGTGGTCCACAGCAGGCGCTTGCAGAGCGCCACCGACACCGGAGCGACATTCAGGGCAATGTCTTGGGCCGTTTCCATGGCGGCAGGCAGAACTTCGTCGGCGGGCAGGGCGGCAGTGGCCAAACCCATCTCCGCGGCCTCCTGGCCGGAGTACATCTTGCCGGTGAGGAGGATCTCGATTGCCTTGGCGTGGCCCACTGTGCGGGGCAGGGTCCAGTGGGATCGCAGGTCGGGAAGCACGCCCCGGCGATTCTGCACGATGCCCCAACGGGCGTCAGCGGCGATATAGCGGATGTCGCATTGCAGGGCCATGGTCATGCCCAGGCCCACGGCGTGGCCGTTGATGGCGGCAATCACCGGCTTGCGGACGTCCTAGGGGTGGAACTCGAGGGGATCAGAGCGGAAGCCGTCGGCCTTGGGCGGGCCGAAAACGCCCGGCCCACCGGAGAAGTCGGCCCCGGCGCAAAAGGCCCGTCCCGCGCCGGTGATCACCACCGCCCGCACGTCCTCATCGGCATCGCTGCGGCGCAGGGCCTCTGACAGCTCAGTGCCCATCAGGGTGCTGAAGGCGTTGAGCTTCTCGGGTCGGTTCAACGTGATGACCGCCACCCGTTCGTCAACCGAATAGGCGATGTCCTGGAAGCTGTTGGGATCGTGGCCGTCTGGGTCGTCAGTCACTGGTCCTGGTATCTCCTCAACGCTCGGGGGATGGTGAACACGCCGGCCCCGGCGATGACCACGGCGGCGATGGTGGGAATCCACATCCAGCCCGGGGGAATGTCCAACTCGAAGAATTTCCGGCCCCACGGCCATACCATCACGATCAGGTACGACCCGCCCATGGCCGCGGCCAGGCCGATCTTCCACGGACGCAGCGGGCGGCTGATCACCACCAATATCACCAGCCCAACGCCAAGCAGGGTGAACGTGGCCACCGTGCGGGCCTCGGGCAGGGTGACCTCTTCGTGGCGTCGGGCGATCTCATAGACGAAGAACGACGCAACTGCGGCCAGTGCCCCGGCGGGAATCGAGAATCGCAGCACTCGGGACAGAAAGCCGGGTCGGATCAGCTCGGTGCTGGGGGCTAGAGCCAGGAATATGCCGGGCACGCCGATGGAAAAGGTGCCTACCAGAGTGAGATGACGAGGCAGGAACGGGTATTCCACGGTGAAAATCCCTACGAGCACGGTGAGCAGCACGGCGTAGGCCGCCTTGGTCACGAACAGATTGGCCACCCGCTCCACGTTGTTGATCACCTTGCGCCCCTGGGCCAGCACTTCGGGCAGGGTGGCAAATGAGTTGTCCAGCAACACCAACTGGGCCACGGCCCGAGTGGAGGCTGAGCCGCTGCCCATGGCTATCCCCATGTCGGCGTTCTTGAGGGCCAGCACATCGTTCACACCGTCGCCGGTCATGGCCACGGTGTGGCCCCTGGACTGAAGGGCGTCCACCATGGTCCGCTTCTGCTGGGGGGTCACCCGCCCGAACACTGCGTTCTCAGCCAGCACAGCAGCCATCTCTTCGGTGTCTTCGGGCAGATCCCGGGCATCCATGTGGTGGTGGGCGTTGGGGATGCCGGCCCGCTGGGCCACCGCGGCCACCGTGGCGGTGTGGTCGCCGGAGATCACCTTGAGATTCACCCCCTGCTCTCGGAAGAAGGCCAGGATCTCGGGGGCGTCAGGGCGGATGGTGTCCTCCAGCAGGATCAGGGCCAGCGGGGTCCGGCTCTCAGGCAGCGTCTCGTCGGCCAGAGGCTCGGGGCTTCGGGCCAGCAACAGGGTGCGCCGGCCCGCTTCAGCGTGGCCTGCCACCCGGTTCATCACGTCGGGCAGGTCTCCAGCGATCACGTCGGGAGCCCCGAAGTAGAAGGCGCCGTGGCTGCGGAACTCCATGGCCGACCACTTGCGGGCGCTGGAGAACGGGGTGGCGCCCACCGGGCCCCAACCGCCGCCGTCATCGCCTGCGGGGGCAGGATAAGCGTCGCGCACCGCCAGCATGGTGGCGTTGGGGGCCTCGTCAGCGTGGGCCATGGCGCCCAGGGCGGTGGACACCAGCGCGGGATCAACGCCGGGCAGGCTTTCCACTTCGCCGAAGCTGATGTGGCCGGTGGTGATGGTGCCGGTCTTGTCCAAGCACAGCACATCGGTGCGGGCCAACAGCTCTACGGTGGCCAGTTCCTTGGCCAGCGCTCTCCGGCGGGCCAGGGCGATCACCCCGGCCACGAAAGAGAGACTGGTGAGCAGCACCAGACCGTCGGGGACCATGGCCACTGCGGCAGCCACCGTGCCCTGCAAGGCGTTCTGCCAGCGGTCCTCGGTGTCGAGCAGCACCAAGATGAGCAGGGCTGAGGCCGGGGGGATGATCACGATGAGCCAGCGCAGCACGGTGTCGATGCCCCGGCGCAGCTCGCTGTTGACCAGGGTGAATCGCCGGGCCTCCTCCGAAAGGGAGCTGGCGTAGGACTCGGCGCCGATGCGGGTGGCCTGGTAGCGGCCGCTGCCCGCGGCCACAAAGCTGCCTGACAGCAGCTCGTCACCAGATTCTTTCTCAATCGGGTCGGCCTCGCCGGTGAGCAGCGACTCGTCGGCTTCCAAGCCCGAGGAGGTGAGCACCGCTCCATCCACCACCACTTGGTCGCCGGGGGTCAGCTCAAGCACCTCGTCGGCCACAACTTCGCTGACGCCGACTTCGGACACCACGCCGTCGCGCACTACTCGGGCCTTGGGCGCACTGAGCACCGCCAGCCTGTCTAGTTCTCTTTTGGCCCTGATCTCCTGGGCCACGCCGATGACTGCGTTGGACACCACCACTCCCACGAACAGCCCGTCGCGGGGGAACCCGGCCACCAGAATGGCGGCGAACAGGGCCAGCATGATCCCGTTGACGGGAGAGAACACATTGGCCCGCAAAATCTGGGGCAGCGTGCGCACCGGGGCGTCGGGCACCCGGTTGGTGCGTCCGGCAGCCACCCGTTCGGCCACTTGCTCGCTGGTGAGCCCCCGCGCCGGTTCAACCTCGGTGGCCTGGTTGGGCGCGGAGTCAGAATCCATCAGGCTTTGAAGTTACCGGCTCGACATGAACACGGGAGGACTCGTTTGCAGACTGGCAACTCGTCGTCGCACTGGTAACTCGCCGTCGGGCTGGCAACTCGCCACCTCTTCACTGCCAAATGCGCAGCGAGCCCTCGAGCGTGGCGACGGCCACCGACATGGTGCCATCAGGTCGGGTGAGCAGCGCGATGTTCGAGGCCAGCGTGCCCCCGAGCGGGCGGCTCCACATGTCCACCGCCCCATCGGGGCCATGGCGCACGCCGGCGATGTGCTGGCGGTCCAGCGTGGGGACGATCAGCTCGACATAGTTGTCTCGGTCGATGTCGGCGGCCACGGCTTGCTCGAGGTTTCGAGCACCGAATTCGTGTGACCGGTATCCCGTCCGGGTCGCCACAACCCCCAATTTGCCACCACTCAAGCTCAAGAACCTGACCGACCCCTGAGCGTCGGGGTACAGCACTTCAGCGATCTCGGTCTGTCCGGTGGGACCTAGCGGCCCCACCGCTATCAAGTGGCGCCAGCCCAGCAATCGGTCCACCGGATCGCTGATCGCCACCACCCCGCCCCCGGTGCTGGACACCACCACCAACCAGGCTTCGCTGTCATTGCTGACGATGAGCACCACGTCGTCGACCCCGTCGCCGTCGACATCGGCCAATAGGGGAGCGATGGACTCGATCACGTCGTCCCCAGACCGATAGATCGTCTCCACTTCGTTGACACCGACGGTGACCACCACAACCGAGGTGGCCTCCAGGTTGTCGCCTAGGGCTGAATGGGGGAAGCGATCGGTGGGCTCAGCCAAAACCAGCACCTTCTCAGGGCTGACCTGAACGACCCGGGTGTCGGGAAGCACCTTGAGATTGGGTCGCCACAGCGTGCCATCGGGCTCCAGCACGGTGAGCCTCTGAAGATTGTCCACGTAAGCGGCTCGATTGCCGGTCAGATACACCGGCACGCTGTTGGGCGAAGCGTTGGCCGGGGTGGTGGCCAGACGCACCGAGTTGCCCTGCACCGCGAGCACCGGAGGCTGCCCCGGAGCCAGCCGTCCACCGGGTATCTCGACAGGAAATGGCTGGCCCCCAATGGGAATCTGGTAGCCGTACACCGTTCCGTCGGCCAAGGTCACCACCCAGACATCCCCATCAGTAGTGCTGGTGCCGGTGACCCAGGTGGGGGTGTCGCCCAGGTTGATGTCCTTGGTTGTGATTTGCTGGATGAACCCGGTGCCCAGCCCCGAGCCGATGGCCAATCGGTTGCCATTGGGTTGAAAGACGGGATCCACGTAGGTCACCGGGCCGCGGTCTGGGGGCGAAGTGGCGGTGGCCGGTGGCTGAGTGGCCGCGGGGGTGGCGGTGGGGGTGGTCTGGGTAGCCGAATCCGTACCGCAGGCGCTGATGGCAACCACGATGAGAGCGGTCATCACCGCCAGAGCCCTATGTGAAGCCGCCGATGGGCGGGAGGCGCTGTGGGTCATGTCCGCTCGAACCGCCAGCCGCCCTCCTTCAGGGTGAGGCGGTGCCGGGGGCCGGGCGCGCTGGCGTCATGGGTGTCGTACCCGGCGTCGCCGTGCCACAGCGACACCGGGACCTTGCCGTCGAGGGCGATATGGGTCTCATAGTGGGGGATGTCGTCGGCCCGGCCTCGGGCTGCGGCCAAGGCGTCGTCGACAGTTTGGTGTTCGCCCAGCTCCATCAGCGTGATGAAGGTGGGTGGGACCATCTCTATCTCGCCGGCGGCATGTCGGGCCATGGTTTCGGCCGGGCGCCACCAGGCGTGCTCCTTGATCTCGCCGCCATCCACGGTGACGGTGCCGGCGGGCGCAGGGGCCAGAAAGAACCAAGTGGCGAAGCGCTTGTTGATGGTGGTGGGGGGCACCCAGTGGGAGTAGGGCACCAGATCATCAACTGCAATGTCTAGGTCGGCCTCCTCCGCGGCCTCCCGCACCGCGGCAACCCGGCTGGCGGCGAATATGTCGCCGGGCCGCCCGGTGGGGTAGTCGTCGTCGTCCACCCGTCCGCCGGGGAACACCCACATTCCTCCGACGAAGCTGAGCTTGGAGCTCCGCCGCATCATCAGGGTTTCCAGCCCTTCGGGGGTGTCGCGCAAGAGCACCACGGTGGCCGCGGCCACGAGTTCCGGCGCTTCTTCGTCCTCCCCAGCCCAATCGGCGAACCGATGGCGCTTGCCGTCGCTCGGCGATTCGCTCATGGTGATTCGGTCCCGAGCATCCGGGCTCGAACTTCGGGCTTGGTTACGAACACCGGAGCGTTGTCGTCGCCCAGCATGGCCAGCTTTACCGACATGCCGCCATCCACCGCCAACACTTGTCCGGTGACGTAGCTGGCCTGGGGGCTGAGCAGGAACACCGCGGCGGCGGCAATCTCCGCAGCATGGCCTCGGCGGCCCAGGGGGATGGCGCGTTTGGCCGCCTCGGGAGACTCTTCGTCGCCGGCCCGAGGGGTGGTGATGGTGCCGGGAGCGATGGCGTTGACCCTGATTCCGTGGCCGCCCCATTCAACGGCCATGGTGCGGGTTAGCGAGTTGATCCCGGCCTTGGCCGCACCGTAGGCGGCCAGGAACGGCTGGGAGGCCAGGCTGCTCACCGAAGAGACGTTGACCATGGCCCCGCCGGTGCCAGCGTCGATCATGGCTCGCGCCACCGCGCGGTTGAGGAAGGCCACATAGCGGAGGTTGTTGGCCATTACCCGGTCCCAGCCCTGGCTGTCGATGTCCACCAGGGGACCGAAATCGTCGATGCTGGTTCCACCGGCCACGTTGATCAGCCCGTCGATGCGGCCATGGGCGTCGAGTGCGGCTTGAACGACGGCCGCCGGTGCATCGGGTGCGGTGAGGTCGGCCTGAACTTTGACCACCGGGCGGGGAAGCGTGTCGAGCTTGTCCAGCTCCTCTGGAGACCGTTCCACCGCCACGACCTCGGCCCCGGCTGCCAGCGCGGCTTCACAAGAACAGGTGCCGATTCCTCCTCCTCCGGCCCCGGCCACGACCACGATGGCCCCGTTGAGATCGGCAACTGGCGCAACCATTCCCATCACCCTACGGGGTGTCACCCTTCCTGCTTAGTCACTCGGCACTCCAGAAATCATCGGCTGGGAATTATCCCTGGCAAGATGAGGCGTCGGATCGTCGGACAGAGGAGTTCGGGCCATGAAGGAGCTCAACGGCAGGGTTGCGGTGGTGACCGGGGCGGCCAGCGGGATCGGATACGGCTTGAGCAAGCGGTTCGTCGCCGAGGGGATGCAGGTGGTGATGGCCGACGTGGAGGAAGAAGCGCTGGCCCGGTCGGCCACCCAGCTTGAGGCCGATGGCGCCGATGTGCTGGGTGTGCTGTGCGATGTGAGCGATGCCGCGGCGGTGAGGGATCTGGCCGAGCAGACGCTGTCGGCCTACGGCGGCGTACATGTGGTGTGCAACAACGCCGGGGTGGGACCTGCCGGGCTGATGCTGGAGACCACGCCCGAGGAATGGGATTGGATCGTGGGGGTAAACGTCATGGGCGTGGCCCACGGTGTGATCACGTTTGCCCCGCTCATGGTGGAAGCCGGCGAGGGCCATATCGTGAACACCGCGTCGGAGGCTGGATTGGTCACCAACAGCGTGCTGGGCATGTACTGCGCCACCAAGCACGCGGTGGTGGGATTGAGCGAGTCACTGTGGAGAGAGGTGCATCCCCAGGGTGTGGGGGTGTCGTGTTTGTGCCCCAACCTGGTGAACACCCAGATTTTCAACTCCGAGCGCAACCGCCCCTACGGCGCCGAGCTGACTGCTACCCAGAACGCCATCATGACCCCGCTGCGGGAGACACTCAGCGCCCAGGGAATAGCGCCTTCAGTGGTAGCCGACAACGTGGTGAGCGCCATTGTTGAGGACCGGTTCTGGGTGTTCACCCACGACATCACCCCCGAGGCGGCCGCCGTTCGTTTTACCGACATCGATGCTCGCCGCAACCCGACCGACCCCTATGAGGGGATGGAGTTCTAGAGCGGCCTCTGCCTGCCGCTTCGGGGTCTCTCGGTACCAGTGGACTAAATTCTCGTCATGGCTGTAGTGGACCATGCTCCCCGTCTTCCCCAGTTCGACAACCTGGACTTCGACGATTTCCATGCTGAGGAACTGCCCCGGCGGCTGGCGGCGGGCAATGGAGAGTTGGCTGCTGACATCGCGGCCGGCGCCCTGATCAAGAGCTTCGCCTGGCGGCTGACCGACGGCCGGTCGGTGACCTACGTGGTCGATGACAACGGCATCGTTATCCGGCCCGGCGATGACGCCGAGTTGGTGGTGGAGGTCAGCGAGCAGAACTGGTTCAACTACGTGGCCGAGCTGTGGACCTGGGTCGGCTTGATGTACGCCGAGGCCGCCGAGATGGTTCGGGGCGACTTCGGGCTGTTCGAGGACTTCGAGCCGGTGTTGTTGGCCATGTACCACGGCCGACCTTTGTACGAGGGGTGGGAGCCCACGGTGGACCTGTCCCGCAGCTTCACTCTCGACGACGACCATGAGGAGATGAGCCGGTTCCTCGACGAGGCTGGGTTCCTCCACATCAGAGGCGTGTTCAGCGCCGAAGAGATCGAGGCTCTACGGGCTGAGGTGGAGCGCCAGCGCAGTGAGGCCACCCCCGACGATCACCGCTCGTGGTGGGCCACCAACTCCGACGGTGATGAGGTGTGCTGCCGGGTGACCCACATGGACGACCGCAGCGAGCTGATGCTCGGATTGATCGGTGACCGCCGGCTGGACGCCATCGGCGCGCTGGGCGGGGACGACTTCGCCGCCTATCCCGAGCGGGGAGACGGCGTCTCGGTGGTCATCAAGCTGCCCAGCATCGTGGAGGGTTTGGCTGATCTTCCTTGGCACCGGGACTGCGGTACTGGCGGCCACTCCATCACCTGTCCCACGGTGAGCATCGGCATTCAGCTCGACGAGTGCACCGAGGCCAACGGCCAGCTCCATTACCTGGCCGGTTCGAATAAGTCTTCCAACCGGGCACGCGAGGTGCGCGATGGCTGGCCCACAGTGGCTATCAGCGCCTCGCCCGGCGACGTCACCGTCCACTACGGCCACACCATGCACGGCGCTCCGCCCCCCACTGGGGCCCCTGTCTCCGGCGGCCGCCGCACCATCTATGTGGGCTACCACAAGCCCATCTGGGCCGAGTTCATTCCCCCTGGTCAGGGCTACAACGACATCTTGTTCAAAGACGGCGGCCGCATCCTCAGCCCCGAGGAATTCCAAGAGCAGAGCAGCTAGCCAGCAGGCTGGAGGCCAGCCTGCTCAGCGAATCAACAGCCGGTCGAGGATCTCTTCCAGCAGGGGCTCGAGTTTCTTGGCGATGGCGTCGGTGTCTTCGCTGAGGTAGTCGTGGGGGATAACCACTCTAGGGACGTCGGGCATGCCCAGAGAGCGAGCCACGGTGTCGGCGGCCACGGTGAAGGGCTCAGTCACCACGGTGACGGTGGGGATGCCCAGCCTCTCCAGGTTCACGGCGTCGAGCACACTGCCCGACGTACATGAGCCTCATTTGGCCAGGCCGTTGACCACCCCGGCGCAGGCCCGGAACGAGGCCAGCATCTCGTCGCCCGCCGGGCGGCTGAGCACCGGCTTGTGCTGGCGGACCACCGCGGTCACATCCAGGCGGTGGTTGAACTCCTGCTCCAGCACCTCGGTGTAGCGGGTGAAGTCGGGACCCGACGAGGGGTTGTACTCGTTGACTAGAAAACCGATGGTCAGCGGCCCCTGGGTGTGGCCCCGCCGAGGAGCCAGCGCCTCGTCGCTGACCACAACCTCGCCCCGGGGATCAACCAATTCGCCAGTCAGATTCACGCCCTAATCCTGTCAGTTCTAGCCAACTAACGCTCGGCTCACGGCGTAGCCGCCCAGGTTGCCCCAGCCGGCGCACACCGCCATCCAGGGAATGGACTCGGCGCCGGTGACCATCACGTGGATGTCCTCGGGTCGCTCGGTCACCGGCACCAACTCATCGGGATTCTCAGCGTCCACCCAGTCGGGCCACCAGGCATAGGGGGGAACGCCGGGGGAGAGGAGGTCGCCGATCCGCCGCCGAGCCTGCTGCCAGAGTTGTTGTTGCACTGCGGCCCGGTCGTAGCCGTTCTCGGCCATGTGCCGGGCCTCGTTCGGGGTTAGAACCACCAGGGTCTCGCCCATGGTGTGGGTGTTGTTGCACCCCTTGATGGCCATGGCGTCGGCCAACTGGGCCAGTCGATTCACTGGGGTGTCGTCGGCCCCCCACATGGCCACGCTGGTGGGGGATTCGCAGGCGAACACCGTGATCCCGCTGGCTGTGTCGACTCCTCGGGCTAGATGCAGCGGGGGCCAGGGGCTGGCGGGCGACTCGGCTACACAAAAGGCGTAGCGGCCGGGATGGCCGAACACCTCTTTGACCGGTTCTCCGGGCGTGGCCCCGCCCGCGTTCCACAGCAACAGCTTGATGGCCCGGCCGATGGCCGCGTTGGCGTGGGCGCCGCCGCCGCTGAACACCGACTCGGTGTGGGCCATTTCGAGCTGCTCAACCACCGTTCCCGACACAATGACCAGGGGCCAGCACGGATGGGTGGTGGTGACCACCCCCCGCAGGTTGAAGCGATCTTCCAACATGGCCTCCACGGCCACCAGTACCACCTCGAAGTGCTCCGGCTTGCAGCCGGCCATTGCCGCATTGGCGGCCACCACCTCGACAGTGGCCGCGCCGCCCCTCGGCGGTATGGCCCCCAGCAGCAGGCCGGGGTCTCGGCCCGACGCCTCCACCAGGGCGTCCACCGCGGCTCGGGTGGGGGGATACACCGGCAGTCCGTCGGTCAGCCCTTCGGTGTGGGCCAACTCCACCCACTCTTCGATGGTGTTGGCGGTGGTGATCGCGCTCATGGGCTCAATCCCATCCGAAGAGCCGCTTGGGGTTGGCTTCGAATATCGCCTGCTTGTGGTGGTCGTCCAGATCAGAGCGATCGGTCACCCCGGTCACGCTGGTGGGAAAATCGCTGTCCCAGTGGGGGTAGTCAGATGCCCACACGATGATGGCGCAGCCGATCTGCTCGATCACCTGGGGCAAACCGTGCTCGCCTTCGGTGGACACGAACAGCCGCCCTTCGGCCAGGTATTCGCCGGGCGGCTTGGTGATGGCGTCGAATTCGTGGGCCCGGTACTCGTAGTGCTCGTCAAGTCGTTCCATGGTGTGGGGAACCCAGCCCACTCCGCCTTCCAATAGCGCCACCCGGAGCCGCTGGAACCGCTCGAACACCCCACCGCAGATCAAGGTGGTGGCGGCGAACATCAGGTTGAACGGGAACTCGATCACATGGAGTTGGGCGTAAGCGTCGGTGAACCGGCTGTTGGCAAATCGGCAGCCGCCGGCGTGGAATCCCAGGGGCACGTCCAACTGCTCGGCCAGGTCGTAGAGCGGGTCGTTGTCGGGGTGGTCGGGGTTGCGGTCGCCCACCGCACAGGGCACGGTCAGCGACACGAACCCCAATTCGGCCACGCACCGCTCGGCCTCGGCCACCGCTTCGTCCATCCATTTCAATGGCAGCGCCGGGGTGCCCCGCAGCCGCTTGGGGTCGGCCGAGCACCAGTCGGCCAGCCAGTTGTTGTAGGCCCGACAGCAGGCCACGGTCAGATCTTGGTCCGAACCGGCGTAAAGGCCCAGCGACATCGCCCCGTACAGCACCGCGGTGTCGATGCCCTCGGTGTCCATGTCGGCCAGTCGCAGCCCGGAGTCCACCCCGCCTTCCCGGTGGGTGGTGGACTCCCGGATGCCCTCGGGAGCCCAGGCGCCGACACCAGTGCCCGGGGGGATTGCCCTGCCCTCGATCACATAGCGAGTGGTGCCCCGGTCGTCGGTGATCAGCCGGGGCCGCCGCTCGTGGAATCGGGCCGGCAGATACTGCTCCCACAGCTCGTCGGGCTCAAACACATGGCCGTCCACGTCGATCACCAGATGCTCCGGCATGCCATGAAGCTAACCCGTCAGTCAGACAGTGACCCGTGCCGGGCGGCCAGTGCGTAATGTTCTGCCCATGGTCAGCCTTGGAGTCCTTCCCCACATGCACGAGTCGGTGATCACCGATCCCCGCTGGGTCACCCAGTTCGCCCAGGCGATGGACGAAGAGGGAGTGGAGTCGATCTGGACGGTGGAGCACGTGGTGGTGGCCAACAACTACGAGCCCCGCTATTCCTACTCGGAGTCGGGACGCATGCCCGGCGCTCCGGGCGTGGTGATGCCCGATCCTCTGGAGATGCTGGCGTTCATGGCGTCAGTGACCGAGCGGGTGCGGTTGGGTACCGGGGTGGTGGTGCTTCCCCTGCACCCGCCGGCGGTGATGGCCAAGCGGGTGGCCACCCTGGATGCCCTCAGCGGCGGGCGGGTGATCCTCGGAGTGGGCAGCGGTTGGCAGGTCGAGGAGTACGCCGCCTGCGGGGTGCCTTATGAGGGTCGGGGCGAGCGGCTGGATGAATGCATCGGCGCCCTGCGGGAGCTGTGGGCGCCGGGCTATCGCACATACGAGAGCAACGCGGCCAGCTTCTACGAGTGCGAGAGCTTGCCCAACCCGGCCCAGCCCGGTGGTCCTCCCATCGTTATCGGAGGTAGCACCGGACGGGCCGCTCGGCGGGCCGGGCGGTTGGGCGATGGGTTCTACCCCTATGTGATCTCGCCCGAGGACTACGCCGACCGGGTGGCCGTCATCCGGGCCACCGCCGTCGAGCACGGCCGGGATCCCGACGCCATCGAGATGACGGTGTGGCCGGGCAGCTACCAGCGGGGCGGTTCATTCGACCTGGGACTCATCGAGAAGTACGCCGAGACGGGTCTTGATCGGTTGATCGTCTCGGCCGCAGAATCGGGCAGCGCTGATATCGACGACATCCGCCGCTTCGTCGGGCGCTACCACACCGAAGTCTTGGACAAGATCGGAGGATAGCCATGGCACTGACCACCCATATCGGCAACGTAAAGGTCATGCTGGTGCGGGAGATCCTGCAACCAGTTTCGCCCGAAGGCATGTATGTGGAGCCCGACATGGCGGTGTTTGAGGCCAACGCCGACTGGCTGGTGCCCCACTTCTTGGATGACTCTGGCGATCTGGCCCTGTCCATTCACGCCCTGGTGCTGGAGTCACAGGGCCAGACCATCATGGTGGACACCTGCATCGGCAACCGGCCCATTGACATGATTCCCGAGATGGGCCACCTGGGCAACGGGTTCCTCGACGAGCTGGCCGCGGCGGGCTACGAGCCCGAAGACATCGATATCGTGCTGTGTACCCACCTGCACTTCGACCACGTGGGCTGGAACACCATCCTGGTGAACGGAGAGTGGGTGCCCACATTCCCCAACGCCCGTTATCTGTTCGGTCGCACCGAGTACGAGTACTGGGACTCCGGGGCTGAGGGAGCGGCCATCACCTTCGGCGACGCGGTGCGCCCCGTGCTCGAGGCTGGTCTGGCCGACCTGGTGGACAGCGACCACGCCGTAACCGACGAGATCCACCTGGAGCCCTCACCGGGCCACACCCCCGGCCACGTCAGCGTGAGGATCTCCTCGGCGGGCCAAGAAGCCGTGATCACCGGCGATCTGGTCCATCACCCCGTGCAGTTCACCGCCCCTGAGTGGGTGATGACAGCCGATGACGACCCGCCCCGGGCCTCAGCCACCCGGATGGAGTTCCGCGACCGCTACGCCGACTCCGGCATCCTCATCTTCGGCACCCACTTTGCCGGCCCCAGCTGCGGCCACCTATCAAACACCGACGGCCGCTGGATCTTCACCGCCAAGGCGCACCACTAGCTCGAAGGCAGATCAGCCTCCCGCCACCGAGGCGCGGGCCATGAGTCGGCGGACGGGGTAGTAGTCGTTGGCGCCGTAGTGCTGCACTGCCTGGTTGTCCCAGATGACCACAGTGCCAGGAGTCCAGCGGACTCGGCAGTGGTATTCGGGGATCTCAGCTTGGCGGCAGAGCAGCGTCAACAGATCGTCGCTGTCTTCAATGGGATGGCCGCCGTTGTCGACCAGTTCTGTCGTGAACCCGGCGTTGACGAATAGGGTGAGCCGGCCAGTGCGGGGATGGGGTCGGGCCACGGGGTGGACAGCGGGCGGGACTTCGGCTCGCAGATCTTCGAGTTGATCGTCGTACTTGTCGGCGTAGGCCCCGATACTCCAGTCGTGGCGGGCGGAAAGAGAGGTGAGTCGGTCCTGTAGCTCGAGGTCGAGGTTGTCCCAGGCGGCGGCCATATCGGCGAATAGCGTGTCGCCCCCTACCGGGGGGACCTCGATCGCTCGCAGAATGGTGCAGACCGGAGGATACTCCCGAAACGTACCGTCGGTGTGCCACATGTTCTCGAGGCCGATAACGGTGTCGTTGCGCTCAAAGGTGATGGCATCGGTTAGGGCGGCGGAGCCGGGATTGGGAATCAGCTGATCATCGGTGAGTGGCCCCCAGCGGAGAGCCAAAGCGCCTTGTGAGGCCACGTCGATGGGCTGGTCCCGAACGATCAGCACCTTCCACTCCAGCAGTGCCCGGTCGAGCTCGGCGAACAGCTCGTCGTCCACACTCTCCAGGGAGAGGCCGCTCAGCTCAGCGCCGATGGTCGGGGTCACCGGCGAAACCTCGAATCGCTCAAACTTGTATGGCACCCAGCCCCCGGGCAGCCGGCTCATGATTCGAGGCCCGACTGGGTGACGGCGCACACTCCCCATAGTGCCGATAGGCCCTCGATCAATCAGCAGCGTCTCGCTCGGCGAAGATGTCGGTGGCGATCTCGAAGGCCTTCATGGCGGCCGGGAAGCCGGCGTAGATAGCGGCCTGGATCATGACCTCGCAGATCTCCTCCCGGCTCAGGCCGAACGAGTCCAAGCCCATGATGACGTGCTCGCGGATGGCGAACTCGTTGCCCAGTGCGGTCATCATGGCGATGGTGGCCAGACTGCGCTCCCGACGGCTCAGCACCGGACGACCCCACACCGCCGACGGGCCGACCCTCAGCATCTCCATCACGTCGTCGCGGACTTCCTCGGGAATGGGCAGCCGGCTGAGCACATCGGGTTGACGAGGTTCGGTCATAGCCCGACGGTACCCCACACTCAGGGGCTTACAAGTCCATAACAAGCGACAAATCAGTATATCTAATTCATTTTGGATGTACTACACTCCCAACTGCCTCGGATTAGGCAGGGGTATGAACCGGGAAGAAGCGAAAGTGATTCGATTGGGAGGTTGGCTGGACTGTGATCTCGGATAGGGAGTTCGAAGCGATTCTCATGGACGAGAGCAAGCGGGTTGAGGTTGACATTGAATGGCGGGCAGACAGGGGGCGAGTAGCCAGCTACTACTTTCGAGTGCCGCTGGCATCTGGTCCGGGATATCCGATTGAGGTCTTCGGCCGGTGGAACCAATCGGGGAGGAGGCTGTCGTATGTGCTCCTTTACAGCGGCGTGGGACGAATCTACGGCCTCGACGTGGGCCACGGTCATCGCAACCCCGATGGAGAGCTACTCGGGAGTCCGCACAAGCACAAGTGGTCCGCAGATTTCAGAGACCGGCAGGCGTACATGCCATCGGATATCACCGCACAGTGGCATGAGCCGGTGAGAGCATGGGGGCAATTTTGCGCAGAGGCTCGGATTGTCCACTTGGGTAGGCTTGGTGAACCGTCTCGGATAGGGGAAGAGCGGCTATGAAACCTGCGAGCTTGCACGAGAGTCTCCAAGGGACGCTTGGGGAGAGTTTCGAGTGCTCGTTGACCCAATTGGGGGCAGTACAGGTGAGAACACCCTTCCTGTATCCCGATGGTGACCTCATTGATGTGTTTGTGGAGCCGCGGGACTCTTGCTTTCTGGTCACCGACTACGGAGAGACTTGGGGACAGATTCAAATGCAGTCTTTCAGCGACGACCTCTCGCAGGACCAGATGCGAATGGGAAAGAAGATCTGCAAGAGGCGGGGAATTGAGCTGGAACGGGGACATTTGGTGCTCATGGTGGGTGACAGCGCTCGGATTGGTGAAGCCGTCCTTGTACTCGGACAGGCAGCAACCGAACTCTCTCGGGCTTGGCTTGAGTTGGCCCCACTGACGAGAGAGCCGGTAGTCGAACGGAGCGACAAGGGCCGCCGGGGCGAGGGGCCTGGTTCAGGGTTGGGGTTGGACTTCTAATCGGCGAAAACAAGCCTCTCGTCGTCTGGGCGGCAACGTAGATTCTCAGTCATGGTCAGTGGATTGGAGTGGTTTCGGGCCGCGGCAGAGAAACTGGGTGACTAGGCCTCAACTGGGGGAGCCGGTGTAGCCCCGTTGCGCTGGTCGAGGGCGCCGGCGACGGCTGCGCCGGCGGTGACGCCGCAGGCGGCGGCCCATAGCCAGCTCAGGGCGGCCAGGGTTCCGGCGGTGGCCACCGTGATGGCAGTGCCGCCCAAGGTCCAGTTCACCGCTACCGCGGCGGCGGCTGAAACCACGGAGAACCAGACGGCCGATACCAGACCGCCGATCAGGTCGTGGCGCAGGGGACGCCGAGGGCAGGCCATCTTCTGCACAAGTGAGAACACGGCCACTGCCGACACGAAGCCGACCACTGGGGCCAGCCGAGGATCGACCCAGACCGCAATGGCGGTGGGCCCGGCGATGAGGGGAAGAGCGCCTACCAAGAGCCAAAACCCGGTGAATCGCTCCATCCACCAAGTACGGCGGGGCGCGCCCCGCACCCGGCGCACCGCCCGGCAGGCCGCCGCGGCGGCTCGCATGGTGCCCCACACCGCCACCACCGCGGCGATGGACGTGGCCGCCGGGGGCGCGGAGACAACATCGGCGAACTCCTCGCCGATGGTGCTGTCCACATCGCTGAGCGCGGTTTGTCCGGCGTTGGCCAGCCATTCGTTGAATCGGTCGGCGATCCGGTCCGACACCGCCCGAACCGTCGAGGCGATGGCGGCCGCGGCCACTGCGGCCGGAAACAGCGACACCGCCGACCAGAAGGCGATCTCTGCTGCCCCGGTACCGCCCTCTCCCTCCCGCCAACACGACACGGACTGCCTGGTGAGGGCGACGATCTTGGAAAACCAACTATCCGAATTTGCGGGCGTAGTCTGGTCAGCGCCCATCGGAAAATCGATGGCTAGCTCGCCTGAGCTTCGGCCAGACGGGGGATCAGGGCGTCCAACACCTCGGCCCAGTCGCCCACAAAGCCGATGTCCACAATCTCCCACAAGGGAGCTTCGGGGTCGGGGTTGATGCCCACCACCGTCCCGGCGTTGCGTACCCCCACGGTGTGGTTGAACTTCCCGCTCATACCGATGGCGAAATAAAGCTGCGGGCTGATGCTGTGGCCGGTGATGCCCACCTGGCGGGCCCGCGGCATCCACCCGTAGTCGGTCACCTTGCGGGTGGCGCACAGGGCGGCGCCGATGGCGGCCTGGTGCTTCTCCAGCTTGGGATAGTCGGTCGGATCCACTCCCTGGCCCACGCCGATCACCACCGAGGCGTTGGCCAGCTCGTCGCTGTCGTCGTCCCGATAGCGCCGGATGACTTCGAGGCGGCTGTGGCCCATAGAGCCCAGCGATGACCGGAGGGCCGGCGGGCGCTCGGGATTGGGCCGGGGGAAGGACAGCACCCCCGGGCGAACCGTGGCCATCTGGATCGGAGACGAGCAGAGGATCTCGGCCACCAGCCATCCCCCGAAGGCCGGTTTCATGGCGATCAGCTTCCCGTGGTCGTCCACCTTCAGCCCCACGGCATCGCCGGTTAGGCCTGCGCCCAGCGCCGCTGCCATCCGGGAGGCCACCTCACGGCCCCAAGCGGTGCCCGGTGCCAGTACCGCCCACGGCTGGGTCTCGGCGGCCCAAGCCGACATGGCCGACGCCAGGTCTTCCTCGACCAGCGGGGTGGCGCCATCGCCGCCGCCGATATCGATCTGCTCATCGGCCCCCCACGGGCCCAGGTCATCATCGGGATCATCCAGGCCGGGACCGAGGGCGGCCACCTTCCCGCCGATCTCCGCGGCCAACTCGGAAGCCGCTCCCAATAGCTCTCGGGTCACCCGCTCCCGGCCGGGTTCCACCAGCACGGCGATGGTGGACGCTCCCGACCCGCCTCCAGAGCGCCCGGCAACTAAGTCCGGCTCGGGCATCGAGCCGGTGGCCAACGCCCCCTTCTCGGCCAATATCGCCACAGCCTGTTCGACCTGCTCGTCGAGCGTGCCGGTCATCATCTGGCGGCGACGCTCAACGTCGATCATCTGAACCGGACCGACCGAGGTAGGGCTGGCCTCCTGGCCCCACGGACCAGGACCCAGATCGGTGGCGGACACTGTCTGGATCAGCGAGCCGTCTGCGGTGGCCCAGGCCTCGGGGTCCTTGATCTTGCACGGGTCGCACAAGCGCTCGGCACACGACACCACCGCGGGAAGCCCCACCGCCACATCCACCCACTCGTCGTCGTGTTCCAGCCGCAGCTCGAGGCGGTCGCCGTGGAGGGAGAAATGGCGCACTCCGGTGGCAAACGGCAGTCCCAACAGCTCGGCCAGTTGCGGCGGCACTTGGCCGGTATCGGAGTCCACTGAGTTGCGTCCCATCATCACCAGATCGAATGGCCCCAGCTTCTCCAGGGCGGCGGCCAGGGCCTTGGCGGTGGCCCAAGTGTCCGACCCGGCAAACTCCGGGTCGCAGATGTGAACTCCGGCGTCGACCCCGAACAAGAGGGCCTCCCGGCACACATTCTCAGCCGACGGAGGCCCCAGGGTGAACACCGTTACCGTGCCCCCGCTGGCCCGAGCCACCTCGGTGCCTTTGGCCACCGCCCGGCGGCAGTAGTCGTTCATGTGCATGTCGATGCCGTCTCGCACCATGCGGCCGTCGGGTCCCAACACCATGTCCTCGAACACCGGGATCTGCTTGACCAAAACGGCCACTCGCAAGGGGCGATCCGGCGCGATCACGTCGTCAGGGGGGTCGAACATCTGCTCCGAGGCTACCCAGCCGGATGGTTCTTCTTCGGGTTGGGCAACGTGCGCTGAGGCCGTAGTGGGCCGCTACGGTTGCCGGATGGCATTCACGAAGCGGCGAATCGTAACCGGGCACGACGACACAGGAGTACCGGTGATCATCTCCGACGGGCCTGCGGAGCCGAGTTTCCTGGGAAGGACCACGGCCAATCTGTGGTACGTCGGCCAGCCTCCGGTCACCGTGGACGACGGAGGCGACGAACCGGCCGACCGCAAGGATTTCGTTCCCCCGCCCGGAGGGATCTCGTGGCGGATCTTCACCCTGAAGCCCTCGGGCGGCAAGGCGATCGGCCCTACCGACGACCCCCGATTCGACCAGAAGCGCGTGGGCTTCCACGCCACTCCCACCATCGACTTCATCGAGGTCATCTCGGGCCGTATTCGCCTGGAGCTGAACGACCATACCGTCGAGCTCGACGCCGGATCCTGCGTCATCCAGCGGGGCACTTGGCACCGGTGGATCGTCCTGGGCGATGAGCCCTGCACCTTCAGCGCCACCATGCTGGGAGTGGGCGACGGCAATGACCCCGGGTTCGCCGGCGCGTCAACCGGCGCATTGGGGCCCCGCCGGGTGGTGACCGACGGCGACGGGGTGTGCGCCGACGGTCCGCCGGCCACCGCATCGCAGTCCGACGGAGGGGTGGTGACCGCCGAGCTATGGCACACCTTCGCCCCGGTGGCCAGCGAGCTTCAGGGCGGCGATGGCGCGGTGTCAGAGATGCAGCTCAACCCGCCGGGCGGAGGAGTGACCTGGAAGCAGGTGACCATCCCGGCGTCGATGGCCGACCAGGCCGCGTTGATGCACAAAACCCCCACCATCGACTTCGTGCGGATCGCCCAGGGCACGGTGGACCTGGAGCTGCCCGGCCAGCCCCCCACGCACCTTGTCGCTGGCGACTGTGTGATCCAGCGGGGCACCGAGCACGCCTGGCGCAATACCGGCGACGGCCCGTTCACCCTCTCGGCGGTGATGATCGGGGTTGGGGATGGCTGATCTCGACCCTCGGCTCCAAGCGCTGCTCGACAAGGACGAGATCACCGACACCATCCACCGAGTGGCCCGGGGCACTGATCGGCTCGACAAGGAGCTGATCGTCTCCGGCTATCACCCCGACGGCTTCGACGATCACAACAACTTCCGGGGCAGCCCGGTGGAGTTCGCCGACTGGGTGTTGGAGGTGCTGGCCCACTTCGACTACACCCAGCACCTGCTGGGCCAGTCCCGCATCGAACTCGAGGGTGATGTGGCATTCGTGGAGACCTACTGCAATGCCCACCACGTGGTGCACCCCACCACCGACGGGCCGGGGTCCGACATGCGCATGGGCCTGCGCTATGTGGACCGGTTCGAGCGCCGCGACGGCGGCCCTTGGCTGATCGCTACTCGCATCTGCGCTTTCGAGTGGCGCTACACCCTCACGCTGAATTACTCGTTCCCCTACGACGACGACTTCACCATCGGCCACCGGGACCGATCCGACATCACCTACACCCGGAAGGGACTGCTGGGTGGCCCTCGATAAACGCCACATCCGGTTCGAGCGGTTGAACATGGAGGAAGTGGTCCACGAGATGCTGACCCTGGCCGCCCGGGGCGACGGCAAGGGGTGGATGAACGTGCAGCCGCTGGTGGCCGACGAAAACCGGCCCCCCGAGTCACCCATCTTCAAGCTGTTCACCGCCAAGGGGCCGCCCATCCCGCTGGGCACT
The DNA here is from genome assembly GCA_965208545.1 of Candidatus Poriferisocius sp. Classification (GTDB taxonomy): domain Bacteria; phylum Actinomycetota; class Acidimicrobiia; order Acidimicrobiales; family Bin134; genus Poriferisocius. The sequence goes on along the minus strand of OZ242341.1, from coordinate 2,059,433 downwards.
TGGGTGCCGGGCCACCACCATAGGGACAAGTGGCAGCCCGCTTCGGTGGGGTTGCAGCACGCTGGCGGCCGACACGCCGCGAAGCTGCTGGAGGAGCGGGGCGTGACCGAGCCCGACGGGTGGAACCGGCGCCAAGACCACATCAAGCGGGGCCTGGTCTACGAGCTGCCCGAGGGCCAAGACCCAAGAGTGGCCGTGGAGTTCCTGCTGGACGCCATGTCTCAGCTCGCGGCCTTGCCCCTCAGCGGGCGCTGGCTGGCAATCGTCTTGACTCAGCGCTAGTGGTGTGCGCTAGCTGTCGGCTCCCTAGGCCAGCCGGACGGCGGCGTCCTTCTTGAGCTGGCCCTTGGCCACCTTGCCCCCCGATGACCGGGGCAGGGCATCGACCACGAAGAGGTGCTCGGGCCACCACTCCCGGGACACGCCTCGCTCGCCCAGATGTTCCCGGAGCCCGTCCAAGTCCAGGCTGGTGCCGGGAACCAGCTCCACGTAGGCGGCCACCCGCTCGCCGAACACCGGGTCGGGCGCGGCCACCGCGGCCACCATGGCCACCGCCGCGTGGGTCATCACCTCGTCTTCCACCGCGGGGGCGCTGATGTTCTTACCCCCTCGGATGATGAAGTCCGACGTGCGGCCCACCACCCGCAAATAGCCATTGTCGTCGATCTCCACGATGTCGCCCATCAGCATCCGGCCGTCGTCGGTCATCAGCTCGGTGTTGGCCTTGTCGTCGTCGTAGTAGCCCAAGGCGGTGGCCGGCCCCCGGCAGGCGGGCTGGCCCCGGCCCCGCAGCTCGGGAAGCCGCTGCCCGTCGTCGGGGTCGTACAACGCGCAGTCCATCTCGGGCTCGCACTTGCCCCCAGTGCGCAGCCGGGCCGACCGCGGGTCGCTCAAGCGGGTCCCGCTCAGCATCCCGGTCTCATTGGAGCCGTAGAAGTTCAGCACCGTGCAGCCGGTGCGGTCCTCGAACTCGGCGGCCCGCTGATAGGGGATGGCCTCGCCCCCGGTGAACATCAGCCGCAGCGACGACAGGTCGTGGTCGTCGAAGGCAGGGGAGTTGAGCATCATGATGAACTGGGTGGTGACGGCGCACAGCACGGTCACCCTCTCGGCCTCGATGAGCCGCAACAGCGCCGCGGCGTCGAATTCGGCCATCACCACGGTGGGCACGCCCAAAATGGTGGGGGTGTAGTGGGCGGTCCACAGCCCGAAGCCGAACGGCGCGGGCACCGGCACGCAGAAAACCTCGTCGGTCCCCAGCCCGCTGTACTCCACTGCCTTCTGGTGGAAGTAGAACCAGCGGTTGTGGGTCTGCATCACGCACTTGGGCAGGCCGGTGGTGCCCGATGTGGAGTTAAGCAAGCACAGCTCCGAGGCCCCCAGACGACGGCCCTCCACGGCTTCGCCAAACTTGAGCACCGTTTCTGGCCCAGGGGCGGGCTCGCCATTCAAGAACAGGGCGGCATCCTGGCCGAGGCCGTCGATGGCGATGTGGTGGGCGAGGGCGGGCAGGCCTTGACGTAACTCAGTTACCGATTCCCCGGCCGGACGCCCTCTATGGGCGGTCCCGGTGATGACAGCCCGGGCCCCGGACTTCTCAACCAGGTGGGCGATTTCGGCCGGCCCGGCCCGGTGTCCGATCCCCATGACCACCACTCCGGCCTTGTCGGCCCCGGTGAACGCCGCGTGGACCGCGGCGCTATCGGGCAAGATCACCGCCGCCCGGTCGCCCCGATCCAGCCCCGCCGCCAACAGCGCCGCCGCCACCCGATCCGACAACCGGTCATAGCCCGCCCACGTTGTCCGATCGATGCTGCCCAGATTGTCTCCTGTCCCTCCGGTCGGCCGACTCCACGTGACATACGCAGTGTCATCAGGCCGCTCGGCCGCGTTGCGCCGAATCAGGTCGGTGGGCGTGTCGTGCCCCCACCACCCCGCCGCCACATACGCGGCAGCCACCTCAGGATCAGCGGATAGGTCGCTCAGGGCAGAGTCTCCATATCAATATATTTCAATCTATAAGAATGAATGTTGAGTAATGCAGTGTTTGTCCGTACAATACTAAGGGCCGCACCGGGTCTCGTGCACAGACCCGGTGCGGCCCTAGGAGAAAGCGATGCTCTCTCCTCAAGGGGCTGCCCGGTTGGTCGGGGCGGTGCCAGATTTGACAACTGACCGCGGGGGTTCGATCCCCCCCAGCTCCACCGGGAGCATCCTAACCAATCCACTTGCGCACGACAACAACATTCCAGCAGCAACCGGCGGCGGCTAAGCGGGCCCTAAAAGCTGTTGGGGTCGTTGACAACCGAGTCGGGGACGGGGTGGCGGAAGAGCTCGCTGGCGTTGGCCCAGCAGATGCGGGCCACCTCGTCGGCGGGGATGCCGCTGAGCTGTTGGCGGAGCAGTTCCTGGGTGTTGGGCCAGGTGGAGTCGGCGTGGGGGTAGTCCGACTCCACCATCAGGTTCTCCAGGCCCATGTAGTGGCGCTGGTCGAAAGCCGAGGGGTCGTCGATGGCGCAGAACCAGAAGTTGCGGCGCAGGGTGTCGGCGGGTGAGAGCTCCACATCATTCCAGGTGCCGTACATGGAGTCGTACTTGCGGACGTGCTCCAGGCGGTCCAACAGCCCGGCCACCCAGCCAAGGCCCCCCTCGCTGAGGGCGATCTTGATGTTGGGAAAGCGCACTGGGATCTTGGAGTACAGCCAATCCACCGCGGCGAACATGGCGTAGCCGAAGAACAGCACCCCCACGGTGTCGGAGGGGGCATCGGGCGAGGTGGCCGGCGAGGTGCCCGAGGAGCCGACATGCAGGCACACCACCGTCTCAGTCTCCTCGCAGGCGGCCATGATCGGATCCCAGTGGCCGGAGTGCAGCGAGGGGAACCCCAGAGAATGGGGGGCCTCGGAGAAGCTGATGGCCCGGTAGCCCCGCTCAGCGTTGCGGTACACCTCGGCTGCGCCCACCTCGGGGTCGAGGAAGTAGGTGATCTGGCACGGGATCATGCGATCGGGATAGGCCCCGGACCATTCCTCGATGTTCCAGTCGTTCCAGGCCCGAACCGCGGCCAGGGCCAGTTCGGGGTCGTCGGTCAGCTGTTGGAACCGCTGTCCGCAGAAGCCGGGCAGAAACGACGGGAAGCACAGCGAGGCGTAGACCCCGTTGAGGTCCATGTCGGAAATCCGGGCGTCGATGTCCCATGAGCCCTGGCGCATGTCCTCGAAGCGGGTTGGCTCGAAGCTGTACTCGCTCACTGGCCGGCCCACCACGGCGTTGAACCCCACGTTGGGCAGCGAGTGCCCGGCATACAGCCACGTCTCCGATCCGTCGTCGAGGGTGGCCACCCGGGGGGCGTCATCGGCGTATTTGGCCGGGAACCGGTCGGCAAAGGCCCCGGGGGGCTCCACGATGTGGTCGTCCACTGAGATCATCGGCGTCCACCGGTCGGCTCGCTCGGGCTCTGGCAAGAACGTCACCTGGCCCTTGACGTGTTGGGTGAAGGAGGTGTCAGCGGTGAGATCGTCCAGCGATATGGCCATGCTCAAGCTTGCCCCGAATCAGCCCGGCTGGGCCACCGAAAGGCGCACTTGGAGGTCGGTGAAGCTGGGGGGACCGAGTCCGTCGCTGCAATGCAGGGTCAGGTAGCGCTCTGCCTGCTCCACGACCAACCCGGCGTTGCCCAGCCAAGCCGTCTCCAGGCCGCCCAGATCCCAGGCGTTCCACACCTCCAATCGCCGGGATTTGGCGCCGATCACGGTCAGCTCTACGTCGTCGGGGCTGGTGTCGGACCAGAGCGAGATGACCTCGGAGGTGGCCCCGTTCACCTCGAGGAGCCCGTTCACCGCGGCCAGCTTGAGGGCTTGGCGGCGATCAGGCCGGGCGGCGATGCGCGTCACCCGCACCTTGGTTCCCTCCGATGCTGCTAAGCGAAGTACCGGGCGGACGTCTCGCCCGCGGTGTTCAACGGTCTCGGCCCCGTCGGCAAACAGGTCGCTGAGGGTGGGATTGGCGGTCACGGTCCCTCCGTCATGGCCGGGCAAAGGGGTCGAGGCCTTGGTCTTCCCAAGTGGGGGTGGGCCTTCGCTTGGCGGCCCAGCAGTAGCGCAGCATGGACTCGGGCAGGCTCAATTCCTCAATGGCGCCGGTCCGGGGGTTGAAACGCTGGGGTGCTTGGCCCACAGCCATCAGCGTCCGGTTGTCCTCGCCGAACACCGCAGAGGAGGGGCGCTCGGACAAGTTCTTCCAGTAGCGGCGGCGCACGGCGGTGATCGACGGAGGGGTTCCCCGGGGGGTGAGCTTGAAGATGGACTCGCCCGCCTGCCACGGCCCCGACGGGATTGGCTCCTCGGGCAGGGGAGCGGGGTTGAGGGCGGGGAACTCGGCGGGCTGTTCGACGGGAGGCTCTGAGGCGGTTTCGGGACTCTCCGGCGGCGCAGGGGCGTCCACCATCACCCAGGCAGGCGTGCCGGTGGTGCGGGGGCGGAATGAGCGGCGGATCGGCTTGCCCATCCAGTCCAAGATGATGGCCAGGGTGGCCAGCGCCAGCATGATCAGCAGAAAGACGAAGAAGACGGCAACCGAAGACATACTTGTAGAGGCTGATTCTATGATCAGCGTCCCTGAAAACGGGGTTCGCGGTGCTCAGAAAAGGCAGCCCGGCCCTCGGCGAAATCCTCGCTGGCCCAGCAATCGGCGATGGCGTCCAGGGCCGCCTGTCGATCCCCCCGGCCGGCGGCCGTGGCGATAGATAGCTTGACGGCCCGCAGAGTTAGAGGGGCATTGGCCACCAGGCGAGAGCAGAGCTGCTCGACCTCGTCGTCGAGTTCGTCGGCAGGCACAACCTTGTGGGCCAAGCCCATGCTGGCCGCCTTCTCGGCACCGAACCGATTCCCGGTCATCAAGATGAGCGCCGCGTTGGCGTCGCCCACCCGGCCCACCAGCTGCTCCACCCCCTCGATGGGATAGCCCACCCCCAAGCGGGCGGCGGGGATGCCGAACTGCGAGCGGTCGGTGGCCACCAGCAGATCGCCGTGCAGGGCCACCAGCAGCCCACCGCCCAGGCAATACCCGTCCACCGCGGCGATCAGCGGCTTGGAAAGGCGGCCGAGAGCAGCCGGTCCTCGGCTGGTGCGGGCATCGTCGGGGGAGGGGTTGCGGCTCGGACCTCGAGCCGAGTCCAGGTTTCCGATGTCGGCGCCGGAGGCGAAGGCCCGGCCCCCGGCGCCGGAGACAACCACCACCCGGATCTCGGCGTCTTGCTCGTAGGCGTCGACAACGGCGGCCAGCGCCGCGAACATGTCGGTGGTGATGGCGTTGTGCCGCTCGGGATTGTTAAACACGATGCGGCCCACCGCGCCCTCGACCTCGGCGATCAGCTTGTCGGTGCCGGTTTCCACTGTCTGGGCCATCGGTTAGTAGTAGCACGATGTCGATGTACGACCGCGCCGATCCGGGAAACGGGCCGCTGGCCGGCCTGCGGGTGATCGATCTAACCCGGGCCCGGGCCGGTCCTACCTGTACCCGGCAACTGGCCGATATGGGCGCCGACGTGATCTGTGTGGTCGATCCCCAGCGCCAGCTTTTGACCGGGTCCGACCATCAAAACCTCCAGCGCAACAAGCGGTCGATGCAGCTCGACCTGACCGATGACCGAGCACGAGAGGCCTTCTACCGGCTGGCCGATCGGTCCGATGTGGTGGTGGAGAACTATCGGCCCGCCGTAAAAGATCGCCTCGGCATCGGCTACGACGAGTTGGCGGCCCGCAACCCCCGGCTGGTGTACGCCAGCATTTCGGGCTTCGGCCAGGAGGGGCCCTACGCCAACCGTCCGGGGGTGGACCAGATCGCCCAGGGTTTGAGCGGGCTGATGAGCGTGACCGGACCGCCGGGGAGCGGGCCGTGGCGGGTGGGCATCGCCGTCTCCGACACCGCGGCGGGCACGTTTCTCACCCAGGGAGTGTTGGCCGCGCTGGTGGCCCGGGAGCGCACCGGGCGGGGTCAGTGGGTCCACACCTCGCTTCTGGAAGCGGCCATCAACTTCATGGACTTCCAGGCGGTGCGCTGGTTGACCGACGGGGAAGTTCCGCCCCAGGAGGGCAACAACCATCCCACCGTGGTGCCGATGGGCTTGTTCGCCACCGCCGACGGGCACGTCAACGTGGCGCCGATGTCGCGGTGGGAGACCTTTGCCGAAGCCCTGGGCGCCCCCGAGCTGGCAAACGATCCCCGTTTCGCCGACCGCCATACCCGCACTGCCCACCGCCGAGAACTAGACGAGATCATCGAACAGCGCATGGCCACCGCCACCACCGCCGAATGGGTGGAGCGGCTAAACGCGGCCGGATGCCCGTGCGGGCCGGTATTGGCGGTGGACGAGACGTTCGCCGATCCCCAGGTGGAGCACCTCAACATCTACTCAACGGTTCCCGACCCCGACGGCGGCGAGATCGCCGTCCTGCGGCTGCCCCTCACGTTTTCCGACACCCCCGCCGCGGTGGGAACCGGCCCCGTTCGACCCAACCACCACACCCGGGAGATTCTGGCCGAGCTGGGTTACGACGACGCCGAGATCGACGCGCTGGCGGCCAGCGCCGACTGACTCTGGATCAGGGCAGGCGGGCCAGAAGTTCCAACAACAACTCGTAGAAGCCGTCGGAGTCCACCTCGGTGATGTATTGGCAGTTGGCCGGCCGGTCGGTGACGTCCCACCAGTCCACCACGGTCATGCCCGTGGTGAGGGGGGATTCGGTCTCCACCTCCACATTGCAATGGCGACCGCTGTAGAGGTCGGGGCGCAGCAGATAGGCGATCACGTTGGGATCGTGGAGAGGACCGCCGAAGGTGCCGTACTTGTCCACGTCGAAGCGCTCGTAGAAGTCCAGCATCCCCGCCGCGGCCGCCCCGGTGCGGGTTCCCAGATCCCGAACCTGGTTGATCCAGGCGTCGGTCATCAGCGCCTTGTGGGTCACATCGAGGGGGAGCATGGTGACCGGTGCGCCGCTGTGAAGCACGATCTGGGCCGCTTCGGGATCCACGAACACGTTGAACTCCGCGGTAGGAGTGGTATTGCCCCCGTCGAAGAACCCTCCCCCCATGCAGACGATCTCCCGGATATTGCGGGCTGCCTCCGGGACGGCCTCCAGAACGGTGGCCACATTGGTCATCGGCCCCACCGGGCAGATGGTTATCTCCCGCTCCCCGGCAGCCAAGAGCGTCTCGGCCATCCAGTCGACTGCGGGCTGGGGTTGCAGGGCAATTGTGGGATCGGGCAGGTCGGCGCCGTCGATACCGGTCTTGCCGTGAACGTGCTCGGCGGTGACCAGATCCCGGCGCAGCGGACGGTCGCAGCCCGCGAACACGGGGACGTCGGTGCGGCCGGCCAGCTCGACGAGGATGAGGGCGTTGCGGGTGGTCAGCTCCAGGGGCACGTTGCCGGCTACTGCGGTCAAGCCCAGCACCTCCAGCTCATCTGACGCCAGGGCGGCCAGGATGGCAATGGCGTCGTCCTGGCCGGGGTCGGTGTCGATGATGATTGGCCGGCGGCTAGTGGTCTGTTCGGTCATCTGCGCTTTCCTGCTCTGGTGGCGGCAACGGCGTGGGCGGATTTCTCAAGGTCGTCTTCCAGCGGTTCCAATTCCACGGGGCGCCCGGCGTGGTCCAGGGCCCAGCCCAGCAGAATATCGGCCAGCCAGGGATTCTTGGGCAGAAGCGGTCCGTGCAGGTAGGTGCCCACCCGGCGGCCGGCCACCGCCCCCTCGCAACGGTCGTCCCCGTTGTTGCCGTGTCCGCGGCGCAGGCGGCCCAGCGGAGTACACCCCCCTCCCAGGTGGGTGCGCCCGGCGTGGTTCTCATAGCCGACCACCGTGCGGGTCAGGCCGTTGAGGGTCACCTCCAGCACCACATCGCCGATGAGGCGGCTGGCTCCTGCGGTGGTCTCCACATCCAATAGCCCGATTCCCGGCATCGGTCGGCCGTCAGCGGCCATATAGCTGTGGCCCAAGAGCTGGTAGCCGCCGCACACCCCGAGCACCACCGCGCCGTCGCGGGCGGCATCAAGCAGCGGATCGGCCTTTTGGGCCAGGTCCTCAGCCACCAGCATCTGGTCGCGGTCTTGGCCACCACCCAGGTAGTAGAGGTGGCAGTCGCCACCGATGGGGTCGCCGAGCCCGACTTCCACCACCTCCAGAGACAGCCCCCGCCACTCCAGGCGCCGCCGGAACACTGCGATGTTGCCCCGGTCGGCGTAGATGTTCATGTGATCCGGATACAGATGGCACAGCCTGACTGAGGGACTCCCGACGCTCATCGGTCCTCCCAGAAGGCAGGCACCAGGCCTCGTGCGGCCAGCACCGACTGGAACTCCAGCAGGGCGGTGTAGGTGGGCAGCACATAAAGATCGCCATCGGCCCCGCTGGCCCCCAGCGCGGCATCCAGCGCGGCCGACACCGAAGGGACAACCGAGAGCTGATCGGGGTCGAAACCGGCGTAGCGGAACCGCAGCGCCATGTCGTAGCCCCGGTCGCCGCCCACCGTGAGCGATGCCAACCGGCCGCTATCCAGTAGCAGCTCGTAGTCCACGTCCCAGATCCACGACACGTCTTGGCCGTCGGCGGTGCGGTCGTTGAGCAGCACCAACAGGTGCAGGGGGTGGTCCTCCAGCAGCATGGTGCGGATGTTCTCGTTGGCCCCGGCGGGGTTCTTGGCCAGCAGCGTGGTCACCCTGACCGAGCCGATCTGGGTGCGCTCGGCCCGCCCGAACGCCGCCTCCCGCTTGGCCAGCGCCGGTCCGATGGCCTCCGGGCCGAGGTTGAGGGCAACAGAGGTGGCGGTGGCGGCCAGGGCGTTGTAGGAGTTGTGCATTCCCGGCAGCCGCAGCGACAGCTCGATCGGGCCCCGGGGGGTGTCGATGGCCAGCCGCTGGCCGTCCAGCCCGTGCAGCTCCACCCGAGTGGCCCCCACGTCGGGCTGGGGCCGGACCAGACCGCACCTCGAACACGACCACCGGCCGAGGTGGGCGATGGTGACCATCTCGTAGTGCAGCGAAGCCCCGCAGCGGCGGCACTCGGTGGTGTCGGCCGCGTGGGGCAGGCGGTCGCGGCCCACGCGGGGGTCTTCGATGCCGTAAGACAAGGTGTTGGGGTGCCGGGCGGCGATCTCGGCCACCGCGGGATCGTCGGCGTTGTAGATCACGGTTGTGGCCGGGTCGAGTTCGTCCACCGCGTCCCGCCATCTATCCGCCAGGTGTTCCAACTCCCCGTAGCGGTCGAGCTGGTCACGGAAGAGGTTCATCAGGGTGACCACCCGCGGCTGGGTCTGGGCCATTAGCCCCGGCAGGGCCGCTTCGTCCGCCTCGAACAGGGCTACCTCGGCCCCATCGGCGTTGAGCAGCGCGGTGGCCACCCCCCGCTCCAGGTTGGAGCCAGCGGTGTTGGCCACCACCCGGGCGCCGCTGGCGTCGAGTGCGGCCCGAACCAGCCGGGCGGTGGTGGTCTTGCCGTTGGTCCCCGAAAGCATGATCACGCCGTCGGGAACCGAGCGGGCCATCTCCGCGGTGGCCTCGGGCCGCAAACGGGTGAGCACCAGGCCGGGCAGCGTGGTGCCTCCGCCCCGCCCCAGCCGCTGCGACAACCGCCCTGCCCCCCGAGCCGCATTGGCGGCTAATCCCTGAGGCAGCGACGGCATCCTCATAGTGAGTTCTTACTATGCACTACCGAAAGCGGCGGAAGAACTCGCGGATGTCGGTGGCCAGGGCCTCGGGCTCCTCCATGGCCGCGAAGTGGCCTCCCTCATCCATGTTGGACCAGTGGACGATGTTGTAGTTGTCGTCCAGCCAGTGCCGGGGGGCTTGCATGATCTCCATGGGAAAGCTGGCCATCCCCAGAGGGGTTTCGAGAGGGTCGCCCAGCCCGGCCCCGCCGGGCCGAAGCGTCTCGTAGTACATCCGGGCCGAAGAGCCCGCGGTGGCGGTGAACCAGTACAGCGAGATGTTGGTGAGCAGACGGTCGCGGCTCACCGCCGATTCGATGGTGCCGTCGTTGTCGGTCCAGGCCAGGAACTTCTCGGCGATCCACGCCAGCTGGCCTACGGCGGAGTCGGTCAGGCCGTAGGACAGGGTCTGGGGCTTGGTGCTCTGGATCTGCATGTAGCCCGCGCCCTCGGTGAAGTAGAGGTTGGCCCGGGCCAGACCGGCCTGCTCGGCCTCGGTGAGCTCGCCGGGCCCTCCCTCGGGGGCGGTGGCGAACAGGAAGTTCACGTGTACCGCTTCGCAGTGGTCGGGGTCGTATCGTCCGATGTTCTGGGAGATCATCGAGCCCCAGTCACCCCCCTGGGCTCCGTAGCGCCCGTATCCCAACCGCGCCATCAGCTCGGCGAACGCCTTGGCGGTGCGGGCGGTGTCCCATCCCCGGTCGGCGGTCGGCCCTGAGAAGCCGTAACCGGGCAGCGAGGGAGCCACCACATGGAAGGCGTCGGCCGGGTCGTCGGGGTTGGTCAGCGACCCGATCATGTCGAGGAACTCCACCACCGATCCCGGCCATCCGTGGCTGATGACCAGGGGATAGGCATCGGGATGGGGGGAGCGCTGGTGGATGAAGTGGATGTTCTGGCCGTCGATGGTGGTGGTGAAGTGGTCGAGCTCGTTCAGCTCGGCCTCCGCCGCCCGCCAGTCGTACTCGTCGGCCCAATACCGGGCCAGCTCTTGGATGTAGGCCATATCCGCGCCGTAGTCCCAGCCGACGCCGGGAATCTGGTCGGGCCAGCGGGCCTCCCTCAGGCGGCGCCGAAGGTCCTCCAGGGCGGCATCGGGGATTTCGACGGTGAACGGGGTGATCTCGGACACGGGTCTCCTCAGGTGGATGCTTGTGGTTATGCGGGGGAGCGGGGGATGAGCCCCGCGTTGTCGCGGGCTCTGTTCAGGGTGGCCGCCGCCACCGTCCGGGCTTTGTCGGCCCCGGCGGCCAGCACCCGGGCGATCTCACCGGGGTCCGACGACAGCTCGGCGTATCGCTCCCTGATAGGAGAGAGCAGCTCGTTCACCGCCTCGGCGGTGTCGGCCTTGAGCGGCCCGTACTGGGCGTAGTCGTCGGCCACCGCTTCTGGGGTCCGCCCGGTGGCCGATGCCAGGATGCCCAGCAAATTCGACACCCCCGGCTTGGCGCTGGGGTCGTAGTGGACCTCGTTGTCGCTGTCGGTCACCGCCCGCTTGAACTTGCGGGTCACGCTGTTGGACTCCTCCAGCACTCCGACGGTCCCGGCCGACTCCAGCGACTTGGACATCTTGTCGGCGGGATTCTGGAGGTCCATCACCCGGGCCCCCGCCTCGGGGATCACATGGGCGGGCACCACAAAAGTCTCGCCGTAGCGCCGGTTGAAGCGCTCGGCGATGTCCCGGCACAGCTCGATGTGCTGGCGCTGGTCGTCGCCCACCGGCACCAGGTCGGTGTCGTACAGCAAGATGTCCGACGCCTGGAGGGCGGGGTAGGTGAACAGCCCGGCCGACACGAATTCAGTCCGGTCGGACTTGTCCTTGAACTGGGTCATGCGGCGCAGCTCTCCGAAGCCCACGGTGCACTCCATCATCCAGGCCAGCTCGGCGTGTTCGCTCACCGAGCTCTGCACGAACAGGGTGGACCGATCGGGGTCGATGCCCACCGACAGAAGCATGGCCGCCGCAGCCAGGGTGTTGTCCCGCAGCTCGGCCGGGTCGGGGGCGGTGGTCAGCGCGTGGAGATCAACCACGCAGTACACCGCGTCGTGCTCGTGCTGGTAGGCCACCCAGTTGCGCAGCGCGCCCAGCAGATTGCCCAGGTGCATGCCGCCAGACGGTTGGATGCCTGAGAACACTCGAGCCACGCCGGTCAAACTACCCGCCTGGATCCGAAAACCCCGAAGCGGTAAAGGGCGAGTTCTACACTTGGCGGGTGGTCGCACAGGTGAGAACGGAGGTGTCCGAAGGTCCGTTCGAAGTGCGAACCGAGGTTTTCGAGGGCCCCTTCGACCTGCTGTTGCACCTCATCTTGCGCGACGAGGTCGACCTCTATGAAGTGAGGGTGGGCGACATCGTGGACGCCTACCTGGCCGAGCTGAACCGCATGGAGCATCTCAACCTGGGCGTGGCCACCGAGTTCCTCTTGATCGCGGCCACGCTGGTCCAGCTCAAGAGCAGCCGCCTTTTGCCCGACGGCGATTCGCTCGACCTCGACGAGGAGCTGGCCCTGTGGTCAGAGCGCGACCTGCTATTGGCCCGCCTGCTGGAGTGCCAGACCTTCAAAGGGGTGTCCCAAGCCCTGGAGCAATTGGCCGCAGTGGCTGGGCGCGCCCTGCCCCGCACGGCGGGACCCGATGAGCGCTACGTAGATTTGGTGCCCGACTTCTTGGAGGGGATCGGCCCCGACGATCTCCGGGCCGCATTCCTGCGGGCCACCGTGGCCCGGCCCACCCCTCGGGTGAACGTGCAGCACATCACCGACATCCCCATCAGCGTGGACGAGGTGGCCGCCGACCTCATGGAGCGGCTGCCCGAGATCGGGACGGTGGGATTCCGGGAGCTGACCGAGGATCTGGAGTCCGGCATCGAGGTGGTGGTGTACTTCCTGGCCGTGCTGGAGCTCTACAAGCGGGGCATGGTGGACGTGTTGCAGGCCTCGACGTTCGGCCGCATCGCCATCACCTGGACCGGCCAGGGCGAATTCGACGAGCCGCTGGTCGGGGTGGACTCCTATGACGGATGAGCATCGAGCCGAGCGGGGAAGCAAAAGCCCATGACCGATGACAGCCTTGAGGCCCGCCGGGCGGTGGAGGCCATCGTGATGGTCGCCGAGGAGCCGGTCCCACCGGGGCTGATGGCCCAGCTCATCGAAATCCCCACCGGGCAGGTGGAGGCCATCTGCGACCAGTTGGCCGAGGAGTACCGGGCCGAGGGCCGGGGATTCGAACTGGTCCGGGTGGCCGGCGGCTATCGGTTCCGCAGCCACCCCGATGCCGAGTCGTACGTGAAGCGGTTCGTGGTCAGCGGCCAGAGCTCCCGCCTGTCGTCGGCCGCCCTGGAGACCCTGGCCATCGTGGCCTACAAGCAGCCCCTGTCGCGGGCCCAGGTGTCGGCCATCCGGGGGGTGAACGCCGAGGGGGCCATGCGCACCCTCCAGCACCGGGGACTGGTGCAGGAAGTGGGCCGTGACCCCGGCCCGGGCCAGGCCCGCCTCTTCGCCACCACCCCGGCCTTTTTGGAGCGGCTGGGGCTCGACTCCCTCGAAGAGCTGCCCCCGTTGGTCGACTTCGTGCCCGGCGCCGAGGTGATCGAGGCCCTGGAGACCAGTCTGATGGCCGACAGCCGCCCCGCGCCGCTGCCCGAGAGCGGCAACAGCGATGCGCTGGAAGTGTGAGCGAGCCTGAGCGGATCCAGAAGGTCTTGGCCGCCGCCGGGGTGGCCAGTCGCCGGGCAGTGGAGGAGATGGTGGCCGAGGGCCGCATCACGGTCAATGGACAGCCCGCCCGGCTCGGCCAGCGGGTAGATCCCGACCACGACGCCGTGGAGGTGGACGGCGTCCCCGTGGGGCTGCGGACCGACCTGGTGTACTACCTGCTCAACAAGCCGCCCGGAGTGGTAACCACCGCATCCGATCCCCAGGGCCGCCCCATTGTGGTGGACATGGTGCCCGAAGAGCCCCGGGTGTTCCCGGTGGGCCGCCTGGACGCCGACAGCGAGGGGCTGTTGTTGCTCACCAACGACGGGGGGCTGACCCACCGGCTGACCCATCCCTCCTTCGGGGTGCCCAAGGAGTACCTGGCCCACGTGGAGGGCCGACCCAGCCGCGGGGCGCTGAGAAAGCTGCGCGAGGGAGTAGAGCTGGACGACGGCGCCGCCCAAGCGGTGGCGGTGTCGCTACCCGAGCCGTCGGTGATCCGCATCGTGGTCCACGAGGGCCGCAACCGTCTGGTGCGGCGGATGTGCGAGGCAGTCGGCCATCCCGTGATCCGACTGGTCCGCACCCGCATCGGCTCACTGGCCGATCGAAAGCTGCCGCCCGGCCAGTGGCGAGTGCTCAGACCCAGCGAAGTCCGGGAACTCGAGCGCCAGGGGACCGAACTCACCGGCAACTGAGTTCAGGGCCGCATCCAGGGGTCGGTACAATTTTGGCCGTGAGCAGCGCCGTGCGCGCCCTGCGGGGCGCCACCACCATCGATGTCGACACCGCCGAGCATATGGAGGAGAGGATCGTCGCGCTGTTGTCCGAGATGTTCGAACGAAACGACATCCATCACAGCCACCTGATCAGCGTCGTCTTCACCGCCACCTCCGACATCAACTCGGCCTTCCCCGCGGCCGCGGCCCGGAAATTCGGCCTTGGCGACGTGCCGCTGCTCTGCGCCCAGGAGCTGGACATCGAAGACGGAACGCCGCTGTGCCTGCGGGTGCTGATCCATCTGAACACGGAGCGGGGGCGCGACGAGTTGCACCACATCTACCTGGAAGGCGCACGAGGGCTGCGCGACGACCTTCCCGAGTGATGGCAGCACAGCGGGCCGCCATCATCGGCACCGGGGAGCCGGGAGTCTCGGGCTCGGCCGCCATCATCGGCACCGGGGAGCCGGGAGTCTCGGGCTCGGCCGCCATCATCGGCACCGGGCTGATCGGCGGCTCCATCGGGCTGGCCCTGCGAGAGCGGGGCTGGTGGGTCACCGGAACCGATCAAGACGAGGCGGTGGCCGCCGAGGCGCGGCGCCGGGGCGCCCTCGATGAGGTAGGGCCGCCCACCGACGCCGACATCACCTTTGTGGCCACCCCGGTGGGATCGACCGCCCCCGAGGCCCGCAAGGCCCTGGCCGCAGGGCGCGGCCCGGTCACCGACGTGGGCAGCGTGAAGGCCCCGATCGTGTCGGCGGTGGACAGCCCCCATTTTGTGGGCGGCCACCCCATGGCCGGCAGCGAGCAGGAGGGGGTGGCCGGGGCCCGGGCCGACCTGTTCCGAAACGCGGTGTGGGTGCTCACCCCCACCAACGAAACCGACGACGAATCCCTGGTTCGGATCCGCTCGGTGGTGGCCTCTCTCGGGGCCGACGTCGTATCGCTGGCCCCCGAGCGCCACGACGCATTGGTGGCGGTGGTGTCGCACGTCCCCCATCTCACCGCCGCCACGCTCATGGCGTTGGCCGACGAGCGCTCAGAGGAGCACCAGGTGATGCTGCGGCTGGCCGCCGGCGGCTTCCGGGACATGACCCGCATCGCCTCGGGGCATCCCGGCATCTGGCCCGACATCTGCGACGAGAACTCCGAGGCCATCTGCTCGGTGCTCGACCGCTTCATCGAGGCCCTGGCCGACGTGCGTACCCTGGTGGCCGACGGCAACCGGGGCGGGTTGTTGGAGCTGCTGGAACAGGCTCGCAGCGCCCGATCCCATCTGCCCTATGGCCTAGACCGAGACGTTTCGCTGTCGGAGGTGAGGGTGCCGGTGTTCGACCGCCCCGGCGAGCTGGCCCGCATCACCAGCCTCACCACCGACATCGGGGTGAACATCTTCGATTTGGAGATCGCCCACTCGGTGGAGGGCGGCCAAGGCGTGGCCATCCTGGTGGTCAATACCGAAGCGTCCGAGGGCCTGTTGGGGGCCCTCAGAGAGCAGGGCTACGCCCCGTCGTCGCGAGTTCTGTCGTGACCGCCATCTCCGTTGACGGGAGTCGACGGTTCACCGGGGGCCTGCGGGTGCCCGGCGACAAGTCGATCTCCCACCGGGCGCTGATGATCGCTGGTTTGGGCCAACGGCCGTGCACCATAAGGGGCCTCTCCGACGGCGACGACGTGGTCCGTACTCGCCTCGCCGTCGAGGCGCTGGGCGCACAAGTGGAGGTGGCCGAATCTGGTGAGGTGACCGTCACCGGGGGAATGAGCGGCGCCCGCGGCCCCATCGACCTGGGGAACTCCGGCACCGGCATCCGGCTGATGGCCGGGCTGGTGGCCGGCTTCGATTTCACCACCATCCTGGACGGAGACGCATCCATCCGCCAGCGGCCCATGGACCGGATCATCACCCCGCTGACCGAGATGGGAGCGTCAATCACCGGCCGCGGTGACAGCGGCTCGCTGGCGCCCCTGACCATCGAGGGCCGTCGGCTGCGGGGCATCGAATACACCTTGCCGGTGGCCTCGGCTCAGGTGAAGAGCGCAGTGCTGCTGGCCGCGCTGAGGGCCGAGGGGCCGACCACGGTTCACGAGACGGTTCCCACCCGGGCCCACACCGAGGAGATGCTGGCCGCGGCCGGAGTGCAGCTGGAGCGCGGGGACTGCTCGGTCACGGTGTGGCCTGGTGAGGTGGACCCCCCCGACGTCGATGTGCCCGGCGACCCCTCGCAGGCCGCATTTTGGGTGGTGGGCGCCTGCACGGCCCCCAACAGCGACCTAACGGTGCAAAACGTCTACCTCGGTCCAGCCCGGGGAGGCTTCGTCGAGATATTGCAGCGCATGGGCGCCGACATCTCCATCGACTCGAAAACGGGAGATATCCGGGCTCGAACCAGCGAGCTCAAAGCAACCCGGGTGACGGCCCAAGAGATGCCGGGCTGCATAGACGAGGTGCCCATTTTGGCCGTGGCCGCCGCGGCCGCCGATGGCACAACCGTGTTCGAGGACGTCGGCGAGCTGCGGGTCAAAGAGACCGACCGGGTGGCGGCCGTCGCCGAACTACTCGAAGTCTTAGGCGCAGGATGCCGGATCGACGGCGACACCCTGGCCATCACCGGAGTCGGTCGCGCCGATGCGTTGGGCAGCGGTACTGTGGATTCCCGTGGAGACCACCGGATGGCCATGGCCGCGGCCATCGCTGGAGCAGTGGGCAACGGCTCGATGACGGTCGAGGGCTTCGAGGCCACCCACACCAGCTATCCGAGCTTTGCCCGCGATCTGGACGCCAGCACGAGAGGGACGCCGTGAGCGATCCCGCCGAGGCGATGGACGAGGGCGTGCGGGTGATCGCCATCGACGGTCCGGCCGGATCGGGAAAGTCCACCGTGGCCCGGCGGCTGGCCGAGCGGCTGGGACTGGAGTATCTGGACACCGGGGCTATGTACCGCTCGGTGGCCTTCGCGGCAATGGCCCGGGAAGTGGACTTGGCCGATGCCGAAGCCATCGTCGAGTTGGCCCGAACCAGCGACATCCGAATCAATGACACCACGGTGGTCGTCGACGGGGTGGACGCCACCACCCAGATCAGAGGCCCGGAAGTGACCCGCTCGGTGAGCACGGTGGCGGCCATCTCCGGGGTGCGAGAGGTGCTGCGGGTGCGCCAACGGGCCTGGGCGGTGGAACGGGGCGGAGGGGTCTTGGAGGGCCGTGACATCGGCACGGTGGTGTTTCCCGACGCCGAGCTCAAGGTGTATCTGAGCGCGTCGGTTGCAGTGCGGGCCGAACGGCGGGCCGGCGAGGTGAGCGCCCTCGACTACGAGACGGTGGCCGCCGACCTGGCTGCCCGAGATGCAGCCGACTCCAGCCGCCAGCACGACCCGCTGACCCAAGCCCCCGACGCCGTACACATCGACACCACCGATCTCACCGTCGACCAAGTAGTAGACGAGTTGATCGCCCGATTGGGATGAACCAGGTCGAGCTTCACCCCGAGGAACTGGAGGCCAGGGGGCGACTAGCCGGGGTGATTTTCCACTTCTTCGTGCAGCGGTTGGCCCGAGCGGTGTTCGGGGCGTATTTCCGCTGCTACTCCCGAGGTCGGCGCAACATGCCCCGCGACGGCGGCGTGATCATCGCCCCCACTCACCGTTCCAACCTCGACACCCCGCTGGTAGGGGCATCAGCCGGGCGCCCGCTGCGCTACTTCGCCAAGAGCGGCTTGTTCAAGGGTCCGATCACCACATGGATGCTGGTGACCATGGGCGCCTTCCCCGTGCGGCGCGACACCATCGACCGCAGCGCCCTCAAAGCCGCTTTGGTGGTGCTGGAGGCCGGGCAGCCGCTGGTGGTGTTCCCCGAGGGGGAGCGCAAGTCGGGCACCCGCATCCACCCGCTGTTGGATGGGGTGGCCTGGCTGGCGGCCAAAGCCCAGGTGCCGGTGGTGCCGGTGGCCATCGGGGGCACCGAGCGGGCCATGGGTATCGGCGTTCGGATGCCCCGGCCTCGAACCGTGCGGATCGTGTGGGGCGAGCCGCTGGCCCCGCCCGAGACCGACCACCGGGGGCGGGTGAACCGAGATGCCCTAGCCCAGTATTCCAACGAGCTGCGGGAGATCCTCCAAGACATGTTCGACGGGGTCCAACAGGAGCTGGGCATCCCCGTCTGGGATCGAGACGAGTCTGAGTAGTCCTGCTGGCCTCTAGCGGCTGGCAATAAGCCCGTCGAGCACGTCGCTGGCCGCCACTTTGCGGTCCACCATCGGCACGGGCGAGGGGGGTCCTCCCAGGCTGAAGGAGGCCAGCGAACCAGAGGCCTCAATCAGATCGCGCAGGTTGCGGGGCGGGGGGAAGTACTCGTCCTCATCGGTGATGGACACCTCTTCGATGCCATTGGCCGGGGCGAGCCGGTCGAGCACCTCGTTGATCAGCTCCTCGGGGGCCGAGGCCCCGGCCGTGAGGCCCACCACCCCAGAGATGTCGTCGGGCAGCTCTGAGGCCCGGTTCACCCGGAACACCCGTTCGCAGCCCAGCTCTCGGGCGAGCTTCTCCAGGGCCATGGTGTTGGAGGAGTTGGCCGAGCCCACGATCACCACGGTGCCGCACTGCTCGGCAATGCCGGTCAGCGCCGCCTGCCGGTTGGTGGTGGCAAAGCACAGATCGCTGCGCCCCGGTGTCCACATGTCGGGGAACCGGTCGCGGGCCGCATGCAGCACCCCCTCCCAATCGCGGTGCGACAGCGTGGTCTGGGCCAGCAGGGCTACCGGATCGTCGAAATCGGGGAGCGCCTCCACGTCTTCGATGCTCTCCACCGGGTGGATGGCCTCGGGGGCCACCGCCATGGTGCCCACCGCCTCCTCGTGGTCTTCGTGGCCCACGTACACGATGCGGTACCCCTTGCCGGCCCGCACCTTGACCTCATGGTGGACCTTGGTCACCAGCGGGCACACCGCATCCACCATGTAGCTGGCCTGTTCGGTGGCCGCCTCCACCACCTCGGGGGCCGAGCCGTGGGCCGACAACATGATGGGGTGGCCCGCGGGAACCTCGGAGATGTCGTCCACAAACACCACGCCGAGCTTCTCGAAGCGCCGGACCACCAGCTTGTTGTGCACAATTTCGTGGTAGCAGTACACCGGCGCGTCGAAGGTGCGAACCAGCCAGGCCAGCGCCTTGATGGCCATCTCCACTCCGGCGCAGAACCCCCGGGGAGCGGCCAAGATCACCTTGTCCACGTTCACAACCCCAATCTAGAGGGCGGGCCGGTGAGTAGCCATGCCTTGGTCGGTGTGGGGCCTTGGCTGCTTGTGCGAAAAGTTATATTTGCTTATACATAGTCTGTGATAGTCCAATCTCTTGTTCAACAGTAATTGATATGTCACACTATGGAGTTAATGCGGCGCAGCACTTGGTTGACCTCCCCTTCCTGTGATCGGTTGACTGATCCTGCGCGGACCCCCCCCCCCCCCCAACTTCGGGGGCTGGTCTGGGGGTGAGTGGTGAGCCGCGGCCGTTTGGCTGTGAGGGTGGCGGCTGTCGCGGCAGTGCTGTTCGGTCTGTTGGTGCCGGTCGGGGAGGCTTCAGAGCAGTCGGCGTCTTCGCCCATCGAGCGGCTTGAGCAGACCATCGCGGCCCAAGAGGCGCTGCTAAACGCATACCGCTGCTTATTCAGCGTAGACACTCACGCGGTACCTGGCGGCTGCAACGGGACTGAGCCCGCCCTGCCCCCTGCTCCAGCCAGTGCGTTCGCCAAGCGCTATGGGCGCCCTGTGGCCTCGGACCTCACGGCCCGTCGCAAACTGATCAACGCCCAGGAGTCGCTGCTTAACGCACTCCGCTGCCAATTCGACATCGACACCCACGCTGTTCCCGACGGCTGCGGCGGCACCGAGCCCGCCGAATCTGGCACCACTCCAACCCCTAGCCCCCATCCGGTCCCCACCCCCGAGCCCACGCCCACCCCCACCCCCGAGCCCACGCCCGAGCCCACGCCGACCCCCGAGCCCACGCCCACCTCTGGTCCTTCCCCTAGCTCCGATCCGACTCCCAGCCCCGATCCTTCTGGTGTGGGGGCGTTGGATCGGCTGATCGCCGATCAGGAGGCGCTGCTGAACGCGTATCGGTGCATGTTCGGGATCGACGTCGGTGCAGTGCCCGGCGGTTGCGCCGCCGGCAAGCCACTCCAAACGCCCGCTGAGCCCGACCCGTTCACTAAATCGCCGACTGACGCCGACCTCGCTGTCCGCGAGGAGTTGATTGCCGCCCAAGAGGCGCTGTTGAACCGGCACCGCTGTTTGTTCAGCGTGGACACCCACGCGGTGCCCGGCGGCTGTGTCGGCACCGAGCCCGCCACAACCCCCGAGCCCACGCCGACACCAACGCCAACACCCACACCAACGCCAACACCAACGCCAACACCCACACCAACGCCCACCCCGACGCCCGAGCCGAATCGCGGCGGCTCGTTCGGCGGCGGTGGCGGCGGTGGCGGCGGTGGTGGCGGTGGTGGCGGGTTCCAGCCGCAGCAACCCCAACAACCGCAACGGCCGCAGCAACCCCAACAACCGCAGCAGCCGCAGCAGCCGCAACAGCCTGCGGTGTGCACGGCGCCGGCTGCGCCGAGCCAGGTGAAGGCGGGGTCGTCGTCGGCGGGCAGGCTGAGCGTGTCGTGGGGCCATATCGGGCTGGGGTCGGTGCCGGGCTGCACCACCAAGGGCAGCCATTGGTACACGATCCAGTACACCCTGACCAGCGACACGTCGTGGACATCGGCGACGTCGGTGAAGGTCGGGGCGAGCCTGCTCAACCATGCCGTCACCGAGGTGGCGGCGGGCGCCTACAAAGTGCGCGTCAAAGCGGTGCGGTTCAGCGCCAGCAGCGGCGACGAGGTGCCCTCTGGGTGGTCGAACGTGGCGACCGTCACGGTGTCCGCGGCGTCGGGCTGCACCGCGCCGGCGGTGACCCTAACGGTGGACGCGGTGAGCGAGATCGATGTGTCCTGGACCTACGACGCCACAGCATCGGGGTGCGGGGTCAGCGGGTTCACGGTGGAGCATCGCGCCTCGACGTGCACAACCTGGGACAGCAACTGTGGGTCGCACTCGTCGCAGGACGTGGCGGCCACCTCCACCTCGGCGACGCTGAGCACCCTGACCGCTGGCACGACCTATCAGGTGCGGGTAACAGCGAACCTGACCGCGTCGAACACGAACCCGGTGACAAGCACCGCGGCGACGGCCACCGCCATCAACACCCCCGCCGCGCCCACCGGCGTGTCCACATCGGCGATCACCTCGAGCACAGTCACCGTGTCGTGGACCTTGCCAACAGCCACCACCGCCCAACCCCGCACCGCAGTCGTCATCGCCTACAACCCCACCTCCCACCCCAATGACGTCACCACCCTGGTGCTCGCCGCAGGAGCCACCACCCGCACCGTCACCGGCCTGTCGCAAACCACCGAATACGCCTTCACCGTCAAGACCCGAAACGCCGCCGGCGACGCCGCCGCCACCGCGGTGAACGCCACCACGGGCGCGGCGCCGTTGGCGGTGTGGTACACCGCGGGCACGCCCCGCTCGCTGCTTCAGTTCGACGAGGAGGGCAACGCGTTGGGCTTCCGGACGTTCACGCGTGTCGCAACCAACAAGAAGTCGGGCGCGAAGTGCAAAACCGCGGAAAGCCAGCTCAACTGCCCGCCGAGCACGCTGACCTCCATGTTCAACTTCTCAGGCCAGGTGGCCTACACCACCGGCAGCAATCCCCAGCCGATCCCCTCCCAGCCCCGGTGGGGCAACGCCATGAGGTTCACCATCGCCGCGGCCACCACCGGCGACGCCGAGACCGCAAGCCAGAACTACGACTACCACTATCAGGTCGGCGGCCCCAACCAGCCCCAGGTCGCGCTGTCCGCAGGCAACGCCAAGATAGCGATCGGCTGGACCGAGCCCTCCGAGCTGTATGTCTACAACGACGAGGACCGGTCCCCTGAGCGGCCCGGGTCGGCCCGCAACGGCTGGGTGATCTGGCACCGCGTCCAGAACACCGACAGCACCTGGCCCGCGTGGACCGAGACCACCCTCACCGACCCCGCAGCGCGAACCCACACGCTGGACTCCACCGACGGCATCGCCAACGGCACCGCGGTGTGGGTGAGAGTGCGAGCCCGCAACGACAACGCCGACACGGACAACACCACCCACATCCTGGGCAAGACCTCGGGGCCGTGCATCTTCGCCAACCCCGCCGAAAAAAAGCCCGCCGAGTACGGCGGACTGTGCCTGGCCACCCCCAGCACCGCAGCGGTGACCGCGCCTGACGCGCCCATCTTGGGGGCGTCGCCGCTGGGGCCGCGTTTCGAAGGCGAGGCCAAGCTGACCTGGAGCCCGCCCGCCGCCACCGGCGGCGCCGCCGTCCACGCCTATGAGGTCCGCTGGCGGCCCGCTTCGTCGGCCAGCGACTCGGACTGGGTGTCGACCGGGGTGTCGGGCCACCGCCGCTCTCACACCATCGGCGGCCTCGCCGCGTCGGTCGCCTACACCGTGCAGGTGCGCGCCCTCAACTCCGCCGGCGGCGGGGCGTGGTCGACGGCGTCGCTGGCTGCGGGGGCGGGCGCGTGGTTGGACTCGGGTTCTGTGATGGGCGGCGAGGTGCCCTTTGTCACGTCGTCCACTATCAACGGCGTGGCGGGCTACCCGCGGCTGTTCTTCCGGCCGGAGCATTCGCTTGCGCGCGCCGGCGGGGTGTGCACCGTCAAGACCTCCCAGACAGACGCGCACAAGACCAGCACGACGATCAACTGCCCACCCGAGACGGTGACCTCGCTGGCCGACGGCGGCGACATCATGCAGGCGTGCAAGGACAACACCGAAACGGACTGCCCCGTCGGCAGCACGAACATCGCCAAATGGGAACCCGCCTGGGGACGGCCGATCTCGACCTGGATCACGTTCACCGCGGGGGACCGCAGCGAGCGCACCGCCACCTACTACTTCGACGTCGGCGGCCCCCCCAATCCCGACGCCGCCGTGTCGGCGGGCGACGAGAAGATCGCGGTCGGCTGGAACCCCAGCAGCCACACCGGCTACGAGCCCGAAGGCGCCGAGATCTCGGGCTGGCAGGTCTGGCACCGTGCTGCGTCGCGGGCCAACGACACCGCCGCTGACGACGAGGCGACGTGGACCAAGAGCGCCTGGCAGACCGCCGCGACGCGCACCTACACGATCGACTCGGGCCTGTCGAACAACACCACCTATGAGATCAGGGTGCGGGCCCGCAACGACGCCGGCGACACCGTCGACGCCACTCACTACGCCGGCATGACCAGCGGGCCGTGCACCCTCGACACCGCCGGCGCCATCAACAAACGACTCCTCTGCTCGGCCACCCCCACCTCCCCCAGCACCGCGATCACCGCCCCGGGAGCGCCCACGTTCGCCGCTACCGGTGCGGTGGTGCGCAGCGCCGACAAGACCGCCGCCACGGTCACCTGGACTGCCCCCGTGAGCACCGGCGGCACCACGCTGCACGCCTATGAGATCCGCTGGCGCGACAGCACCAGCAGCAACGTTGCCGACTGGGTGTCCGACGGCGTGTCGGCGCACACCACCGCGTACACGATCTCGGGCCTGGATCCCGATACCGGCTACGACGTCGAGGTGAGTGCCCGCAACGCCGCGGGCGACAGTGCGTGGGCGTCGGCGGGCACGTTGGCGGCGCCGCTGACGGCCTGGTGGGCTCGCAACGGCCTGTCTGCCACTCTCGACCCGATGGTTGAGTGGGGAGGCTCGACCGGGCCGGGATGGCGGTTCTTTTTCAACGTCTCGACGAACCGGACTGCGTCAGCGACGTGCCATCTGGCGTCGACGCAGAGCGTCCCCTGCCCGCCGGGCACCTTTATCTCGATCGCGCGCCGTCACACGACCAACAACCAGCTCACGTGGGGCGGCCCCAAGGACCTGCGTGCGGTGGCCACCGCGGGCGACGTGAACTTCACCCTCACCGGGCGTGACCGGTACTTCATGGGCGCCCCGAATATGGCCGAGATGGTGATCTCCGCGGGCAACGGCACCATCGGGGTGGGCTGGGGCCAGCCGTCGGTGCGCATCCCCGGCGCGAGCGTCAACGGCTACCGGGTGCGGCACCGCAAAGCCGGCACCACAGCATGGACCGACTCTGCGTGGCTGGACGCGGACACCCGCGGGCACACCCTGTCAGCGCTCAACAACGACGCCGTCTATGAGATCACCGTGCAGGGCCGCAGCAACGGCGGCACCATCACCACCAACAACGCCCTGCGCGGCCTCGAGAGCAACAACTGCGACGACGCCCTGTTCCACCGAGGCTGGTGCCGCACCACCCCCGCCGCCGCGAGCACCGGCACCCCCGGCGCGCCCGCCACCAAATCCGTCGCCGCCGCCGCCGACGCGCTCACCGTCACCTGGACCGCGCCGGCCAGCTTCACCGGCCCCGCCGTGCACGCCTACGCGATCCGCTACAAGGACAACACCGCCGGCGACGACACCTACATCACCCACCGCGTGTGGTCCAAAGCCACCACCCACACCATCAGCGGCCTCGACGACACCGTCACCTACAAAGTCCAGATCCGCGCAGAGAACCCCAACACCACCGACAGCAGCACCTGGACCGACATCGGCACCGCCAGCCCCAGCTAACCCCACGCGGCCACCCTGTGCCACGCCACCCCACCGAGCCCGGGCTGCCACTGAACGTGACCGTCACCACCGTCACCACCGCCACCCCAGCTAAACGCCCTTCCAGCCGGCGGTGGGCCTCGTATCATTCTTGCCATGTCCGCGCCTCGGGTGACAGCGGTCGCCGATGGGTCGGTGGCTCAGCAATTCGGCCTGAGGGCCGGTGACGAGCTTCTTTCCGTGAACGGCAGCGTTCCCAAAGACGTCATCGAGTACCAGCAGCTGGTGGACGAGCCCGAGCTGAGCCTCGACGTGCGCCGCGACGGGGTGGTGCTGGAGCTCGAGGTGCTCAAGCGGGCCGGCGAGCCGCTGGGGGCCCAGGTCGACTCGGCGCTGTTCGACCGGGTGCGGACCTGCGACAACCATTGCGAATTCTGCTTCATCTACCAGCTTCCGCCAGGGCTGCGTCCCAGCCTGTATCTGAAAGACGACGACTACCGGCTCTCGTTTCTGTACGGCAACTTCACCACCCTGACCCGCTTCACTGAGGCCGACCTAGAGCGGGTGGTCACCGAGCGACTCTCGCCGCTGAACGTGAGCATCCACGCCACCGACCCCGACGTGAGGGCCGACATGCTGCGGAATCGACGGGGGGCCACCAGCCTGCGCTGGCTGCGGGCGCTGTTGGACCACGGCATCGAGGTACACGGCCAGGTGGTGGTGTGCCCCGACGTGAACGACGGCGATGTGCTGGAGGACACCCTGGCCGGGGTGGCCGACGAGTACCCGGAGCTGGCCAGCGTTTGCGTGGTGCCCCTGGGGGTGTCGCGCCATACCTCTGAGCCCCGGCTGAGGCCCCACACCCGGGCCGAGGCGGCTGCGGTGGTGGAGGCAGTGCACCAGTGGCAGGTGATCAACCGGCAGATTCTGGGCCGCCGGCTGGTGTTCTGCGCCGACGAGTACTACCTGCTGGCCGGGGTCGAGTTTCCCGACCCGGAGGCCTACGAGGGGTTTCCCATGCACGAAGACGGCGTGGGCATGGCGGCCACGCTGGAGATGGAGTTCTGGGGCCAAACCGAGGAGGTGACCGGAACCCGGCCCGGCTTCTTCGCCTGGGTGGAGGGGGCGCCCGCCGAGGGCTACCGGGCGCCGAGGACCGATGGCTCCACGCCCATTGGCCTGCGGCCCCGCAAGGGCTCGCCGGTGGGGGTGGTCACCGGGGAGTACGGGGCCGCGGTGCTGGAGCCGCTGGTGGCCTCGCTGGGCCGCGACGATGTGCGAGTGGTGCCGGTGGAGAACCAATTCTTCGGCGGCACCACCGCGGTGGCCGGGCTGCTGGTGGGCGCCGACATCGCCCGCACGCTGGCCGAACAGCCCGAGGGCCACCGCTACCTGCTGCCCGACGTGTGCCTGTCGCAGGGCGTGTTCTTGGACGGAACTCGGCCCGGCGATCTGCCCCGCCCCGTGGAGGTGGTTCCCACCGACGGGACCGCGCTGAGACGAGCCCTCGATGGCTAGCTCATTGCCCTCGGTGGCGATCGTGGGACGGCCCAACGTGGGCAAGTCCACGCTCATGAACCGGATTCTGGGCCGCCGAGAGGCCATCGTGGCCGAACAGCCCGGAGTAACCCGCGACCGCAAGGAGATGCCCGCCAGTTGGCAGGGGCGGGAGTTCACGGTGGTGGACACCGGCGGCTGGCTACCCCAGGGCGCGGGCGACAACGCCTCGATGGACGCCAAGGTCTCCGCCCAGAGCGAGAGGTCGATGGCCGACGCCGACGTGGTGGTGTTGGTGGTGGACTCCCAGGCGGGCATCACCGGCGATGACGAGGGAGTGGCAGGGCGGCTGCGGGGCCGGGCCGGGCCGGTGTTGGTGGCGGTGAACAAGGTGGACGACGAGGTTCACGAGAACCTCATCTGGGAATTCATCGGCCTGGGGCTGGGCGATCCGTTCCCGGTGAGCGCGCTGCACGGACGGGGAGTGGGCGACCTGCTGGACGCGGTGATGGCTGAGCTTCCCGATGAGTCGGCGGAGGGAGCTGAGCCTGGCGCGGAGGCTGAGGGCGCTACCGAGTCCGACGCCCACATGGTTTCTGACCGCACCGCGCGATCCGATGACGCCACCGTTTCTGTTTCCATCGTGGGCCGGCCCAACGCGGGCAAGTCCACCCTGTTCAATCGGCTGATCGGCGACGACCGGTCGGTGGTCCACGACCAGCCGGGCACCACCCGCGACGCCATCGACACCGTGGTGGAAACCGAGTTGGGCCCGATCCGGTTTGTGGACACCGCGGGCATGCGCCGCCGGGCCCGCATCGACCAGGCCACCGAGTACTACTCGCTGCTGCGGGCGCTGGCCGCGGTCGACCGATCCGACATCGCCCTGTTGGTGGTAGACGCCACGGTGGGGGTCACCCACCAAGACCAGCGCCTGGCCGAGCGCATCGACGGGGCGGGATGTCCCATCGTGGTGCTGCTTAACAAGTGGGACCTGCTCGACACCGAGGCCCGGGAGGCGATAGCCCTCGACATCGATCATCGCCTGCACTTTTTGGGCGACGCCGCGGTTTTGAGGGTGAGCGCCCAGTCGGGCAAGGGGCTGAACCGGCTCCTGCCCGAGCTTCGGGGGGTGATCGCCGAGTACCGGCGGCGAATCCCCACCCAGGCGGTGAACCGGGTGCTGCGCGACGCCCAGGCCGCCCATCCCGCTCCCGACGGGGCCCGGGTGCTGTATGCCACCCAAGGGGCGGCCGATCCCCCCACTTTCACGCTGTTCGCCAACCGGACCCTTCCCCGCACCTATCTGCGCTATCTGGAGCGCCGCTTTCGGGAGGCATTCGATTTGGGATCAGTGCCGGTCAAGCTGCGGGTTCGCCGCCGTTCGGGCGAGTAATCCCCGGCAATTGCCTCAAAAGCGGCAAGAATTCCGCCATTTTGCGGGGTAATCTTCTGCGATGGAAACCCTCCTGCTCGTGCTGACCGCGGGTGTGTGCGCATTTGCCGCCGGCGTCTTCACCCGAGCAGCCCGACACCGACAACGGTTCCTGATCCGAGTTCAGCACACCCACGCCGGGGAGGGATACGACGAAGAGGGCGAGACCGCCTACGAGGCGGCCCACACCTTGGCCCAGTCGAGCTTCCGCCGGGATGCCCACTCGGCTCTGTTGTATGCGGCTCTGACCGTGGTGGCTGCTCTGACCGCGGTGCTGGAGTCCCGGGCGGTGGCTGCCGTTTTGGCCCTGGTGGTGGTGCCCGCTCTCTTCCCGCTGTGGTGGGGGCGCCGCTCGGTGGCCGAGGCCCGCCTCACCCAGGAGCGGTTCGAGATGGAGCGCCGGGCCGAGGAAACCCTGAGCCAAGGCGACCTCGCCCCCCAGGCATGGGCGGGGCGGCTGGCCCCCGACGATCTGCCCGACTTCGTCGGCTACGAGATGGGCCGGGTGTACCAGGCCGGCGAGGGGGTCATGGCCGGGGACTTCTTCGACGTGTTCCGGGTGGGTCCCACCCGGGTGGCCGCCGTCATCGGCGATGTGGCCGGACGGGGCATCGAGTCGTCCATCACTGCATTCCAGGCCAAGTACCTGCTCCGGGTGTTCCTGCGCCAGTTCCGCGACCCGGCCCAGGCTCTTGAGGAGCTGAACGCCCAAATGTCGTCCATCGAACGGGCCGAGGAGTTCATCTCGGTGGTGATCGTGGTGTTCGACACCGAGGCCCAGTCCATGCGCTACGCCTCCGCTGGCCACCCGGCCGCCTGGCTGTGGCACGAGCGCGAGGTGCAGCCGCTGCGGGCCACCGGCGCCCTGTTGATGCTCGACACCGACAGCACCTATTTCAGCCGGGAGATCCCCCTGGATTCAGGCGACATGGTGCTCATGTACACCGACGGCTTGGCCGAGGTGCGCTACGGCGACGCCCAATTCGGCGAGGACCGCATCTCCCAGCATCTGCGCCGCGATCCCACCGTTTCCCCCGATGTGCTGTGCAAGTCGCTGCTGGAGGCCGCTCGGGACTTCGCCGACGGCACCATCACCGACGACGTGGCCATCCTCGCCGTCCGCCGGGCCTGATCCCCACCAGTTAGGATTGCGCTTCGTCGAGCCCGGAGCGCTGAAGATCCAATAGGGGGGCCAGATGGCCGATGTCGTACTTGAGGATGTCAACAAGGAGTACAGCAACGGCTTTGTGGCGGTCTCCGACCTGAACCTGGAGATCAACGAGGGCGAATTCTTGGTGATGGTCGGCCCGTCGGGGTGCGGCAAGTCGACCACCCTGCGGATGATCGCCGGCCTAGAAGACATCACCTCGGGAACACTGCAAATCGGGGGCCGGGTGGTGAACACCCTTGCCCCCAAAGACCGGGACATCGCCATGGTGTTCCAGAACTACGCGCTCTATCCCCACATGAACGTGTTCGACAACATCGCCTTTTCGCTGAAGCTCTCACAGCGCCCCAAAGCGGAGATCAGAGAAAGGGTTGGCGAGGCGGCTCGCATCTTGGAGTTGGAAAACCAGCTCGACAAACGGCCGGCCCAGTTGTCGGGCGGCCAGCGCCAGCGGGTGGCCATGGGACGGGCCATCGTGCGGCGCCCCCGGGTGTTTCTCCTCGACGAGCCCTTGTCGAATCTCGACGCCAAACTCCGGGTGCAGATGCGAGCCGAGATCACCGAGTTGCAGCGCGAGGTGGGGGTTACCACCTTCTATGTGACCCACGACCAGGTGGAGGCCATGACCATGGCCGACCGGGTGGCAGTGATCAGCGGGGGGATCTTGCAGCAGGTGGACAGTCCGATGAAGCTGTTCAACGAGCCCGACAACATCTTCGTTGCCGCGTTCATCGGCTCCCCGTCGATGAACCTGATGGAGGCGGTGGTTCACCGTCAGGAATCAGGCTTGCAGATGCAGTTGGGAGGCCAGACGCTGGCCGTGCCCGACTCGGTGCTCGGACAACGACCCGCTCTGGAGCGCTATCTGGGCTCGACGGTGGCGGTTGGCCTGCGGCCCAAGGACTTGGAGGATGCCGCCATCGCCTCTGACCACCCGGCCGATCAGAGGGTGAGGGCGCATGTCTCTCACACTGAGGCCCTGGGCTATGAGGTGATCGCATACTTCGAACTGGACGCCAAGCCGGTTATCTCACAAGAGGCGCTGGAGTTGACCGAGGATCAGATGGCCGATGCCGCTCAGGACTCCACCCGAGTCCACGCCCGGTTCCACCCCACCACTGCGGTGCAGCCCGGAGACGTGATCGAGGCCGCGGTCACCATGGAGAATGCCCATTTCTTCGATCTGGAAACCGGTCTGGCCATCCGGGGTTGACCAGAGAGCGGCTGAGCTCAGTTCCAGATGAGCGGGCCGTGATCGATTTGGGGCAGGACCATGCTGCCGAATCGGTCGCATTCCGGGAGATGCGGGTAGCCCGAGAGGATGAAGGCGTCGATGCCTGCCTGCCGGTAGGCGTTCAGCTTGGCCAGCACTTCGTCGGGCGAGCCCACGATGGCCGCCCCTGCCCCTGACCGGGCCCGGCCGATTCCGGTCCAGAGGTTGTCCTCCACGAAGCCGTCAGTGTCGCTGAGATCACGTAGCTCGGATTGGCGGTGGACCCCAGCCGAGGTGGCGTCCAGCGATCGCCGCCTGATTGCTTCGCCCGTGTCATCGTCGAGCTGGCTGATCAGTCGAGCGGCCGCTTCTCGGGCTTCTTCGGCGGTGGGGCGCACGATGACGTGACTGCGCAGCCCGAAGCGCAGGGTGCGGCCTTGGCGTTGGGCTCGGGCCCTCATGTCGTCAACGGTGGACGCGACACCGGCAACCGTGTCCGGCCAGGTGAGGAAGACGTCGGCTGCGGCTGCGGCGGTTTCTTTGGCCGCTTCGGAGAAACCGCCAAAGTAGAAGGGGGGACAGCGGCCCGACACGGTGGTGGCCCGAGGAGGATCGAGGGCCAGGTCGACAAATTCGCCGTGGAAATCCACCGGATTGCCGTTGAGCAGCGTTCGCAGCACCTGCATCCACTCCAGCGTTCGGCGGTAGCGGGGCTCGGATTCCAGCGCTTCGCCCGGGATGTCGCTGGAGATGATGTTGATGGTGAGGCGGCCATCCAGCATCCGGTCGATGGTGGCCAGTTGGCGGGCGAGTTGGGGGAGCCACATCTCGCCCATCCTCACCGCGAGGAGGAGTTGGATCTTGCTGGTGTGCGGAGCCACCGCGGCGGCGAACGCGGTGGAGTCGATGCCCAGGGTGTAGCCCGAGGGCAAGAGGATGTTGTCGAAGCCGAGCCGGTCGGCGGCCAAGGTGATGTCTCGGCAGTGCTCCCAACTGCTGGCCAGCTCGGGGTCGGCTACGCCCAGGTATTCGTAGTCGTCGTCGCACAAGGCGGCGAACCAGGCCACCTCCACCGGAGTCGAATTGCTCACGGCAACGGCACGCCCTCTGAGGCCTCGATGATGGCGTACACGTCGGCCCGTTCGAGGGGGACGGCGGCGGCCGGGGCCGCTTCGGCCAGCCGCTCGGGGTTCTGCGTTCCCAGCAGGGCCACCGGGCGGGACGGATGGGCCAAGACGAAGGCCAGGGCCACCGCGGTTCGACTGGTGTCGTGGCGCTTGGCCAGCTGGTCGAGGGTGGCGATCAGCTCGGGCCGCACGTCGGTCCCGGTGGCGAGGCTGCCTCCGGCCAGCGGGCTCCAGGCCAGGGGGACAACCCCGTCGCGCATGCAGAGATCCAAGGTGCCGTCGCGCAGGGCGCCCAATTCCGCGGCCGAGTACTCGGGCTGGGTGGAGGCCAGCGGGAACGGCAGATGGGCCGCTAGGGCTTCGTGCTGTTGGGGGGTGAAGTTGGAGACGCCTACCTCGCGGATTTTGCCCTGGTCCCGCAGTGCGGCCAGCGCCTCGGCCAACTCTCCGGGATGGGTGAACAGGTCGGGCCGATGGATTTGGTAGAGATCGATCACATCGGTGCCGAGGCGGGCGAGTGACGCCTCGCAGGCCGCGGTTATGGCCGAAGCGCCGGAGTTGTAGGGGGTGGGCGGAGTGATTCCCCCTTTGGTGGCCAAAACCATGCGGTCCCGCAGCTCGGGCGCTGCCGCCAGCACCCGCCCGAGATTGGCCTCGGCTTGGCCGAAGGCGGTCCCGCCCCAGTCGAGTCCGTACACATCGGCGGTATCCACCAGGTTCATGCCGAGCCCCAGGGCCGCTTCCAAGAGCTCTTGGTAGTGGGAATCGGAGCGCCCGACGAGTCGCCAGCAGCCGAATCCCAGTCGTCCGATGTGAAAGTCGCTACCGAGGGGGATGGGATCAGGGTTGACAAGGCGTTCTGGCACCGGATCAAGGTATCGTGTCGAGCCTCCGCCAGCGTCGTTCGAGGGGAAATGGTGATCCGTTACGGAGTGATTGGGACCGGCATGATGGGCCGAGAGCACATCGCCAACGTCTCCCACCTCCCCGGTGCCGAGGTGGCCGCGCTGGCCGATCCCCACCCGCAGTCTCTTGAGGCGGCCGGAGCCCTGGCCCCGCAGGCAGAGCGCTTCTCTGACTATCGAGACCTGTTGGAATCCGAGGTCTGCGATGCGGTGGTGATCGCCACCCCCAACATGACCCATGCCGACGTTTTGGGCGACGTTTTGGGGTCCGATCTGCATGTGCTGGTGGAGAAGCCGCTGTGTACCACGGTGGCCGATTGCCGCCGGGTGATCGACGCGGCTGCAAGCCACCGCGGGGTGATTCGGGTGGGATTGGAGTACCGGTACATGGCGCCGTTCGCCCGGCTCATCCAAGAGGTGGAGGCAGGGGTGGTGGGCCGGGTGCGGATGGTTTCGATGCGCGAGCACCGCTTCCCGTTTCTGTCGAAGGTGGGCGACTGGAACCGGTTTTCTGAGAACACCGGGGGCACCCTGGTGGAGAAGTGCTGCCACTTCTTCGACTTGATGAACTTGGTGATGCCCGGGCGGCCCGATCGGGTGTTCGCCTCGGGAAGCCAGGCCGTGAACCATCGCGACGAGCGCTATGAGGGCCTTTCTCCCGACATCGACGACAACGCCTATGTGGTGGTGGACTACGACGACGGCGCCCGGGCCATGCTCGATTTGTGCATGTTCGCCGAGGCCACCCACAACCAGCAGGAATTCGCGGTGATGGGCGACGCCGGAAAGGCGGAGGCGCTGGTGCCGGAGCACATCGTGCGAATCGGGCGCCGAGGCGAGCACTCCATCGGCAATGTGGAGGTTGTGCCCGCGCCGGTCGAAGCGCCATTCGAGGGGTTCCACCATGGTTCGAGCTTTGTGGAGCACCAGCGATTCCTGGAGGCCATCGGTGAAGGCAACAGCGCCGAGGCCCAGGCCCAGTCGATAAAGGCTCTCGAAGGCGCCATGGTGTGCGTGGCCATGGGGGTTGCCGGCCAACGGTCGATGGCGACTGGCTTGCCGGTAGCGGTGGCCGACGTCCTCTGATGGGGGCGGGGAAGGGCGCGCTCAGCCCTTGACGGAGCCGGCCAGGAGCCCCCGCACAAAGTGGCGCTGAAGGCTGAAGAACACGATCAGCGGCACGATCATGATCACGAATGCGGAGGCGAAGCGGAGCTGGAAGTTGGAGCCTCGCTCGCCCACCAGATTGACCAGCGCCACCGTCATGGGCTCGTTGTCGGTGAGGAACACCGCGGCGATCAGGTAGTCGTTCCAGGTCCACAGGAACTGGAAGACGGCGAATGCGGCCAACGCCGGTCGGGCCAGGGGCACCACCAAACGCCAGAAGATGGTGAAGTGGGTGGCGCCGTCGATTCGGGCCGCTTCGAACACCTCGCGGGGAAGCTGGCTGATGAAGTTGTGCAGCAACAGCACGGCCAGCGGCAGCCCGAACGCGGTGTGGGTCAGCCAAACCGCCGCCGCGGTGTTGGCCACGCCGACGTCGGGGATCAAAACGAAAGTCCAGTCCACCCCCGGGATGGTGAGACGGGCCCCGTTGTTGAACAGCTGGAGCAGCGGCACGAAAGCCATCTGGTTGGGCAGGGCGATCATGGAGACCAGGGCGATGAAGAGCCAGTTGCGGCCCCGGAATTCGATCCACGCAAATCCGTAGGCGGCGAAGGCGGCTATGGCGATGGGGATGATGGTGGCCGGCACCACGATGGCGAGGGAGTTGAGGGCAAACTCCCACATGGACGGCTGAGCGGCACTCTCCCGGAAGATGTCGCGGTAGTTCTGGAGGGTCAGGTTGTTGATGTCGTTCCACGACGTCCACCAACCGGAGCTGTTGATGTCGGGCACCTTGCGGAACGATGAGATGAACAGCCCGAATGTGGGCACGGTCCAAACCACCACGATTAGCCACATCACCCAGCTGGGGGTGGTGGCCGCCAGTCGGCGGATCCGCTGGCCGGTGGGCATGAGCGCCTTGTCTACCGGACTCATCTCAGCTCCGATTGGAGTCTGCGGATGTTGTAGATCATCACCGGCAGCACCAGAGCCAGCAGCACCACCGCGAACGCGCTGCTGGAGGTGAAGTTGCGGTCGCGCAGCTGGTCGAACATCTCGTTGGCCAGCACGTTGGTGCGGTTGGCGCCGTTGGTGGTGGCCTTCACCAGGTCGAATACCTTGGTGACGATCACCATCAGCGTGGTTACC
Organism: Candidatus Poriferisocius sp.; assembly: GCA_965208545.1. Classification (GTDB taxonomy): domain Bacteria; phylum Actinomycetota; class Acidimicrobiia; order Acidimicrobiales; family Bin134; genus Poriferisocius. The sequence goes on along the minus strand of OZ242341.1, from coordinate 2,025,071 downwards.
ACGACGATGATGGTGGGGCGGATCTGGGGGACGACCACCCGCCAGAAGACCTGGATCTCATTGGCCCCGTCTACCCGGGCCGCCTCGGTGAGCTCCTCGGGAACGGCCCGGATGGCGGCCGACAACACGACCATGGCGAATCCGGTCTGGATCCACACCATGATGAACATGATCCAGAAGTTGTTCCACGGGATCATCGACGAGTTGATGAAGAAGCCGCGGGGTTGGAATCCGATGCCCTGGAGGATGGCGTTGAGCAGTCCGGTCTGATTGCCGGTGGGCTGGACCTCGTAGATGAAGTCCCAGATCACCGCGGCGCCCACCATGGAGATGGCCATGGGCATGAAGATCAGGGTCTTGGCCACCCGCTCGCCCCGGGCCCGCTCGGCCAAGATGGCCAGCAGCAGCCCCAACACGGTGGACAGCCCGGCCACGGTGACCACCCACCAGATGTTGTTCCACACCACGCCTCGCAGGGTGGACAGCGCGCCGAAGATGCCCAGGCCGATGGCGAGCACCAGCATCATGGAGGAGGTTGGCGACCCCCAGTCCATCTCCAGATCACCCCTGCGCAGCCGGGCCAGCAGCCACGCCACCACGAGGACGGCTGTCACCGCAGCCACTATGACCAGCGTGATTCGGCTCGACACCACCACGGTGAGCACGTCCACGATCGCTGATCGGTTTGGCTCGCGGACCAGCGATTCAACGAAACCGGCCAGAGCGGCGATTCCAAAGAGGGCAGCAAAACCGCCCAGCACTCTCATGGTTCCTCGGGCCGCCTTGACTCTCTGCGGACCGCCGACGATTCGAGATGCGCTGGCCCACGCCGCGATGACGGCCACCGCGGCGGCGGCCAGGCCCACGATGAAGAGGCGGCTGGTGAAGATCGAGGTCCAACCTTCGACGGAGAAGAAGGTGCGGTCGGTGAAGATCTCCTCGTAGTGCTGGATGGTGAAACCAGGCTCCCGGCCTCTCGGACCGTTCTTGAGCGACAGCCACATGGTGCGAAAGCCGGGGATGACCAAGCCCCCGACGACGAAGAGAAGAGCCGGGCCCACGAACACCCACGGCCTGAGTCCGCCTTCCAAGCGGATACGCCGCTCCAGGGTCGGGACCAGCCCTCGTCCCACAACCATGCCCAAGGCCCCGCAGATCAATCCGCTGATGACGATGGCCAGCCATCCCTCGGCGAACGGCCCGCCGATAGACGGTCCCTGGGGTACCCATCCGTTGTGCTGGAGCACGGCCCCGATAATCAGGCCCAATACCGCCCCGACGCTGGCCGTGAACGCCGACCACCGGTTCAGGGCGGAGTCAACGGTTCGATCGGCCCCGATGAACAGCACCGCGGTGACGGCCAGCGCGCCGACAACGCTGATGAGCATGGTGACGATCTGGCCCATGGCGCTCTTACCCTAGGCGTTGTTCGCTGGCTGGCGCGTGAACGCGACGGAGCCGGGGGCGAAAATGCCGCCCCCGGCTCCGTTCAGAGTTGTTCAGCCGCTAGCGACTGAGCTTTTGGCGTTTGCCTACGGCCACGCGTTCTCGGTGTCGTCGGCAAATTCCTGGGCTGTCTTGGAGCCCGACACGTAGTCGGTTCCGGAGCGCCAGAACTCGCCAGCGCCGACCTCGCCGGGCATCAGGTCGGAAGCGTCGAACCGGAACGGATCGGCGCTCACCAGGATGTCGGCCAAGCCGCGGTCGAAGTCCGAGCTGTACAGCGAGGTGTCGTGCTCGCGGTTGGGCGAGAGGAATCCGCCCTTGTCAGCCATGATCCGGGCGTTGGCGTATTCGGCGGTGCCGATGTACTCCATCACGGCCAGGGTCTCGGGCTTGTCGGTGAAGGCCACCGCGTGGGTTCCTGCACCGAGCACAACGGTGCCGAACTCGTCGCTGACGGTCGGCAGGTAGAACACGTTGACGTCGCCGTTGGGACCGAGCGATGCGCCGATTTCGGTGTAGAAGGCGCCGGCGAAGCTGGCCTGACGGTGCAGCACGCAGTCGCCGTCGGCGATCGGCAAGGAGGCCTCTTTGAAGCCGGTGGCGGCGATCAGGTCGCGACCGCCGAGGACGTTGCCCTCCTCGAACCAGATGTCGCCGACAAACTCGGCCACTTCGACCACTCGCGGGTCGTTGAACGGGATCTCGTGGGACACCCACTGGTCATAGACGTCGGGACCCTGGAGGCGGAGCATCATGTCTTCCATCCAGTCGGTGAACACCCAGCCGGTGGCGTCGCCCGACCCGATGCCGATGCACCAGGGGGTGAGGCCGTCAGCCTTGATCTGGTCGGTCAGCGCCTCGAGCTCGGCCCAGGTGTTGGGGATCGCGTAGCCGTTCTCGGCGAACAGCGTCGGGCTGTACCACACGAGGCTCTTCACGTCGCCCTTGTTGGGCACGCCGTAGACCTGTCCGCCGGTGGTGGCCAGGTCGAACCAGAACGGGTCGTAGGCGCCAGAGATGCTGTCGAGCAGCGACTGCGGCAGGGCCACGGCGTCACCGGACTCGCCGAACTGGATAATCCGGCCCGGCTGGGGGATGATCACGATGTCGGGCGGGTTGCCGCCTTCCAAAGCCAAGTTCAGCTCAGTGGTGGCGTCCCGGGTGCCGGAGTACTGCACGTCGATGCCGGTGCGAGCTTCGAACGGCTCGAAGCCAGCCAAGAATCCCTCGGCCTCCGGGCCGGTCTCCGGGCCGAGAATGTTGACCACGGTCCCGGCCAGGCTCATCTCTTCTTCGGGCTCTTCCTCAGCCATCGGCTCTTCTTCGGGCTCTTCCTCAGGCATCTCCTCTGCCGGCACAGCGGTAGGAGCTGGTGTGGACGCAGCCGGCGCGTCATCGTCGTCGTTGCCGCAGGCTCCGGCCACGAGGGCGAAGGCAAACAGCAGGGCGACGAGCGCGAGCAACTTGGATTTCATTCTCATTTCAGGGATTCCCTCCGGATAAACAAGCAATTGCCGGAAAAGCACGCTATCGCTTGGCTTTCGACAAGGACAAGACAACGCTCCTGTTGGCCGTATGCGGAAAGACGGGCTGACAATGGCAAGCTAAATGGATGCCGTGGTGCGAGCCCTGTGAGCGGTTCTGGAACCCCTCCTCGGTCACAGAAGCGGGGGAGTGCCCCACCTGCGGTGCGGCGGTCGATGCCCCGTCGGAGGCAGATGCCCCGCCCCCTCAGAAAGTCCCCTGGCACTTCTGGCTGGCCATCACCGCCGCCGGCGTCTACCTCGCCTGGCGCGCCATCGACGGCATCGCCCTGCTGTTCTGAGCGGATGCGGCTGCCAATTGGCATCGCTCTGCACTGGTGATTCGCTCCAATCGCTGGTCGGGCTGCCGGGATTTGAACCCGGGACCTTCGGTCCCCCAGACCGACGCGCTAACCAAGCTGCGCCACAGCCCGTAACGGGGTGAGCATAGTGCGGCTGCGTGGGGGAGCCCCATGCGGATAAGTAGGATTGGGGTCGTGTTGGACCTGGTTATCCGCGGCGGCACGATTGTTGACGGCTCGGGGAGTCCGGGCTTTTCGGGCGACGTCGGCATCGAGGGCGGGCGCATCGCGGTCGTCGGCGAAGTGGACGACTCGGGGCGCCGCGAGATTGATGCCACTGGCCGGGTGGTTTGCCCCGGCTTTGTGGACCCCCACACCCACTACGATGCCCAGCTTTTTTGGGATCCGGCCGCCTCTCCTTCCAACCTGCACGGGGTTACCACCGTGATCGGCGGCAACTGCGGATTCACCCTGGCGCCCCTCAACCCCGGCGACGCTCCCTACCTCCAGCGGATGATGGCCAAAGTGGAGGGCATGCCGCTCACCGCCCTGGAGACCGGGCTGGACTGGTCGTGGCGTACTTTTTCCGACTACTTGGCCCGCTTGGACGGCAATCTCGGCGTAAACGCCGGGTTCCTGGTGGGCCACTGCGCCATCCGCCGGGCGGTCATGGGCGCCGACGCCACCGGCAGCGAGGCCGCCCCCGACCAGCTTGAGGCGATGAAGACGCTGTTAGCCGAGGGCATCGCCGCGGGCGGCCTGGGTTTTTCCACTTCGCTGTCCTATACCCACAACGACGGCGACGGCGCTCCGGTGGCCTCTCGATTCGCCAGCAACGACGAGGTAGTAGCGCTGTGCTCGGTGGTTTCTGAGCACGAGGGCACCACCCTGGAGTACGTCACCGACGGCTGCATGCAGGGCTTCACCGAAGAGGAGCTCGACTTGATGGTGGACATGAGTCGAGCGGCCCGGCGGCCGCTCAACTGGAACGTGCTCACCATCGACTCGGCCGACCCCGACCGCTACCGGGAGCAGCTAGGCGCCTCGGTGCGGGCCGCCGAACACGGAGCCCGGGTGGTGGCGCTGACCATGCCGGTGCTGGTGGGCATGAACATGAGCTTCCTCAACTACTGCGCCCTCAACATGCTGCCCGACTGGGGGGAGGTTCTGGGCCTGCCGGTGGCCGAGCGGATGGCTCGCCTCGCCGATCCCCAAACCAGAGCCCACTTGGCCGAGCGGGCTGCCTCGCCCGACGCCGGGGTGTTCAGCCGGCTCACCGGGTGGGGCGGCTATCGGATCGGCGACACCTTCAGCTCGGCCAATGATGGACTTTCCGGGCGCACCGTGGCGGAAATCGGTGCGGAGCGGGGAACCGAGCCCTTCGACACCCTGGTAGACATCGTTCTGGCCGACGAGCTGCGCACCGTGCTGTGGCCGGCGCCCACCGACGACGATGACGAGAGCTGGCGGCTGCGGGCCGAAGCATGGCAGAGCGAGCACACGCTCTTGGGAGGCTCCGATGCCGGCGCCCACCTCGACCGAATGTGCGGCGCCCCCTACACCACCGCGTTCTTGGGCGACTGCCTGCGGGGCCGGCGGCTGGCTTCGCTGGAGACGGCCATACACATGCTGACCGACGCCCCGGCCCGGCTGTTCGGCCTGCGGGAGCGAGGCCGCATCGAGCAGGGATGGCGCGCCGATCTCGTGGTATTCGACCCCGACACAATCGACTCCGGCGCCATGCGCATGGTGGACGATTTGCCGGGCGGCTCGCCTCGATTGTTCGCCGACTCAGTCGGCGTCGACCATGTGCTGGTGAACGGGGAGCTGATCGTGAGCGACGGGCAGGCGACCGATGCTCGGCCCGGCATCCTGCTGCGGTCGGGGCGCGACACCGAGACCGTGCTGGTCGGGTAGTGGATTTAGAGCAGGCCAAGGTCACGCTGGCCCAGTCGCGGCGCCGGCTGGAGATCTTCTCGCTGCGCTGGCAGGCCCGCCTCGACACCCAGAGGTTCGACCAAGCTGTCCCGTGGATCATCGCGGTGATGCTGGGCGCGGCCCTCTCGGGTCTGGCTTTGACTCGGGCCCATCAGTTGGATGCCGGGGCCGACTTGTCGGCCCACCTTCAAGGGCTGTGGCTCATCGGTGAGGGATACGAGCCGCGCTCCAGCGTGGCCGGCCACAACCTGCTGTGGGAGCAGGCCGCGTTCATCCTCTACCCGGTGGCCGGGCTGATCGCCCTGTTCCCCGACCAGCCCACCCTCTTGTGCCTGCAAGCCGCGGCGTTGGGACTGGCCGTGGTGCCGCTGTGGCGCATCGCCCGCGACGTGGGAGGCCTCAAGTCGGGTGCGGCGTTTGCGGTGGTCTTCGCCTACTGCGCCTATCCAGCGGTCCACTCGATCAACCTCTCCGACTTCCACCCTGAGGCCCTGGCCGTGCCTGCACTGTTCGCCGCGGTGCTCACTGCCCTCAAGGGGCGATGGAACTGGTTCGCGGTGTTCGCGCTGGTGGTGGTGACCTGCCGGTCGGACCTGGCCTTCGCCCTTTCCGGGCTGGGGCTGCTGGTGCTGCTGGAGGGTCGCCGCCGCCCCGGAACCGCCATTTCTCTCGGCGGCCTGGCCTATGGGCTGGTGGCGATGACGGCCATCCAGCCACGATTCAACGGCGGGCGCTTCCCCCACATCGAGGCGTTCTCCGACTTCGGCAGCAGCCATCCGGGTTCGGTGCTGTGGGGCTTCATTTCCGCCCCTCACCAAGTAGTGGCCGACGCGGTGTCACAGGCCAATTTCCAGATGATCGTCTTCCTGTTGGCTCCGGTCATGCTGCTGCCGCTGGTGGCGCCCCGCTACGTGCTGCCGGTGCTTCCCCTGTTCGCGGTGTACCTGGTGGCCGACGTACCCTCTGGCCCGCTGGCGGAGGCCTCCCAGACGGTGCCGATGATCCCTTTCGTCTTTGCGGCCACAGTGTTTGCCCTGGCCCGATCGGGTCGAGTGCTGGTGGAGCGAGTCAATGTGGACCGCCGCCTGCTCACCGCATTGGTTCTGACGGCCAGCCTCTTCTTCTTGCGAGACGCCCCGAGCTCTCTGTACGAGAGGCCGTGGAACTGGGGCCAGCGCGACACGATGGACATTGCCCGCCAGGAGGCCGCCGACCTGATTCCGCCTGATGCGTCGGTGCGGGCTTCAGAGCAGGTTCTTCCCCTGCTGTCGGACCGCACCCGGCTGTATGTGCTGCATGCTGGAGACGACCCCGACAGCGCCGCGGTGGCGGCCACCCCCAAGGTGGAGTGGATCGTGTTCGACGCCGAGTCCGCCCCCGAATGGAGTCCTCTGGATGTCGAGAGCTTCGATTTGGACATCCGGAGGACCGGTTTCGAGCGCCTAGAGCTGGAAGAGGGAGCTGCGGGCCTGCGTGTCTACCGGCTCCGCAATGTGATCCAGAGTTAGCGCGCGGCGCTAGCTCTCGGAAATGTGGGAGCGCAGGGCCTCAGCGGCCTCGGCCAGCTCTTCGGGGGGAACCGAGGCTTTGGCGTTGGCGAAGCTCAGATCGCCGATGTCGAACATCGGGATGACGTGTAAGTGGGTGTGGGGCACCTCGTGGCCGGCGATGATGAGGCCGACTCGGGGCGGCCCGAATGCGGCCATTTGGGCGGCCCCCACCTCTTGGGCCACGACCATCAGATGGGCGGCCAACTCGGGAGGCACATCCAGCCAGTGGTCGATCTCGGCTCGGGGCACGATGAGCGCATGGCCGGTCTGAATGGGGTTGATGGACAAGATGGCCACGCAGTCGTCGTCTTCCCATACAAAGTGTCCGGGTAGGTCGCCGTTGATGATCATCGTGAACACGCTGGGCATCTGCTCATAGTATGACCTGGCTATGTCGGGGCGGCAGGTGCTGACGGTTCCTAACTTCATATCGGTGGGGCGGCTGGCGTGCGTGCCGGTGTTCTGCGTGCTGCTTCTGGGCATGGGAAACCGGGCCGGGGCGGCCATCTTGCTGGGGGTGCTGGGGGCCACCGACTGGGTTGACGGCTACATTGCCCGGCGATTCGACCAGGGCTCCGAGCTGGGGAAGATCCTGGACCCCTCGGCCGACCGCCTGATGTTTTTGGCCGCGGTGGTGGTGATGATGGTGGACGGCTCCCTCCATGCGGCATTCGGGGTGACCATGCTGGCGAGGGAGGCCGCGGTGTCGCTGGCCACAGTGGTTCTGGCGGCAATGGGAGCCCGCAGGATCGATGTGACCTGGACCGGCAAGACGTCCACGTTCGGCCTCATGTTCGCTCTGCCGTTCTTGTTGCTCGGCGACTCGAGCGTGGGAGGAGGTGCCGCGCTGCGGGGCGTGGGCTGGGGCCTGGGCATCCCGTCGCTGGCACTCAGCTACTACGCCGCGGTGGAGTACATCCCCCGGGCCCGCCAGGCCCTTGCCGAGGGAAGGGCGGGCCGAACCGCAGCCTCAAGCTGAGGTTGAGAGTTTTCCCTCCAGCCGGTACGGTGTCCGCAATGAACGTACCGGCTGAACTCCGCTATTCCGAAGACCACGAATGGACCAGGGTTGAGGGCAACCGGGTTTGCTTGGGCATCACCGATTACGCCCAGGATGCCCTGGGCGACGTCGTGTTCATCGACCTTCCTCCGGTGGGGACTGACGTGACCAGCGGCGATCCGTTCAGCGAGGTTGAGTCCACCAAGTCGGTGTCAGAGATCTACGCTCCGCTGAGCGGAACCATCGTCGAGGTGAACACCGATCTGATCGACCACCCCGAGCGGCTCAACGAAGACCCCTACGGAGAAGGGTGGATCTGCGTGATCGAGGCCTCCGATCTGTCGGAGCTGGACAGCCTCCTGGACGCGGCGGCCTACACCGAGCTAACGGAGACCGTCGATTGACCTCCCGACCTGATGATGGAGAGACCCAAGGGGTCGTCTGCCCGCAATGCGGCTTTGTCAGCGAGGCTGGGGCCAACTTCTGCGCCTCGTGCGGACACCACCTCAGCTCCGACGGCATGGTTGAGGGGGCTGTATCTGTCGACGAGCCCACCACCGAGTTGGAACTCGAGGCCGATCTGGTGAGGCATCCGGCGGTATTGGTGGTAACCCAGGGACCGACCGCGGGCAGCCGATTCGAGCTGTCCGAAGCCCGGGTGACCGTGGGTCGCCATCCCGACTCCGGCATCTTCTTGGACGACATCACGGTGTCTCGGCGGCACGCCGAGGTCTATCGGGACGGCCTGGTTCAACACGTCAAGGACATGGGTTCGCTGAACGGCACCTATCTGAACAGTCGGCGAGTTGAGGATGCCGGTTTGAAGAACGGCGACGAGCTCCAGATCGGCCGATTCAAGCTGGTGTTCTACGACGGGACCAGCGAATGAACGGCCAGCACCGGTCGATCGGCCAGGTATTGGACCTGCTGAAAGACGAGTTTTCCGACATAAGCATCTCCAAGATCCGCTTTCTCGAGAGCCAGGGCCTCATCGATCCCGAGCGCAACCAGTCTGGGTACCGGAAATTCACTGAGGCCGACATCAACCGGCTGCGGTGGATTCTGGAGCAGCAGCGAGATCACTTCCTGCCCCTCAAGGTCATCAAAGAGCGCATCGACGGCGAGGACTTCGAAGAGGCGGACGGACGCGGGGAGTCCGGCGAGGACGAGGCCGCCCCTCGCTCCCGTAGTTCCCGGCGTCCCAACCCGTTGGACACCGGGGCGGTGTCGGTGTCGCTGACTCTCGACGAGCTGGCGTCGGCCAGCGGGCTGAACCAGTCCAAGATTGTCGAGCTCGAGAAATTCGGCCTCATTGAGCCCCTAGACGACGGAGCGCTCTCGCACTACGGCGCCGAAGCGGTCATCGTGGCCAAGGTGGCCGCCGGGTTCTTGGCCCACGGGCTGGAGCCCCGCCACCTGCGGGCCTACAAGTCAGCCGCCGAGCGGGAGGCAGGCCTGCTGGAGCAGCGGATCATGCCGCTGGTGATGCAGCGCACGCCCAAGTCCCGCAAGCAGTCCCAAGACGTGCTGGTGGAGCTGATCAACCTCGGCTCGGAGCTGAGGCTCTCGCTGCTCCGAGGTGCCTTGGCCAACCACACTGGGAATCGCAATTAGCGGCGTGAACCGCGCCGACCCCGAGTTATTCGCCAGCCGGGAGGCCATAGAGCAGGCCGTTGAGCGCGTCGCCGTTGAGATATCGCAGCAGTGCTCCGATGGAGTGGTGCTGGTGTCGGTGTTGAAGGGGAGCCTGCCCTTTCTTGCCGACCTGGTCCGGGCGGTGGACATCGAGGTGGAGGTGGACTTCTTGGCGTTGTCCCGATTCGCCCCCGACTCGGGACGCGTCCGGCTGGTCAAAGACCTGGACTGCGATGTGGGCGGACGCCAAGTGGTGCTGGTGGAGGACATCGTGGACACCGGGCTGAGCCTCGGCTATCTGATGGGAGAGCTGCGCCGCCGGTCGGCTGCCTCGGTGACGGTGGCCGCACTGTTGAACCGCAGCGCCCGTCGCATCCTGCCGCTGGAGCCCGACTTTGTGGGATTTGAGGCCCCCGATGAGTTCTTTTTGGGCTACGGCCTCGACTGGGACGGCCGGTACCGGAACCTGGACCGGTTGGTAATCGGAGATCCTGGTCTATTGGCCGACGATCCCGACGCCTATGTCTCTATCCTCTACTAACGTGGAGTCGATGAAGGAGATGGAGCTGGTCGGGGTTCGGATCGAACTTCCGTCGAATGCCCCGATTGTGCTGCTTCGGGAGACCGATGGCGACTGCCGACTTCTGCCCATCTTCATCGGAGGAGCGGAGGCCCAGGCCATCGCTTTGGCCATGGAAGAAGTGGAGACTCCTCGACCCATGACCCACGATCTGTTCAAGAATGTGCTCGACGACTTGGGGGTGCGGATCGAGCGGATCGTGGTCACCGAATTGCGGGATCGGACCTTTTATGCCGAGCTGGAGCTGGCGGGAGGAAACGGGGCCCGGCGGATTTCAAGCCGCCCTTCTGACGCGGTGGCCCTGGCCGTGCGCACCGGCGCCCCAATCTTCGCCGACGAGTCAGTGCTGGAAGCCGCGGGGCACACAGTGGAGCCCGACGAGCCCGAAGGGGAAGAGCCTCCGGCCGAGGAAGTTCTGGACCAATTTCGGGAATTTTTGGACCAGGTGACCCCAGACGATTTCAACGGCTGACGTTTTCTCGCCTCAAACTCCTTTCTTGACAATCCACAGATCGAGGTTTACCCTGTGGAAGTTCATTGGCGTAGTTTCCCCGGTGTAATATGCCGAATTGGGGACGCGCCCCGGCACTGGAGAGTCAAATGAGCGAGCACGGACAAGTAGCCAAAGACTTCAGTTCCCCCCAAACCATTGAGATTGTCGGCATCACTTACCGCCAACTGGATTACTGGACACGCACTGAGTTGGTGACGTCTACCGCGCAGGTTGCCGATGGAAGCGGCAGCCGCCGCCGGTATTCCTACAACGATTTGTTGGAGTTAAAGCTGATCAAGCGGCTTTTGGACGAGGGAATCGCCCTACAGCGAGTGCGCGAAGTATTCGACTATCTGCGCGACGAATTGGGAGAGGAAGTGGCCAGCGCCGATCTGGTGATCAACGGAAACCAATCGCTTCTGGTTCGAACCGATGAGCAGATTCTGGACGCCCTACGCCAGGGTCAGGGTGCTCTTTACCTTCGCATGGAAGGCCTTATCGAAGAGGTAGAGGCCGCCGTGAGGGAGCTTCCCGTTGAAGAGCCCCTTCCTGTGGATACTGCTGAGCCCCAAACCGGCGTCAGCACGGCCCAAACCGGCTCTTAAGGAGGCCGCCGAAAGCGTGTTCGCCCACGATTCCGAGCGGCAATTCGCCGAGTTGCTCGACTTTTATGGAGTCGAGTGGCGATATGAGCCCGACACCTTTGTGCTCTCCCGCAACGAATCAGGCGAAGTGACCGAGGCATTCACGCCCGACTTCTACTTGCCCCAATTCGACCGCTACGTGGAGATCACCACCGCGCGCCAGAAGTACATCACCCGCAAGAACGGCAAAGTTCGCCGGTTGCGGGAGTGCTATCCCGACATCGATGTCGTTGTGCTTTGCCAGCGGGATTATCACAGCTTGTTGAGCAAGTACGGCTTCGAAGACGTGACCGGAATGGACGGTGATCTCACCCACACTGGCGCCGGCGCTGGGACCGGCTAACCGGTAGGGGAATTCCACGTGCGTTCCTCCCCGTTGGAGGGCAGGCATCAGGCGCTGGGGGCCAAGCTGGTTCCTTTCGGCGGCTGGGATATGCCGCTCTCCTATCCGTCGGGAACCCTGGCCGAGCATCGGGCTTGCCGAACCGAAGCGGTGGTGTTCGATGTGAGCCATCTGGGCACGCTTCGGGTGTCTGGTGTCGATGCCTACGAGCGCCTTCAGCGGGCGTTCACCAACGATCTGGCCCGGATAGAACCGGGTCGCACCCAGTACACCCATCTGTTGGACGAGGACGGTTCGGTGCTGGACGACATCATCGTGTGGTGGGTGGCACCGGAGAGCTTCGACGTGATGCCCAATGCCTCCAACACCAACCGGGTGGCCGATGCCCTGGGCAGCGCTGAGATCGAAGACGGGTTTCAGGCCGCTGATGTGACCGCTAGTCGGGCGGTGCTGGCGGTGCAGGGTCCCGAGGCCCGCAGTCGACTGTCCGAGGTGTCGCCCGGCGCTTCGGAGGTGCCCCGCAACTGCGTGGTTTCGGTGGGGTGGGAGGGCACTGCGCTGACCGTGGCCGGCACCGGCTACACCGGCGAGGACGGGGTGGAGATTGCCGTGCCCGTCGAAGCCGCCGAGCAGCTCTGGGATGCGGTGACCGCGGCGGGGATCATTCCCGCCGGGCTGGGAGCTCGGGACACGCTTCGCTTGGAGAAGGGCCTGCCGCTTCACGGCCATGAGCTCGGCCCGGGCATCACACCGCTGCAAGCCGGGCTGGGCTGGGTGGTGCGCTGGGACAAGCCGTCGTTTCGGGGCCGGGAGGCTCTGGCCACAGAGCGGGAGCGGGGCATCCACCGGCGATTGCGGGGACTGCGGGTGGAGGGCCGTCGTCCGCCCCGGGAGGGTCAGGCTGTGCTGCGGGGCGACGAGGTTGTGGGGGAAGTCACGTCGGGCAACTTCTCGCCCATGCTGGAGACGGGAATCGCCCTGGCCTTTGTGCCCCCCGACGCCGAAATCGGCGACGAGCTGGCCGTGGATATGCGAGGCACCCCCACAACCGCCACCGTGGTCAAGCTCCCGTTCGTCTAGCGGAGCGTCAAGCGCCGACGGCCTCGAGCACTCGGCTTTGGGGGATGCTGCCCCGCCACGAGGTCAGGATTGTGCCGTTGGCGTCGAGCAGCATCCCCGCGGGCTGGCCGGAGATTCCCAACTGACGCCAAGACTCGAAGGTCGGATCCCAGAGCATGGTGAAGGTGGTTCCGGTGGACTCCACGAAGCTCTCGGCCAGCCCGAGGCTGTCTTGGGTTCCGACTCCGATGACGGTGACCTTGTCAGAGTTGTTTCGAGCGAACTGCTCGACGCCGGGGGCTTCCCGGCGGCAGATGGTTCAATGGGGCGCCCAGAACCAGAGCACGAGGGGCCGATCCGACGGGGCAAAGCTGGCCAGGTTCACGTTGGCCCCGGTGGCAATGTCCACCAACTCGACTGAGGGCAGATCAGATTCTGGAGCTGGGTCGGCGCTCTCTGTCGCCGGTTCGGGTGCTGGCGCCTGAGTGGCTGGGGCTTCGGCTGGGGCCGGTGCTTCAGTGGGAACAGTCGCAGTGCTGTCGTCACCGCCGCTGCAAGCGGTGACGAAGAGGGTCAGCGCGGCGACAATTGCGGTGATCTTGGTTCGTGTCTTCATTGGAGTATTCACGTCAGGCTGCTCAAATGCCGGCCACCTTGTCCAGGATCCAGCTGTGCGAGGGGTTGGCCCGCCGATCGACCTCCTGGCCGAACCGATTGAGCACGATAATTCGGTGTTGGCTGGTGATTCCCAGTCCGTTCCAGGAGGCACTGGATGAATCCCACAACATGGTGAAGGTCGTCCCGGTTCTGTTCACGAAATCCTCAGCCTGTCCGAGGCTGTCGCGGGCACCCACGCCGATGAGAGTGAATTTGTCGGTGTTGTCTCGAGCCAACTGGTCGAGGCCGGGGGCTTCCCGGCGGCAGGTGGGTCAATGGGGGGCCCAGAACCACAACACGATGGGCCGGTTGGAGGGGGCGAAGCTGGCCAGATTAACGGTGGCGCCGGTGGCCACGTTCACCATTTGCACCGAAGGCAGATCTGATGGGGGAACCGGCGTCGGCTCGGGCGTCGGTTCTGGTGTCGGTTCCGGCGTTGGCGCTGGTGTGGGCCGCGGAGTGGGTCGTGGCGTTGGCTCGGAGGTAGGTGCTGGTGTGGGCCGAGGAGTAGCCGGAGTGGGGGCGGGAGTCGCTCGTGGGGTCGGCTGAGGAGCAGAAGTGGCGGCGGGAGCGGGAGTGGAGGCTGGCGTAGGAGCAGAAGTCGGCTCGGAAGTGGTCGCCGGCTCACTGGGAGCGCTGGTTGGCCCTGCATCAGTCGGCTCCGGCGTTGGAGCTTCGTCTGGCTCAGGCGAGTCGGTGGAAGTTTCCACGCTGTCTTGGTCCGAACTCGACACCGTGGACGCCGCGGTAGGCGTCGCCTCTGCGGACGCGGCCTCTGTGGCTGTCGGGTCCTGAGCCGATTCGGCGCCCGTGGATTCTGCGGTGGGCGCGTCCGCCACCTCGGCGCTGCCGGTGTCAGGCGTCTCGGAACCCCCGCAGGCGGCCGCGACCAAGCTCAATGTCAGCGCGAGCCCTAGGGCCGCGGCTAGCCCCCTGGTCCGGTTGCCGTACCAGAGAGACCGAGTTCTCACCCTCCCGATGTTACCGGGGTAGCGGCCAGATTCACTCCCCGATGCGTCGGTATGGTGCCGTCTGCTCGATGCAGGTGGGAATGTCGGGGTCGTTGGGGCACGGGAAGTTGAACACCAGCTCGGTCACCACATCGGGAGCGCCGAACTTGTCGGGACCGAAGGTGGCAGGAAGCTGGTGCTGGATGTCGACCGAGCCCATATTCCTAAAGGCGTTGAAGATGTCTTCGCGGGTGGGGTTGGGACCAGCGTCATACAGGGCCCGAGCCACCATGCGCATCTCGCTACACACCGTGTTGGTCATGCCGTAGGCGCTGTCGTAGCTCCCGTACACATCCCGGATGTTGGCGGCGCCAATGTCGTTGTTGTTGGCGTAGGTCTCGTTGCACATGATGTTCAGCGGCGCATTGAAGCTGAGCACCGGATCGGCCACCCGGAAGTTCCCGGTGGGGGCATCGTCGATGATGATGGTGCCGTTGTAGAGCTCGGCCGCAGCGTTGCCGCCGAATTGGGCCACCTTGCCCGACACCAGATCGCCGGCCTGGCTGTTGAAGTCGGAGTTGTAGAACTGCACGTCGCCGGGGGCGAATCCCTGGCTGACCATCTCATTGATGAACTGGGGCAGGCTGAGCACGTTGAGCGCGGGGAAGAGCACGTCGACACCCTCCTCAATCATCTGCTCTACCGTGATGTCGTTGCCGAGAGTGCATTGGGTAGCCCCACCGCAGCCGATCTGCTCGGCGACCGCGATCTCGTAGCCAGCGTCTTCTAGAACGTCGATGATCCCGGCCTGCACGGTTTCGGGTTGGCCGGGGGTGTCGGGCCAGACCACGGCGATGGTCTTGCCTTCGAGGGCGCCGGTGGCGATGATGGCCTTGGTCATGTTGACCACGGAGTCTTCGGCCACCGGACTAAGCGAATACAGCAGGCCGTTGGCTTGCTCGTGGAAATTGCGGGGGTTGCCCTGGGTGGTGAGGAACAGGGTGTCGTGTTCGGCAATGCACAAGATGGCGGTGCCTTGGAATCCGGAGGTGTTGACCACGATCACCGCGTTCTTGTCCTCGGTGGCCTCGATGCATGCCTGGTTGCGCAAGGTGTCAATGTCCTCACCGCCGCCGCCCAGAGCGGACACCTCGACGAGCTGAAGGTCGATCTTGCGGCCCCAGATGCCGTTGCACTGCTCGTTGATCACCTTGGTAAAGGTGTCGAACTGGTTGATGACGTCGCCGACGGGGATGGCGAAGCCAATGCCCTCCAGCTCCTCCAGCTTGGTGCGGAGATGGACGATGGTTATCGAGTCTTCGGTGATTCCCCTATCGGTGGCCTGAGGCGGCGAGTCGGGGTCGGGCGTGGCCGTGCAGAACACGTCTAGCGGCTGGAACGGGTGAGTCCGGTCAAAGGTCCGGTGGAACTCGATGAACATTTCGCCCCGCGGCTCGTCAAAACCGATCTCCACCGGCTCTTCGGGGGCGGGCTCGTCCCCGTCGCCGGTGTCGGCAGGCGCCTCGGGTTCGTCGGGCGCGGGAGCGGTTGTCTCTTCTTCGGCCGGGGCGGGCTCGTCCCCGTCGCCGGTGTCGGCAGGCGCATCCGGCTCATCGGGGGCCGGAGCGGCGGTCTGCTCGGAAGGTGCTGGTTGAGCCCCTCCGTCATCGTCGTCATCGCCTCCGCAGGCCGCGGCGATGAGCACCAGCGCCAGCAGCGCTCCGAGAATCTTGAGCATCTTGTGAGACACGGTTACCCCCTACGTGCGTTTGAACGGTGAACCCTAGTCGATGAACCGGTGGCTGTGAACCGGCCGAACACCGTGCGCTGCGCCCGGCTGATGGCCTAGTGTCGCGCCCCGATGGGGGATCGATGGACGACTCGGTAGAACCGGTAGCCGAAGACTCGCAGCTGGACGATCCAGCTCGGAACCACCCAGACAAGTTGGACGATCCAGCCAGTCTGGCCTCGGCGGTCTTCGAGGAGGAGTCCAAGCGCTTAGCCGAGCAAGAGGCCAAGTCGGAGGTCATAGTGCTTCCCGACGACTTGTTGCCCGGCGTGGGCGAGGAGCCCATGACCCTCAAGCAGGGCATCCGGGCCGGCGGGGCCAGCATGCTGGTGGTGCTGTTCCTGCTCAACGTGATCGACGAATTCGATCGGGTGGCGATCGCCGTACTCCTCCCCGACCTCCAGGAGGCCTTCGGGGTGTCGGACACCGTGATCTTGGGCATCTCCTCGTTTGGCGGTGTGGCCCTGGTGCTGGGCGCCGTGCCGTTGGCCTGGCTGGCCGACCGGGTGAAGCGCACTCTAATCGTGCCCATCGCCACCGCAGGGTGGGCGGTGAGCGTGTTTTTGACCGGGTTGGTGAGGAACCCGTTCCAGTATTTCTGGACTCGGGTACTCACCGGGGCGGGCCAGGCCAACCGTCTGCCGGTTCACTCCTCCCTGCTCACCGACACCTATCCCATTCCCGCCCGAGCCCGGATTTTCGCTTTCGAGGGCATGGGCCGGCCCATCGGCTTGCTCATCGGCCCGGTGCTGGCAGGAGCCATCGCCTCGATCGCCGGTGGCGACGACGGGTGGCGGTGGGCGTTCTATATCTTCGCCATTCCACCGATTGTCCTCGCGCTGGTGTCGCTGCTGCTCAAGGAACCCCCTCGCGCGGGGAACGAACAGCAGGCCATCTTGGGCGAGCAGTACGAGATGCCCCCCATAGGCTCGGACCTTCCCGTGTCGATGTCAACCGCCTTCGCCCGGCTCAAGAAGGTCAAGACTTTCTACTTCTTGGCCGTGGGCGTTGGCACTCTCGGCTTTGCCCTGGTGACGCTGCCCAGTCAGCTCAACCTCATGCTGAAGGACGAGTACGGCTACGAGGCGTTCCAGCGGGGATGGGTGACGTCGCTGGTGTGGCTAGCCAGCCTGGTTGCCATCCCGATTTCGGGCTTCAAATTCGACGGGATGTTTCGTGAGGATCCCACCAAGATGGTGAGGACCGCGGGCACCCTCATCATCATGTCGGGCGTTCTGGTGCTTGTCGCCATGCGATTCCACCAGCCTGCCATCATGATCTTCGGCATCAGCTTGGCCAACGCCTGCACATCGGGCGCCTTCGTTGCCGCCGCCCCCACAATTGGCGCGGTGGCCCCCTACCGGATGCGGGCTCAGGCCTTCGCCCTGCTGCCGGTATTCATCTTCTTGATGGGCGGGTTTATGGGCAGCATCATCGCCGGCTCCATTAGCGATGCCCACGGCGAGCGTCTGGCCATCAGCATCGTGGCCCCGCCCGCGTCGATCATCGGCGGTCTGCTGGTGGCCTACGGCTCCCGTTACATCAAACGAGATATCTCGCTGGCAGTGAGCGAGCTGGTGGAAGAGCAGGAGGAGATGCGCCGCATGGCGGAGCATCCCGATGACATCCCGGTGCTCCAAGTGCGGGGGTTGGACTACAGCTACGGCCCGGTGCAGGTGTTGTTCGACTGCGGTCTTGAGGTTCGCCGGGGCGAGACGCTGGCCCTGCTGGGCACCAACGGCGCGGGCAAGTCCACCCTGTTGCGGGCGGTCAGCGGTTTGGGCGTGCCCGACCGAGGGGCCATCCGGCTCAACGGTCGAACCATCACCTACGCCGATGCCGAATTGCGCTTCAAGCAGGGCATCGTGCAGGTGCGCGGCGGTGCCGGTGTGTTTCCCGGGCTGTCGGTGGAGGAGAACCTCCTGGCCACCATGTTGAGCACCAAAGAGGAGAAGGATGAGATTTATCGGCGGGTTGAGCGGGTGTACGACGTATTCGGGGTGCTGAGGGAGAAGCGCAACCAGGCCGCGGGCGATCTCTCGGGGGGCCAACAGCAGATGTTGGCCTTCGGCATGGGGCTGATGCACGAGCCCGAGGTGCTGCTCATCGACGAGCTGTCGCTGGGCTTGGCCCCGGTGGTGGTGCAGGAACTGCTGGAAGTGGTGGAGCAGCTGAAGGAGACAGGACTGACCATGATCATCGTGGAGCAGTCGCTCAACGTGGCTTTGAGTGTGGCCGAGCGGGCGGTGTTCATGGAGAAGGGCCGGGTTCGCTTTGAGGGTCCGGCTCAGGAACTGGCCGAGCGGGACGACCTGGTTCGGGCGGTGTTCTTGGGCGCGGAGGGCGGCTAAGCGGTGAGTCAGGTTGACGAAGGCCGGGGCGTAGACCAGGCGGGTGTGCTGTGATCGATATCGGCTGGGAGATCTCTCAGCAGGACTTGTTCTCGGGCAGCGTGCAGGGCCTCATCGTGGCCGCACTGGCTGCTGGCTTCGTGCTCATCTATCGGTCGACTGGGGTGCTGAACTTCGCCCACGCTGAGATCGGTAGTTTCGGCGTGGCTCTGATGGCCATGTTGACGTTCCGCTACGACGTGCCTTATTGGCTGGCGTTCTTCTTGTCGGTGGGGGCGGCGGCCGGGTTTGCCATGGTCACTGAGCTGGTGGTGGTGCGGCGGTTGTTCGATTCACCCCGCCTGGTGCTGTTCATTGCCACCCTGGGGGTGGCCCAGCTGGCCATCTTCGCCGCCATCCAGCTTCCCGACGTGTCTCGGCCGGGGCCGTTCCCGTTGCCCCCGAAGCTCACCGCCCAAGAGTTCCGCTGGGAAGTCACCGATCACCTCCGCATCGGGGGGCGCGAGCTCATTGTGGTGATCATGGTGCCGCTGGTGATCGCCGTTCTGGCGCTGTTCTTGGGCCGCACTCGATTCGGGCTCGCCATCCGAGCATCGGCGGACAACGCCGACACCGGGCGGCTGTTCGGCATCAGCGTGCGGCGGGTGTCCACCATGGTGTGGACCATCGGCGGGGCGCTGGCTGGGATCACGCTCATCCTGTTGGCGCCGTTCCGGGTGAGCGCTGCCGATGCGGGTACCGCCAGCCTTGGTCCCGGCCTCTTGCTACGAGTGCTGTTGGTTGCGCTCATCGCTCGAATGCGGTCGCTGTGGGTCACGCTGATCGCCGGCATTGGCCTGGGCATCTTCCAGCGGCTATTCCAAGGCAACGTCGACCGGGAGATCCGCGAGGCGGTAGATGTGATCTTCTTCATCGCCATCCTGGTGATCACGGTGATGTTCGCCCGCCGTGGCACCGAGGATGAGGGGGAGTGGTCGCTCTCGCCCAAGGTGAAGGCCATTCCCGAGCGGCTAAGGGGCCTGTGGTACATCCGAAACCTGTCCCGATTCGGGTTCGTGGCCCTGTTCGGCGGTCTTGCGCTGCTGGGGCTGTTCCTCACCAAGAACTCCAACCTGTACACCTGGACTCGCATCTTGGGCTTTGCGTTGATTGCCTTGTCGGTGTCGATGCTCACCGGCTGGGCCGGCCAGCTCTCGCTGGGCCAGTTCGCCTTTGCCGGAGTGGGCGGCCTCACCGTGGTGGCCCTGACCGAGGGTGGCGACATCCCCATCCCGTTCGACTGGTGGGACTGGTCGTTCGACCTGCCGTGGGGCGTGGCCATGGTGATCGCGGTAGCGGCGGGCATGGTTACCGCCTTCATTATCGGAGTGCCCGCGTTGCGGGTGAAGGGGCTGATGCTGGCGGTGACCACGCTGGCGTTTGCCATTGCTGCCATGTCGTGGATATTCGGGCAGGACGTGTTCACCCAGGGCGCCACCAACACCCCCAAGGTGGTGCCGCCGGTGTGGGGCCCGTTCGACTTCACTGCCTCCCGAAAGTCGTTCTTCTTCATGGTGCTGGTGCTGTTGGCCCTGGCCGTTTGGATGGTGGCCCACCTGCGCAAGACCGGCATCGGACGGATGATGATTGCGGTGCGCGACAACGAGGACATGGCCGCGGCGTCCACCGTGTCGGGCAGCCGGATCAAGCTCATCTCGTTCACGCTGGCCGGGGGACTGGCTGCATTGGGCGGCGGGCTG
Organism: Candidatus Poriferisocius sp.; assembly: GCA_965208545.1. GTDB lineage: Bacteria > Actinomycetota > Acidimicrobiia > Acidimicrobiales > Bin134 > Poriferisocius. The sequence continues at coordinate 2,005,072 of OZ242341.1, read as the reverse complement.
ATCATCACGGGCGAGCCCACCATCAACCCCCAAGTGCTGTTCAACGCCAACGAGTCGATCAACGTCATCGCCATCGCCATCATCGGCGGGCTGGGGTCGATAGCGGGGCCGCTCTTGGGCGTGCTGTGGGTGAAGGGCATCCCGGCCATATTCGGGGCCAGCGACGAGGTGAGGCTGCTCACCTCCGGCGTGGGCCTGCTGTTGCTTTTGATGTACTTCCCCGGCGGAATCATGCAACTCCTCTACAAGCTGCGCGACTTCTTGCTGGGAATGGCCGATGAGCGGATGGCGGCCCGGAACATTCCCGAGCCGGTGCCGGCGCTGGACAAGCCGGTGCCCATCACCAGCGAGCGCACTGTGGACATGGAGCCGGGACTCCCGTGGTTGGCAGTTCAAGACGTACACGTGCACTTCGGCGGCAAGGTGGCGGTGGACGAGGTGTCCATCGAAGTTCGCCAGGGGGAGTTGGTCGGTTTGATCGGCTCCAACGGGGCGGGGAAATCCACTTTGATGAATGCCATCAGCGGCTTCGTGCCGTTCAATGGCCAGGTAGAGGTGCTGGGACGCGATATCTCCCGGCTGCCGTCATACCGTCGCCACCGGGGCGGCCTGGGGCGGGGGTTCCAGCATGCCAAGATCTATCCCGACCTCACCGTGCGAGAGGCGTTGATGGTGGCGATGGAGGCTCGCGACCGCTCGCTACTGGTTCCTTCGCTATTGGGGATTCCGCCGTCGCCGGGCCAAGAGCGGCGCAAGCGGGCCGACGTGGACAGCCTCATGGACTTTGTGGGGTTGGGGCGCTACGCCGATCACTTCATCTCCAACCTGTCCACCGGCACTCGCCGCATCGTGGAGCTGGCCAGCTTGCTGGCGGTGGACGCCAAGGTGCTGCTGCTAGATGAGCCCACCGGCGGGGTAGCCCAGCGGGAGAGCGAGGCGTTCGGACCGCTCATCCGCCGCATCCAAGCCGAGTTGGGCGCCGCGGTGGTGGTGATCGAGCACGACATGCCGCTGGTGATGAGCATCAGCGACCGGGTCTACTGCTTGGAAGCTGGCTCGGTGATTTCTGAGGGCTCGCCGGACGAGGTGCGAAACGATCCTTTGGTGATCGCCTCTTACTTGGGCACGGACGTGCGGGCCATCGAACGCTCCGGAGAGCGCTCTAGCTAGATCCTCCGTAGGGCGGGGTCGGAGACTGCGGGGGGGATGTAGAAGGCGTCGTCGGGGTTGAGGTCGGTTCCGGGTGGTACCAGCTCGTCGATGCGGTCGAGGACGTCGGCGCTGAGCCGCAGGTCGGGGTCTTCGAGGGCGGCGTCTAGTTGTTGGGGGGTGCGGGGGCCGATGATGGTGGACGTGACCGCGGGGTGGGCCAGGGTGAAGGCATAGGCCAGGGTGGCCATGGAGCAGCCCACCTCGACGGCCAGGGCATCGAGCTCTTCCACTAGGTCAAGCTTGTGGGCCACCACGGGGTTCTCCCGGTCCCAGCGCTTGGCGCTGACGATATTGCGGGTGGCCCTTGAGTTTTCCGGCCAGTCGGTGTCTTTGCGGTACTTGCCGGTGAGCCAGCCGCCGTTGAGGGGGCTCCACACGATCACGCCCATGTCGTAGCTCTGACAAGTGGGCAGCACCGATCGCTCGATCTCGCGGGTGAAGATGGAGTACGGGGGCTGCTCGCACCGGACTCGCTCCAGGCCGCGGCGCTCGGCGGCCCACTGGCCCTCCACGATGAGCTCGGCGGGGAAGGTGGAGGTGCCGACCATTCGTATCTTGCCCGCTCGCACTAGATCGGTGAGGGCGGCCAGGGTGTCGCCGAAGTCGGTGCGGGGGTCGGGGCGGTGCATCTGGTAGAGGTCGATGTAGTCGGTGTCGAGCCGGCGCAGGCTGTCTTCCACCGCTTGGGTCACCCAGCGCCGGGAGCCGCCCTGCATGTTGATGTCGTCACCCATCGGGCCGTAGAACTTGGTGGCCACCACCACGTTGTCGCGCCGTCCCTTGATGGCTCGCCCGACGATCTCCTCGGAAATGCCCAGGCTGTAGCGGTCGGCGGTGTCGATGAAGTTGATCCCAGCGTCGAGCGCCTTGTGGGTCATGGCCGCGCACTCGGCCTCATCGTTGTTGCCCGCGGGGCCGTACATCATGGCCCCCAGGCATAACGTGCTCACCTGGACTCCAGAGCCTCCCAGGGTGCGGTATTCCATTGGACTTCCTCTCGGGTGATTCGACGAACTGGCCCTATTGGCCCGCGATCTCGGTGATCACGGCGGCCACTGCCTCGGGCTGGGCCAGCATGGGGGAGTGGCTGCCCTCCATGACGATGGAGTTGGCGACCAGCCCCGCGCAAATCTGCTGGAAGTCAGCGGTCAGGGTGCGGTCGTCGGCGCACACGATGTAGGTGGACTCCACATCCCGCCACGCCGCTCGGGCAAAGCTGAACGGCGCTTGGCCCAGCGGCTGGGGGCGGAGTTGCGACTCGGCCCAGGCAATATCTTCAGCAGTGCAGTCGTGGTAGAAGAGGTCGCCCGCGGCCCCCGACTTCACTGAGCTATAACCGTCTTCGCCGTGCTCAAGAGCGGGAAAGAAGTTCTCGGCGATCACCGCTTCGGCCACATCGGGCGGGTCGGCCTCATCGCTCTCGTCGCCGGGCAGAATGGCAGCCAGATACACCAGGTGGTCAACCGTGGCCGGGTCCAGCCCTGAGATGGACAGGCCTCCCAGCGAGTGGCCCACGGCTATGACGGTGGCGTCGCTGCCCATCCGGGCCCGCATCTCGTTCACATCGGCCTGGAAGGCTGCAATGTCTTCTGCGGTGGTGGGGCGGCAGAGATCAGAGGCGTGGACGGCCATGCCCTCAGCTTCCAAGTGGGCCTGAACCCGCTCCCAGCACCATGGTCCATGAAATGCCCCGTGGGCCAAAACAACTCCTGCGGTCATGGGTCCGCACCCTAGCCGTCTAGTTTCTTGGGGGATGAAGGTGTACGCCGGGATGGCAGCGGAAATTCCGATTTCGCAGGTGGCTGGCTACGCCCACCGAGTTGAAGGGCTGGGCTACGACGGTTTGCGGGTGGCCGAAACGGTCCACGACGGGATGCTGCTGGCCGGATTGGCCCTGGATCACACCACCAGCCTGCGGGTGTCCACTGCGGTGGTGGTGGCCTTTCCCCGCAGCCCGATGGTCACTGCCATCGCAGCCTGGGACTTGCAGGCCTTGTCGGGAGGCCGGTTCGGGCTGGGCCTCGGTACCCAGATCAAACAGAACATCGAGGGCCGGTTCTCGGTGCCGTGGGAGGCGCCCATCGAGCGGATGGAGGAGTATGTCGCTGCGGTGCGGGCCATCTGGCAGGCGTTTGGCGAGAGCGGGCCGTTGGATTTCCAAGGGGAGCACTACCGGTTCAGCCGGCTCCAGCCCTTCTTCAATCCCGGCTCCATCAACCATCCCGACATCCCGGTGCTGTTGGGCGGGGTCAATCCCCGCATTTGCGAATTGGCGGGGAGGGTGGCTGACGGGTTCATCACCCATCCCACCAACGCCTCGGCACGATTTGTGGCCGAGCGGATCAAGCCGGGCTTGGACTCGGCCGGTCGGGAGGTGGAGCTGATCGTCAGCCCACCGTTGATCACGGGACCGGACCAGCGGGCATTGGACCTGGCCCGAGAGCACCAGCGCCGAAAGTTGGGGTTCTTGTATTCCACCCCGGCCTACGGTCCGAGCCTGGAGCTGTATGGCTGGGACGACGTGGGTGATCGCCTCCGGGCTTTGGCTCGGTCGGGGCGCTGGGACGACATGGCCGAGGTGATAACCGACGACATGTTGGATGCCCTGGTGCCCCAGGGCACCTACGACGAGATAGCCGGTGTGCTGTTGGACGCGTACGGAGGGCTGACCAGCTCCATCGGCATCAATCCGCCCGACGATCCGGCTGAGGACGGGGCAGTGGTCGAGATCATCCGGGCCTTGCAAGCCGGGTAGCGGGTAGGTTGCCGCCAATGGAGAACGGGGGGTCGCTGGAGGAGCGGCTGGAGCGGCTGGAGTCAATTGACGAGATCCGGGGTCTGGCCGCCCGCTACTGCCTGGCGCTGGACATGCGGGCCACCGATGCCTGGGTCAGCCTCTTTCCCGCAGATGTGCGGGTGGGGAGGGGTCGTTCTGGGCGGGCCGCGCTGGCCGAGTGGTTCCGCGAGACGATGGGGGTCCAGTTCGCCGGCACGGCCCATGTGACCGGCAACCACATCATCGAGTTCGACGGACCCGAACGGGCCCGAGGGGTGGTGTACTCCCGCAACGAGCATGAGACCGGCGACGAGTGGGTGATCATGACCATGATGTACTGGGACGACTACGAACGCATCGACGGACGGTGGTACTTCCGGCGGCGCCTGCCCTTGTACTGGTACGCCACCGACCTAAACGCCCCACCGATCGGGGACAACAAGATGCGCTGGCCCGACGAGGAACCCTACGAGGGGGCGTGGCACGAGTTCTGGCCCACCTATCAGGAGTTTTGGGAGACCCGCTTGGACGGGCCCGCCGATGTGGCCGAGCCGGCGCCGGTGGGGGAGTTTTTGACCTGGCTGCGCGATGGCGCCAGGGAGCTGCCCAGCGTGCGGGTGCGCTGACGTGCGAGCTGCCTTCCACGAATCCCAGGGAGGCTTGGAGGTTCTGCGGGTGGGGGAGCTTCCCGATCCTGAGCCGGGCCCTCACGACGTGCTGATCCAGGTCAAGGCCACGTCGATGGATCGGGTGGACGTCTATTGGCGGGAAGGGTCGCACGGCATGAAATTGCGTTGGCCCCAGCACGTAGGCGGACGGGATATCTCCGGCGTGGTGGAAGCGGTGGGATCGCAGGTGACCGCGGTGGCCGTGGGCGACCGGGTAGTGGCATCAGGGGAGCGGACCCATGCCACGCTGGCGCTGGCGCCCGCGGAGCTGACGTTTCCGTTGCCCGACGGAATTAGCTTTGAGGCCGGCGGGGCCACTCCCACTGCGGGCCGCTCAGCCCATCAAGCCCTCATCGAGAAGGCCCAGATCCAGTCGGGTGAGACCGTGCTGGTGATGGCCGCCGGATCAGGGGTGGGCAGCTTCGGAATTCAGATTGCCCGGGCCATGGGCTGTCGGGTCATCGCCACCGCGGGTTCCGCCGACAAACGGGCTCAGGCGGTGGCATTGGGGGCCGAGCTGGCCATCGATCACTACGCCGACGACATCGTTACCGTGGCGCGAGAGGCCACCGACGGCAAAGGGGTGGACGTGGTCCTCGACCATGTGGGCACCCCGGTGTTTGCCGCCGCGGTGCGGTCGCTGGCGCCCGAGGGCCGATTTGTGACCTGTGGAGTCACCGCCGGGCACATGGGGGAGTTGCATTTGGGCCAGCTGTTCGTGAAGGGCATCACCCTCATGGGGGTGGGGCGCCCTGACAACGAGCGGATCGCCGCCACCATGAGAGGTTTGCTGGCCATGATCGGCAAAGGCCAGGTCACGCCGGTGATCGCCGCGTCGTTCGGCTTGGATGAGATTGCCCAGGCCCACCAGCTCATGGAGAGCTCAGACTTCTTCGGCAAGATCGTTCTTGTTCCCTAGACAGAGAGAGGCTTATGCGCTCATTTGAGTTCCCCATTGAGGCGGGCCACATCCAGGAGTTCAAGCGGTCGGTGGGCGATCACGACGCGGCATTCGATCCCGACGCGCCAGCCCCGCCCACGTTCATGGTGGCCGCCGACCGCTATGACCCCGACTACGACCGTCGATTGCGATCCGACCGTGAGTGGCCCCCCGTGGCCCCCGAGACGGGCTCCGGATTCCACGCTGGGATGGTGTTCGAATACCACCGCCATCCCCGGGCCGGGGAGGTGCTCACCGCCACCGTGGCCGATGGCGAGGAGTGGACCAAGCAGGGTCGCCGGGGCGGCGACCTGCGGTTTCGGGAGATCGTCACCACCTTTGTCGATGCAGGCGGGCAGCCGTGCGTGACCGCTCGGTGGATCAACGTGCGAGCGGCCAACGAGGTACGGGAATGAAGCCCGATGTCGGGGCTGTGTACCGACAGGTAGTGGCCGAAGGGCTGACCCGCACGCAGCTGGTGGCCTACGCCGGTGCCTCCGGTGACTTCCACCCGTTCCACCACGACGAGACCTACACCACCGCTCATGGTTTCGACCGGATCTTCGCCCACGGGATGCTCACCATGGGCATCACCGGACAGGCCCTGGTGGCGGTGTTCGGCCCTGAGGGGCTGGACCGCTACGCCGCCGATTTCCTGAAGCCGGTGTGGCCGGGGGACACGCTGACCGCCGAATTGGCGGTTACTGCGGTCAATGACGACGGCAGCGTTGAGGTGGATATCTCCACCACCGATCAGCACGGCACCCAGGTGTTGCGGGGAACAGCCGCTGGGAGGCTGGCCGCGGAGTAGGCCGACGATCAGGCCAACAGCTCTTGGAGCCTCTCTACCGGGCTGCCGGAAGTCACCAGAGCCTCGCCGATGAGCGCAGCGTCATAGCCGGCGTCTCGCACTTCGGACATGGTGGTTCCCCCGGGCACGGCGATGCCCGACTCGGCCACTTTCACCACATGGTCGGGCAGCAGCGGTGCCAGGCGTTCGGCTCGCTGGTAGTCCATGGTGAACGCCTCGCTCTTGGGCTTCTCCCTCTGGTTGACCCCAATGATGTCGGCCCCGGCTTCAAGAGCTACCTCTAGTTCGCTCTCCGATTTCACCTCGGTGAGCACGTCCATGCCCAGCGACAAGGCCAGCGCATGCAGCTCGGCCAGTTGGGCACCGGTGAGGTCGGCCACGATCAGCAGCAGGGCATCGGCCCCCATGTCGTGGGACTCGTGTACGTCGTCGATGGTGGTGATGAAATCCTTGCGCAGGACAGGCAGGCCAGAGGCCTTGGCCGCGGCGGCCAAGTCGTCGCCACTGCCGCCGAACATGGCTTGATTGGTGAGCACCGACAGGCAGGCCGCTCCGCCGACGCGATAGGCCGCGGCCATCTCGGCGGGGTCAAGGTCGGTGTTGAGGTCGCCCCGTGACGGGGAGCGACGCTTGATCTCGGCGATGACGGCTACGTCGTCGCCCGCCAAAAGGGCCTGCTTGAAACGCCCCGCTCGGCCGGCCCGCTCATCGGATCCCATGCATCGGATGATACGGGGGAGTTCCGTCGCCGGAGAAAGCAGAAACGGGTGGCTAGGTGACCGCGGGAATGACTTCGGCGGCGAAAAGCTCGAGCGTTTCGGGAGCCGCGAAGTCGGAAAACTGGAGCACGAACTGTTCGGTGCCCATCTCCCGGTCAGCTCTCAGGGCCTCGGCCACCTCATCGGGGGTTCCCGCCACGAGGGCCCATTCGCCGAACCGGCGTTGGGCGGTGGCCACCACTTCCTCGCGTGCCGCCGAGGACGGGGCCAGGCCAATGGCCCGCTGCACCGACAATCGGGCGTTGCCGGCCATGGGGATCAATTCGTCGAGCTCGTGCATTCCATACACCGGGCAGTTCCACCAGTCGGCGAAGTCCCGCACCAGCGGCATGGTGAGCTTGCGGCCCGCCCCGCCGATCAAGATCGGGATGTGGCCGTTCAGCGGGGTGGGCTGTTGCTGGGCGTTCTCCATCCTGAAGAACCGCCCTTCGTAATTCACCGGCTCGCCGGTGAGCAGCGCCTGCACTACTTCCAAGGTCTCCCGCAGACGAGCAGCCCTAGCCGCGGGTGGCTCATCGCCGAGCCCAAAACGCTCCATCTCGTCAGGCACCGATCCCCAGCCAATGCCCAGATCGAAGCGTCCCCCGCTGAAATGGTCCAGGCTCACGATCATCTTGGCCAACAGCGCCGGATGGCGGAACTGACCGCACAGCACCATGTGGCCAATGCGCACCCGCTCAGTCCACGCCGCCACCGCAGTTGCCATTACAAAGGCGTCGTACATAGGCGATGCCGGCAGCAAAGGCGGGTTGAGATGATCCATCAGGTCGATCTTGTGGAACCCGCACGCCTCCGCGGCTCGCACCCGCTCCTCGATGGTGCCCATGTCCATCCGCATCTGGGGCATGAACACGCTGAACTGCGGTGTGCTGGTCATTTCAGGATCCTTTGCCCAGGCCGCGGCGCTGCATGTCGTCGGTGTCCACGGCCCAATTCCGCATAGCCACTTCTTCGACCTCTTTGGCTTCGGCGAAGCTCAGGCCGTCGGTGTCGTCGTAGATCTGCATGGTGGCTGCGGTGGCGGGGGTGATGGCGGCCACGATCTGAGCGGCGAGATCCCGAGCATGGGGTAGCAGCTCGTCATGGGGGACCACGTGGTTGACCAGTCCGATGCGCAGGGCTTCTTCGGCGTAGACGAAGCGGGCGGTGGCGGACATCTCCTTGGCCATGCGCTTGCCCACCGCTCGGGGCAATAGCGCGGTCATCCCCCAGGCGGCGATGACCCCGATCTTGGCGTGGGTGTCGGCGAATCGGGCTTGATCGGAGGCCACGATGAAGTCGCAGCTCAGGGCAATCTCCAGACCGCCGGTGACGCAAGTTCCGTTCACCGCGCAGATCAGGGGTTTGGCGGTGTCCCGACAGGCCTGGGCCGGGTCCTCGGCCTGGCGTTTATTCCCGCCAGGGGATTCCGTAACGCCATCGGCGGCCACCTCCCGCAAGTCCACGCCGCCGGTGAACACTGGGTCGGCCCCGGTCAAGATGATGGCGTCCACCCCGTCATCGGCGTCGCAAGCCCGCAGCGCGGCGCACAAGTCGTTGCGCATCCGCTTGGTCATGGCGTTGCGGGCCTCGGGCCGGTTCAAGGTGATGGTGGCGATGCAATCGCTGACTGCTACGAGCAGGCGCTGGTCTTCGGGGGTAATGGCTTTGTCGGCCATGTTTTCGACAGTCAGCCTTCGCAGTCGATCACGTCCACGGCCCTTTGGCGCAGCCAGTGATCGGCCAGCACCAATAGCACCTGGGCCTCCACCATGGGCACTGCCCGGGGCAGTACGCATGGATCGTGGCGGCCTCGGGCGGCCAGGGTGACCGGGTTGTTGTCCCGGTCCACGGTCTCCTGGGCCGACGCGATGGTGGCGGTGGGCTTGAACCCCACTCGGATCACTATGTCTTCGCCGTTGCTGATGCCACCCTGCACGCCGCCGGATCGGTTGGAGGCGGTGCGGGGACGACCGTCGGGACCAGGGGTGAACGGGTCGTTGTGCTCACGGCCGGTCAAGGTCACCCCGGCGAAGCCCGAGCCGATCTCGAAGCCCTTGGCCGCGGGCAATGACAGGGCGGCCTTGGCCAGATCGGCATCCAACTTGTCGAACACCGGTTCGCCCAGGCCGGGGGGCACCTTTCGGGCCACGCATTCGACAATCCCGCCCAGGGAGTTTCCGTCGCGTCGAGCCGCCTCGATGGCCTCGGTCATGGCCTCCGCATGCTCAGGAGACGGGCAGCGAGTGGCGTCGGCCTCCACATCAGCCAAGGTCACCGCTGTTGAGTCAACCTCGGCGGTGATGGTGCCCACCTGGCAGACCCAGGCCAGCACCTCGATGTCGGCCACCGTTGCCAAGAGCTGGCGGGCGATGGCGCCAGCCGCCACTCGGGCGATGGTCTCCCGGGCGCTGGCCCGCCCTCCGCCCTGCCAGTTGCGGATGCCGTACTTGGCCTCGGTGGTGTAGTCGGCGTGGGAGGGGCGGTACATGTCCTTGAAGTCTTCGTAGGCGCTGGGCCGGGCGTCGGTGTTGCCCACCAGCATGGCGATGGGCGACCCCAGCGTTCGGCCCTCAAACAACCCCGAGAGGATCGTCACTTTGTCGGCCTCGTCCCGCAAGGTGGTGAGCCGGCTCTGTCCAGGGCGCCTCCGGTCAAGGTCGTGCTGGATTATCTCCTCATCCAGAGGTAGCCGGGGCGGGCAGCCGTCCACCACCGCGCCGATGCCGCCGCCATGGGACTCCCCAAACGTCGTGACCCGGAACAACTGCCCCGTCGAACTGCTCATTGCCCCTCAACACTACAGACCGGGATGTGCTGATCTGGGGGTCATATTGGCCCGCCGATAGTGGCAGTCATGCGTTGATCAGCGCTCCTGTGGCAGTGTCGGGACATGGATTTGGGACTATCGGGCAAGGTTGCACTGGTTACGGGGAGCTATCGGGGGACGGGGAGTGGGATCGCCCGGGTGCTGGCCGAGGAAGGCGCTGAGGTGGTGGTTCATGGCTTTGAAGAGGGGCAGGCCGACTGGTTGGCCGATGAGCTGGGATCACCGGTCCGGGCGGTGTGGGGGGACATCTGCACCGATGAAGGGGCAGAGGCGGTGGCCGAACAGTGCGGCCCGGTCGACATCTTGGTCAACAACTACGGGGTAGCGGTGGGTGGCACCTGGGGGGACGACGGTACCGACGTGTGGGTCGATGCCTACAACCGCAACGTGCTGAGCGCAGTGCGGATGACCCGGCTGATGGTTCCCGCCATGATGGAACGGGATTGGGGGCGGATCGTGCTGGTGTCCACCGTGGGAGCGACCCGACCCGGCGACCGCATCCCGGGCTATTACGCGGCCAAAGGGGCCCTGCCCGCCATGACGGTGAGCTTGGCCCGAGAATTGGCCGGCACCGGGGTGACCGTGAACTGCGTGAGTCCAGGGGCCATCGCTACTCCCGAATTGGTTGAGATGTGGACCCGCCAGGCGGAGCGTGAGGGTCGCTCCACGGATTGGGACGACATCGAGCGCCACGTCACCACGGTGCAGATGCCCACGCTCACCGGGCGCATCGCCACCGTGTCCGACGTGGGAGAGCTGGTGGCCTTTGTGTGCAGCGACCGGGCCCGCCAGATCCACGGCGCCCATCTGCGGATCGACGGGGGCGCGGCCGACGTCGTCACATAACCGGGCGATCAGTCCATTCCGGTAGCTAGGCTGCCCGGCGATGCCGACCCTGTATGACGTCGTCCGGGAATTCAGCCACACGTGGCCCGACAAGCTGGCCGTGCTCACCGAGCAGGACGGCCATCGCACCTACCAGGAGCTGGCCGCTCACGGTGGGGCGCTGGCTCACCAATTCCAAACCCGCTTCGGATTGGGTCTAGGCGATCGGGCCTGCATCTGGATGCAGAACCGCCCCGAGTACATCGAATGCCAACTGGGTATGCAGGCCATCGGCCTGGCCGGGGTGCCCATAAACCCTGAGTGGACCGACCCGGAACTGGAGTTCGTGCTCAACCACTCCCGGTGCCGATTGGTGTTCGCCGAGGCCGAACGGGCGGAAAGGGCGGTGGCCCTGGCCGCGGGAATCGACTCGGTAGAGGCGGTGGTGAGCGTGGACGAGCCGGTTGAAGGCGCCCTGTTGCTGTCCGACCTGATTGGGGAGTCGCCCGAAGGCGCCGGACTGGACCTTCCCCCGGTGGACGGGTTCGTAGAAGGCAACGTGCTCTACACCTCGGGCACCACCACCGGGCGGCCCAAGGCGGTGCCGATGAGCCCCGAGCTGTTCGCCGGGGGAGCCGTGCCCTATGAGGAGATGTTCGGCCTGAGCCACACTGATCGGTCGCTGGTGGTGACCCCGCTGTTCCACGGCAACGCCATGGGAGGGGCCATGTCGGCGCTTAGCCGGGGGGCCAGCGTGGTCATGCCTCGCAAGTTCTCGGCGTCGCGCTTCTGGTCGCTGGTTGATCAGTATCGCCCGACCTACTTCCTCACCCTGGTGCCCATCATCAACATCTTGATGGCCCAGCCCCCCGGTCCTCACGAGAAGTCGCACTCGTTGCGGGTGATGATTCCGCTGGGCTGCGCGCCGATCATCGAGCAGATCGAGGAGCGCTATGGGGTGCCGTGCATGGACTGGTACGGCATGACCGAGGCCGGGTCGGGCACCTATACCCGCCTGGACGAGACCCGCCGCCCCGGTTCGGTGGGTAAGCCGTTCGAGGGGTCGGTACTGCGGATCTTCTTGCCCGACGGCTCAGAGGCGCCGACGGGGGAAACGGGGGAGATCTGCTTCCTACGGTCCACCATCGGGTTCAACGGCTACATCGAAGACCCAGAGGCCACCGAGGCCGCCACGTCGGGGGACTGGTTCCGCACCGGCGACCTGGGCTACGTGGACGACGACGGCTACCTCTATTTCGTGGACCGCCAAAAGGACATCGTGCGCCGGGGCGGTGAGAACCTGTCCACCATCGAGGTGGAGACCGCGCTGCGCACCCATCCCGCAGTGGGCGATATCGCGGTGGTGGCCCGTCCCGACCCGGTTCTGGGCGAGACGGTGGCCGCTTTCATCGTGGTCGCCGAGGGGTGCGAGCTGCCTACCGAAGACGACCTACGGGCTCACACCGAGGGAAGCCTGGCCCCCTACAAAGTGCCCACCACAATTGAGCCGATCGACAAGCTCCCCCGCACCGGCAACGGCAAAGTCGAGAAGTTCCGCCTCCGCCAACGGTTCGCCTGAGCAATCCGTGTCTGCCTTCTGACTTCTTCCCAAGGCACGCCGCGCTTCTCAGGGGGAACTTCTACCGCACAGGCTAGGTCGGAAAGGTCACGCATTTGGGTGACGGTAATGGCACATGGGTATCCCATTCGCCCTGGTTTTGTTAGGGCTAACCAAACTCGGTACGGAGTTGGGGGCCGTGCTGGTTGAGGGCGGGGAGGGTGGGAGCGGCGTCGGCAGTGTCCTCGTCCCAGTCGGCGGTGGTGGCGGGGGCGGGGAGGTCGACGGAGCCGTCGGGGTGGGTGACGGTGATTCGGTTGAGCTGGGGGTGAGCGGAGAGCCCGGCCACGTCGTTGACGGCGCCGAAGGCCATGCGGCTCTTGGAGAGCTTGTCGCGGAGCTCATCGGTCGACAGTCGGCCAAAGACCTCGGATACGGCGTCATCAGTCGCCGCTCGGTTGGTAACTCGAGCCTTGTTGGTGGCGAAACGGGGGTCGTGGGCCAACTCCGGCCGGTCGAGCACCGTCTCGCACAGGGTGACCCACTCCCTATCGGACTGCACGGCGATGAGCAAGGTGGTGCCGTCGGCGGTGGCAAACCCCCCGTAGGGGGCGATGGACGGATGGGCCAAGCCAACGCGCTCAGGAGCCTCGCCGAGGTAGTCGTAGTGGAGCAAGGGAACGGTCATCCACTCGGCCATGGTGGAGAACAGCGACACCTCGATGCTGGCGCCCTCGCCGGTGCGTGCTTGGCGGACCAGCGCCTGGCTGATGGCTCGGGCCGCGGCTTCGCCGGTGGCGATGTCGGCCACCGACACCCCTACTCGGCCCAGTGGCCCCGGTGCCCCTGATACAGACACCAAGCCGCTCTCAGCCTGCACCAGCAGGTCGTAGGCCTTCATCTGGGCATACGGACCTGAGGGCCCATAGCCCGAGATGTCGCAGGTAACCAGCCGGGGATACTGCTCACGCAGTGACTCGGAGCCGAATCCCAGCCGGCTTGCCGCACCCACGGCCAAATTCTGGATGTAGACGTCGGCCCGCTCGATCATCTGCCCCAGCAGTGCCTGATCTTGGGCGTCCTTGAGGTCGAGGACGATCGACTCCTTGCCCCGGTTCAGCCAGGCGAAATAGCTGGCCAGCCCATCGGCGGCGGCGTCGTAGCCCCGTGAGAAGTCGCCCTCGGCCCGCTCGATCTTGATGACCCGGGCCCCGGCATCGGCCAGCCGACATGATGCCAGTGGTCCCGCCACCGCTTGTTCGACTGAGACCACGAGCACACCGTCCAGCGGCTTTGCCGAGCTCACGCCAGCAACGTACTCCTGCATTGGCCGAGACGACACACCACTAAGCTGCGGCAATGACACCCGAGGAAATATTGGATTTGGTCCGCGAGCATGCCGCGGCCGAAGCCGAGAACGACGCCGAGCGGACGCTGGCCACATTGGTGGACGAGCCCACCTATGAGTTTTGGCCGATGGGTGTGGGGTTTACCGGTGGTGATCTGGCCCGGACCTTCTACCTGGAGCAGTATCCGAAGTTTGCCCAGCGGGTAACCAACTATGGGGTGCTGGGGGAGTGGGCCAACGACTTCTGCGGCATTCAGGAGTACTGGGTGGAGACCGACGGGGAGACCCGCCACATGGTCATGTCGATGATGCCGGTGGAGGGCGATCTCCTAGCGGGAGAGAAGCTGTATTGCGGCGAGGGCTTCGTCGAAGCGCTGCTCGGCCCCCTAACCGCGCACCTGAAGCCGCTCTAACCCAGCAAGTGCTTTTGCACTTTGCCGAGGGCGTTGCGGGGGAGTTCCTCAACGAGGTGCAGCAGCCGGGGGTGTTTGAAATCGGCGCACACTCCGTCTAGGTGGGAACGCAGGCCGTCGAGAGTCAGGCTCTTACCAGCGACTGCTACGACCCAGGCGGTGACGAGTTCGCCCCATTCCTCGTCGGGGGTGCCGGTGATGGCCACATCGTCGACGTCGGGGTGAGTGCGTATGGCTTCTTCCACCTCGCGGGGATAGACATTCAGGCCGCCGGAGATCACCAACTCCTTGGCCCGTCCCCGAAGCCGGAGGTAGCCAGCCTCGTCGAACTCCCCCAAATCCCCGGTTCGGAACCAGCCGTCCTCTTCGAACGCCTCCTCGGTGGCCTCGGGGCGGCGCCAGTAGCCGGCAAACACATTGGGCCCTCGTACCAGCACTTCGCCGGTGTCGGCAGCGAGTTTCAGTTCCACTCCGGGCAGCGGCATTCCCACCGTCCCCGCCCGGCGCTCGGCGTCGTAGGGGTTGGACACCAACATGATGGTCTCGGTCATGCCATAGCGCTCTAGCACCCGCACCCCGGCGGCCTCTTCGAGGCGGCGGTGCATATCAGCGGACAGGGGTGCGGAGCCAGCCACGCACAACCTCAGCCGGGAGAGTTCCCCAACTCTGGGCGACTGAGCCAGTCGGGTGTACATGGTGGGCACGCCGAAGAACAAAGTGGCGTCGTGAGCAGCGGCCCCGTCCAGCACCGACTCGGGGGAGAATCCGTCGAGCAACACCGCAGATGCGCCCGTCAGCAGCGTGCCGTGCAGCCCGACTCCCAGGCCGTGCATATGAAACAGGGGCAAGGCCAGCACTAGGCGATCCTCGGGTTCCCACCGCCAAGCGATCCGGACCGACTCGGCCCCGGCTAGCAAATTCCCGTGGGTCAGCACCGCCCCCTTGGGCACCCCGGTGGTGCCCGAGGTGTAGCCCAACAGCGCGGGATCGCGGCTACCCATCTGATCGAGGCTGGGGGCGGCTGCATCGTCGAGGTCCAGCCGAGGCGAGACCACCGTGATTTCTGGGGCCAACTGGGCCAGCCATCGCACCCACTCGGGCTTGTCCACAACCGCAGCCCGAGGCTCGGCGTCGCCCACAATGTGGGCCAGTTCGGCCTTCTGATAGGCCCCGTTTACCGGCACAACGATGAGTCCCAACCGCAGGGCAGCCACATGGGCTACGACCAGATCGACCGATGCTGCCGCCGACAAAATGATCCGGTCGCCCTTGCGCAGCCCCGCTCCGTAGAGCCGCCCAGCCGCAGCCTTCGTGCGCCGGGCCAAGTCGCCCCTTGTCACCCAACCGTTGCTGGCATCCCACAGAGTCGGCTTCGACGGTTCCACAGCCCAGCGCTTGGCCCAAGCTGCTGGCAGGCTGACCTCTTCCAGCAAGTCCACATCGCCGGGCTCAACCCCGGAGGGAAAGTGCACAGCATCGGCTCGGGCGGCGGTCACAACCCACGATATTGTCACTCCCCGTGCCCCTGAATCTGGCTACTGCCTGGGAGGCGGCTGCCGAAGTAGTGCCGGACGCCGATGCTGTGGTGTGTCAACCGATCAGCCGAACCTGGCGAGAGTTCGAGGACCGGGCCTCCCGTTTGGCCGCCGCGCTGGGAGAATTCGGCATTGGCGCGGGCGACAACGTTGGGCTCTACCTCTACAACGGCAACCCCTACAGCGAGGTCACCTTTGCCACGTTCAAGGCCCGGGCGGCTCCTTGCAACGTGAACTACCGCTATCTGGCCAGCGAGTTGCAGCACCTGCTGGAGGATGCCGATGCCAAGGCGGTGTTCTTCTCCCCGGAGTTAGCAGACAGGGTGGACGAGGCCCGGGCGCACTTGCCGCTGCTTCGAGCAGCTATTCAAGTAGGCGATCCGGGCGACCCGGTTCCCGACTGGGCGCTGGACTACGAGGCCATCGTCGCCGAGCATGATCCGGCGCCTCCAATCGACCGCAGCGCCGACGACCTGTGGATTCTCTACACCGGCGGCACCACCGGCAAGCCCAAAGGGGTCATGTGGCCCCACAGCTCGTTGATCGGTGCCATGGCCGGACCGTTCCGGGCGCTGACGCTGCCCCTACCGGAGACAATCGAGTTGGTGAAGTCCAACATCGCGGCCATCTACGACAGCAACCGGGTCACCCGACAGCTGGCCGCCTCGCCGCTGATGCACGGCACGGCCAGCATTGTTGCGCTGGCTACCTTCACTCAGGGCGGGGCGGTGATCACCATGCCGGAGCGCAGCTTCGACGCCGACGCCCTGTGGCGCTGCGTGGAACGTGACCGGGCCACGGTTCTCTCTATCGTGGGCGACGCCTTTGGCCGACCCATGGCCGAAGCCTTGGATTCAGCGGCAGCCCGAGGGGAGCCCTACGACCTGTCGTCGGTGTTCATGATCATGTCCTCCGGCGTGATCTGGAGCCAGCCGGCCAAAGAGGCCTTGCTGGTACACAAGGACATGAAGCTGGTGGACTCCCTGGGGTCCAGCGAAGGCACCGGCACGGGTATGAGGATCAGCGACCGCAAGGGAGGATCGGCCACCGCCCGGTTCACGTTGGGCGAGAACGCCGCGGTGTTTGACGAGGATGGCCAGCCGGTGGAGCCCGGCTCGGGGCAACAGGGCATGGTGGCCGTGGGTGGCCCCATTCCCATCGGCTACTACAAGGACCCGGAGAAGACGGCGGCCACATTCCGCACCATCGGCGGGCGGCGCTGGTCGGTGCCCGGCGACTGGGCCACCGTGGAAGCAGATGGCACCATCACGCTGCTGGGTCGGGGCTCGGCGTGCATAAACAGCGCGGGGGAGAAGATCTATCCCGAAGAGGTGGAAGAAGCGGTCAAGGCCCATCCCGCGGTAGCCGACTGCCTGGTGGTAGGGGTGCCCGACCCCAAATGGGGCGAGGCGGTAACCGCAGTGGTGCAGATGGCTAGCGACCCGGAATATCAGGATGTAGGCGACGAGGAGGTCATTGCCGACGCTCGCACCCGTTTGGCCGCCTACAAGCTCCCCAAGTCACTCATCCGGGCTGATGCGGTCCAACGGGGCGCCAACGGGAAGCCTGACTACCAGTGGGCCAAGCAATTCGCCCTCGATTCCCTGAGCGTCGATTGATTTTTCCCGCCACTCTGGAAACATAGAGCCATGAGCATCAAAGTGACTGCGCTGCCGGCGGCATTGGGAGCCACGGTGGAGGGGCTTGACGCCGATCACCTCGACGACGGGGTGGCGGCCGAGTTGCGGGAGGCGTTCTGGGCCCACAAGGTGCTGTTCTTCCCCCAGATCCACTTGACCGACGAACAGCACGTGGCCTTGGGCTCGCTGTTCGGCGACCTGGAGGCGGTGAGCAACGACGACACCGACCATCGGGATCATCACACGGTGGACGATGAGGGAAAGATCCTGGTGCTGGACAGCTCCAACGAATACTCGCGGGCCAACTTCTGGCACACCGATGTGACCTTCGCCCGCCAGCCCCCGCTGGGATCGCTGCTGTCTATGAAGGAGTCTCCACCCTCTGGCGGCGACACCATGTGGGCCAATACTCAGGCCGCCTACGAGGGCCTGTCCGATCCGATCAAAGCGGCCCTCGAAGGGGTCATCGCCCGCCACGGCCGGGTCGGACTCACCGACCTGACCGATCACCCGGCAATTACCATCCACCCCGAAACCGGAGAGCGAATTCTGTTTGTGAACCGGGGCTGGACATCATCTCTCAGGGGGATGAGCCATTTGGAGAGCAGGTGCCTGTTGGCACTTCTGTGCGATCACATGGAGCAGCCCGAATACGTCGTGAGATGGCGGTGGAGCGACGGCGACGCCGCCCTGTGGGACAACCGCTGCACCATGCATTACGCCATCGACGACTACGGCGCCGACCACCGGCGCATCCATCGGGTCACCATCTACGACCCCTCTGGCGCTGGCCCGGTAGCAGCCGCGGCCGCAGCCTAGCTAGAGCTCCAAGAACGCCTTTTCGAGATCTCTGCTAGAGCTCCAGCAGGGCTTGTTCCACCACTTCGGTCAGCGCGGGGTGGATATAGAGCTGGCCCCGAGCCATCTCATCAACGGTGAGGCCGAACTGGAACCCCTGGATGAGCTGTTGGATGAGGGTCGGGGCTTGGGGGCCGATGATGTGGGCGCCCAGCAGTCGCCGGGTCTCGGGGTCGGCCAGCACCTTGGTGAAGCTGGTGGTGTCCTCCATGGCCCAGCCGTAGGCGGTATCGCTGTAGGGCCGAACGGCCTTCAGATAGGGCCGTCCCTCGGCCCGCAGTGCCTGCTCGGTGGCCCCGACCGCGGCCACTTGGGGATAGGCGAACACCGCGTGGGGAATGCCAGAGTGATCGGGCGCCCGCAGGTCATCGGGATGGGCGATGTTGTGGGCCACCGCCCGGGTGTCCTCGTTGGCAGTGTGCTTGAGCTGGGCCGCATGGCAGATGTCGCCCAGCGCCCACACCCCCTCAACACTGGTGCGGAGATATTCGTCGGTCATCACATAGCCGGCGTCGTCTAGCTCCACCCCTGAACGGGCCACGCCGAGTTGCTCGCCGTTGGGCACTCGGCCAGTGGCCAGCAACAGCACATCGCCAGTCACATCCCGAGCTTCGGTGCGGACAGTGATCTGCGACCCACTCTGGGACACCCCGATGATGGGGGAGCCGAGGGCGCAGTCCATGCGCTGGGACACAATTTCGGTGAACGCGGCCGACACCTCCTCGTCCTCGGCCCGCAGCAACTGGTCTGAGCGGTTCACGATGGACACCGACACCCCCATGGCGTCAAACACGTGGCCCAGCTCGGCGGCGATGTAGCCGCCGCCCAGGATCACCAGCCGCTCGGGCAGCGACTCCAGGCGCATGACGGTGTCGGAGGTGTGGTAAGGAACCTCGTCCAGACCAGAGATCGGGGGGATGAACGGCCGGGCCCCGGCGGCCAACACGATGTGGTCGCCGGTGAGCTGGTGCCCGTTCACCTCCAGCACTTTGTGACCGACAAAGCGGGCGTCGCCGTTGAACACGGTGATGTTGTCGAGGCTGTGACGGTAGTCCTCCCCGCCCTGAGCGATGGGGTCGATGCGCCCGAACACCCGGCCCACGATCTCGGGCCAGCGCACCCCTTCCAGCGAGCTGTCCACTCCCAAGTGCCCGGTGTGGCCGGCCTGATGGGCCATGTCGGCGGCGTACACGAACATCTTCGAGGGTATGCAGCCCCGGTTTAAGCAGGTGCCGCCGAAGGTGTCCCGTTCGATCAGCGCCACCCGCCAGTCGTCGAAATCCGGGGTCAGCACGCTGTTGCCCGACCCAGTGCCCACCACCACCAGGTCGAAGTGCTCGAGTGATTCAGGCATCAGCCGCCCTGAGGAGGCCCTTTGGCGGTTTGGTCCTCGTCGATGAGCTGGCCCCGGAAGCTGGGGTTGCGGCCTAACTGAATGTCCTCATGGCGGTTCATGATGGCCGGGGCGTACACGTAGTCGGTCCAGATGTAGAACTGGTTGTCGAGCACGGCCTGATACACCAACTCGGCCACCTCGGGCGGCTTCACCGCGTCTTCATAGATGGCCATCATCATCTGGATCCGCTCCTCATCTTCGGCGGTGGGATCGGGCGGGATGATCGGCGAGCGCAGTGTTTCGGGGCGGTTGCGCTCGGAGTTGATGATGTTGGTGGTCACCAATCCCGGGCACAGCACCGACACACCGACGGTTGACCCGCTCTCCTGAAGCTCGTTGTAGAGCGTCTCGGAAATGGTCACCACCGCATGCTTGGAGGCGTTGTAGGGGCCGATATTGGGATACGACGTGTGGCCGGCGACCGAGCCGGTGTTCACGATGTGGCCGTCTCCGTGCTCCATCAGGTGGGGCAAGAACACTCGGATGCCGTGGATCACCCCCCATAGGTTCACGCCGAGAATCCACTGCCAATCGGCAGTGGTCAGGGTGTGCATCAACCCGCCGGAACCCACTCCTGCGTTGTTGCACACCACGTTGACCTGCCCGAATCGGGAGAAGGCCGCTTCGGCGAGATCGTCCATGTCTTGCTCCGAGCTCACGTCGGTGAGCACGCCCACTGCGTCCACCCCGGCGTCGTTCAACTCGGCCACCGCGGCGTCCATAGCCGGCCCTTCCACATCGGCGATCATGAGGCGGGCCCCAGCCGCCCCAAATCGATCGGCCATGGCCCGGCCCATTCCGCTGGCCCCGCCGGTGATGACTGCTGCTTTGCCCTCAAGAGTGTCCATGGGCCGACGCTACCGCTTGCCTGGAGGCCAAGCCGATGTCGGCGGCGAGGAAAGCAGGACCACTAGGGTTCCCGCCGTGAACAAGGTAAACGCCGTAGTGATGTACCCGCTGGCCATGGAGGAGGCGGAGCTCGACGACCTTCACCGCCGGTTTCCCTCCGTGCAGTTCCACAACATTCCCTATTTCGAACCCCACGGGCTGCGGGACGCCAAGGCCAAAGGCCGGGTCACCGAAGGGCTATTGGCCACGGCACCGTCCCTGACAGAGGCCGAGAAGGAGACCATCGCGGCGGCCGATGTGCTGATGGCTCTCGACCTGCCCCCCGGGATCAGGGAGTGGGCATCCAGACTGCGGTGGGTTCAGGCCATCGGGGCAGGTATCGGCCAGCTGGAGCCGGCCAAACTGAAGGCCAAGGGCATTGCGTTGACCAACGCCGCCGGAGTGGCCTCAGCCCCCATCGCCGAGTTCGCCATTGGCCGCCTGCTGGAAGTGTGGAAGGACATCCGGGTGCTGGAGCGCCAGCAGAAGGACCATCACTGGCAAATGCACCAGGGCTTGTTGATGAAGGGGAAGACCATCGGCATCGTTGGCCTAGGAGCCATCGGCCGGGACGTGGCCCGTCGGGCCAAGGCCTTCGAGACCACCGTTCTGGGCAACCGCCGTTCGGCGCAGCCCGGCGACACCGACCCCGATGTCGATGAGCTGTACGGCCTCGACGGTCTTGATGAGATGCTGGCCCGCTGCGACGCGGTGGTGTTGTCTGCTCCGCAGACCCCTGAGACAGTTGACTTGTTCGACGCCGAACGCCTCGGGCGGCTCAAGCCAGGGGTAGTGCTGGTGAATGTGGGACGGGGGTCGATCATCGACGAAGCCGCATTGGTGGCCGCTTTGGAATCGGGACAGGTAGGGGCCGCGGTGCTGGACGTGACCCGAGAGGAGCCACTCCCCGCCGACAGCCCGCTGTGGGACGCTCCCAACATGTACCTGTCGCCCCATTGCTCCACCGCCCGAGAGGGCTACAACGAAGCGCTGATGGAGCTGTTCTGCGACAACCTGAAGCGCTTTCTGGCCAATGAGCCGCTCCGCAACGTGGTAGACCCCGACCGGGGCTATTAGTACAAGGAAGGCCAACCCCACCGAGGAGGACGAAACCATGCCGTCAGATGCCTACAACGCCGCGGTCGCCGCAATAAGGGAGCAGATGCAAAAAGCGAACGCCGGTCCGCCACCTGACCTGGAGACGACTCGGGCTGGGTTTGAGGCGTCGTACAGCTCAAGGCCCATTCCCGACGGGGTGAGTGTCACTCCGGTGGATGCCGGAGGGGTATCCGCCGAGTGGGTGACGCCCTCAGTGGTGGAGGGCAATCGGGCCATCATCTACCTGCACGGCGGCGGCTATGTAGTGGGCAACCTCAACACCCACCGCCACGTGGTGAGCCGTTTGGCGGTCGAGGCCAAGGCCCGGCTGTTGAATGTGGACTACCGCCTCGCTCCCGAGAACCCCTATCCGGCCGCGCTGGACGACGCCATGGCGGCGTGGCAATGGCACCTGGCCAACGGAGGCGAGGCGGCCCATACTGCTATAAGCGGCGATTCCGCCGGTGGAGGACTGACCATCGCCCTGTGCATGAAGCTGCGGGACGAGGGCTTGGAGCAGCCCGCCTGCGCCGCTCCCATCTCGCCGTGGACCGACTTGACGTTCTCGGGCGACTCAATGACCGAGCGGGCTGAGCGCGATCCCATGCTGTCGGGCGGCGACGCCCTGCATGGCATGGTCATGGCCTACGCGCAAAGCGTGGACGCTACTGACCCCTACATCTCGCCGGTGTTCGGCAAGTTCGAAGACCTGCCTCCCATGATGATCCAGGTGGGCACCGAGGAGGTGCTCTACGACGACAGCACTCGCGTCGTTAAAGGCATCGAGAGCGCCAGCGGCCCCGTGGAGTTCCGCCCCTGGCAAGACATGATGCACGTTTGGCACTTGCTCGCCGGCGTCGCCCCCGAAGCAGAAGAGGGCATCGCCGAGCTGGCTGCCTACATTTCCGAGCGGACGTAGCCGTCCCGCCGGATCAGCTGGCGGCTAAGCGCGCCCCCAAGGTGCGCAGCTGCTGGGTGCCGGCGCCCAGGGAGCATTCAATGTGCTTGTTCCACAGGGTGTAGCGGTGGAGGGGGTAGTCGATGCTCACCCCCATGCCGCCATGCACGTGTTGAGTGGCGTGGGCCACGTCGTGGGCCCAATGGGAGGCGTACCACTTGGCGATAGGCAGCCGCATTGAGGCGTCGTTGCCCTCGACCAGGTCGTACAGGGTGGCGTAAGTACACAGCCGCACCGCCTCCACGTGCATGAACTGGTCGGCCAGGCGCTGGGTGACCGCTTGAAAGGTGGCCACCGGGCGGCCGAACTGCTCCCGTTCGGAGGTGTACTCGGAGGCTAGGCGCAGCGCCCGATCAACCACACCCACCTGGGTGGCGCACAACAGGGCCACCGCATGATCGGCCAGCCACGCCACCGATGCCCCGTCGGCCGGACCCAAGGGCTCGCACTGGGCTCCGTAGAAGCTCACCTGATGCACAGGCTGGAGCCGAGTGGACACCCCTGGCTCCAAATTCACCGCCGGGTCGGACAAGTCGGCCAGAAACAGCCCGGTGCCGCTGATGATGCCGTTGTCGGAGCCGTCGTCGAGCCCGGCCACCACCACGATCTTGGAGGATTCGGCGGCGAACTCGACCACCTCTTTGGTGCCCACCAGCTTTCCGTTCACCACACGGGCCGTTGGACTGGAGATGTCGTCGTTCAGATATTCCTGAAGGCCCAGGGTCAACACGTTGGACCCGTCGGCGCAGCCGGGGAGCTCTCGCTGGCGCTGCTGGTCGGAGCCGAAGGCGTCAACCGCCAGTGCAGCCAGCATCCCGCTCCACAGGGGCAGCGGGGCCACATGGCGCCCCTGGGCTTCCAGCACCTGGCCGACGGCGATCAAGTCCAGACCGCCGCCGCCTACGTCCTCGCCCAGAGCGATGCCCACCAGACCCGCGGCGGCCAGCTCGGCATAGAGGTCCCGATCGAACCACTCGTCGGCGGCCTCGATCTCCATGAGCCGCTCCATGTCGAGGCGGTCGCCCATGATCCGGTTGGCCAGGTCGGCTACCGCCTGCTGTTCTTCATTGAGGGTGAAGTCCATTGTCTTGCCTCCTGCCGGCTACTTGCGGCGCTTCTCGCGAGGCAGACCGAGGCCGGCCATGCCGATGATGTCTCGCTGGATCTCGTTGGTGCCGCCGCCGAAGGTCAGAACCCAACAGCCCCGATACGACTCCTCCATTCGGTGGGAGAAATCGGCATGGGGTGAGCCCTTCTTCAGGTGTCCGGTGGCGCCCACCACCTCAGTCAACCCGGAATAGATGAGGTGCATCGACTCCGAGCCCCACACCTTGATGGTGGATGCCAGCGCCGGGTTCAGATTGGAGCCCACGGTGGACTCGTAGGCCACCTTCCAGTTCAACAGGTCCAAGAACTCCACTCGGGCCCGGCACTCGGCCAGCTTGACCTGCACCCACTCCTGGTCGATAACCCGGCGGCCGTCGGGCAGCTTGGCCTCTTTGGCCCATTCCACTCCTTGGTCAACCAGATTGGCTATGCCCCCGGAGGCGCACAGCGACACCCGCTCGTGGTTGAGCTGGTTGGTGATGAGGCCCCAGCCTCCGTTCACCTCGCCCACCCGCAGCCAGTCGGGCACCCGTACGTTGTCGTAGAAGGTGGCTGTGGTGTGGCTGTTGCCCATGGTGACAAACGGCTGGATGTCGAAGCCGGGGTCGTCGGTGGGCACCAAGAACATGGTGATGCCCTTGTGGGCGGGGGCGTCGGGGTCGGTGCGGGCGGCCAGCCAGACGTAGTCGGCGTCGTAGGCCAGGCTGGTGAACATCTTCTGACCGTTGACCACCCACTCGTCTCCGTCGCGCACCGCCTTGGTCTTGAGGGCGGCCAGGTCGGTGCCCGCGGTGGGCTCGGAATATCCGATGGAGAAGTGCATCTCCCCGGCCAGGATCTTCTTCAAGAAGAAGTCCTTCTGGCGGTCGGTGCCGTAGTCCCGAATGGTGGGGCCGACTGTGTTGATGGTGAGGAACGGCACCGGAACCTGAGCGGCCCACGACTCGTTGAAAAAGATGTACTGCTCGATGGGGGTGAATCCTTTGCCGCCGTACTCCACCGGCCAGCCCACGCCCAGCCAACCGTCGCTGCCGATCTGGCGGATTAGGGCCTTGTAGTCCTCGTTGGCTTCAGTCTCGGTGTGGCGGATCTTCTCGCGCACCTCATCGGTCATGAGGTTGGAGAAATACGTCCGCAGTTCCTGTTGAAGCTCTAGCTGGTCATCGGTCAATTCGACGCGCATATCCCAATTCTGACAGCCCCGGCAAGAGCAGGGCTATCCAGGGTTGTCCACTAGGCCTATAGCCTCTCGGCAATGTTGGTCGTGGGGCTCACCGGAGGGATCGGAGCAGGGAAGTCCACCGCGGCGGCCCGGTTTGGCGAGCTGGGAGCGGCGGTGATCGACGTGGATGCCATTGGGCGGGACGTGCTGGCCCCCGGAGGTCGGGCCGAGCGGGGAGTGATTGAAGCCTTCGGGCTGGGAATTACCGACGACAACGGCAACATCGACCGTTCGAAAGTGGCCGCCGAAGTATTCGGGCGCCCCGACCGGTTGGCCGCTCTGGAGGCCGTCAGCCATCCGGCCATCAATGCCGAACTGGAGATTCAGCTTTGGGGTTTGGCCGATGGGGGAGACGTGCAGGTGGTGATTCTCGACATGGCGGTGCTGACGGAGAGTCGTCTCGGGCAGTTGGAGTCGGGGCGGGGCTACACCCAGGTTGTGGTGGTGGAGGCCCCTGAAGCAGTGCGCTTGCCCCGGCTGATTGAGCGGGGACTCACCGAAGAGCAGGCCCGAGCCCGCATGGCCAGCCAGGCCAGCGACGCCCAGCGCCGGGCGATAGCCGACCATGTAATCGTGAACGACGGCACTCCCGAAGAACTGGCTGCGGCCGTCGATCAGATTTGGGTCGAGCTGACTGGCGAGTAGATCGAGCTGATCAAGAACGGGGGATTTCTTCCCAGGGCTGGCCTTTATAGGGGTCGGGTTCCTTAGGCAGACCCAGCACCCGCTCGCCGATGATGTTGCGCTGCACCTCATTGGTGCCCCCAGCGATGCCCATTCCCGGCGAGCTGATAACCCCGTCCGCCCACTGGTTGCCGTCATCGTCGTCGGCCGCCCAGGCTTGGCCCGATGCGCCGGCCAGCTCGATGGCCAAGTCTGCCGCCTGGCGGCTGATCAGCGCTACGTTCAGCTTGGCAATAGACCCCTCTGGTCCAGGTGCCCGACCCGCTTCGGCTGCTTGGCGGATCCGCATCCCGATGAATCCCTGGATCCGCTCTCGAATATGGAGATCGACCAGCGCGCCGCGTATCACCAGATCGGTATGACGACCCCGTTTTCGGGCTTCGGCGATGAGTTTCGAGCTGCCCACCCGGCCGCTCATGGCCCCAGAACCGCCGGCGCCGATGGCCACCCGCTCGTACATCAGCATGGCCACGGCAACGTTCCAGCCGTCGCCCTCGCTGGCCACCAGACAGTCGTGGCTCACCCGCACGTCGGTCAGATAGACCTCGTTGAAGTGTGAGCTCCCGTTGATCTGACGCAACGGTCTGATATCTACACCGGGCAGCGAGAGGTCGACGATGAACATGGACAGACCCCGGTGCTTGGGTTGGGCGGGGTCGGTGCGGGCCACGCACAGCCCGTAATCGCAATATTGGGCTCCGGAAGTCCACACCTTTTGGCCGTTCATCACCCACTCATCGCCGTCTCGCACCGCCCGGGTGGCCAGCGATGCCACATCGGAACCGGCGCCGGGCTCAGAGAACATCTGGCACCAGATGTCCTCGCAGCGAATCATTCGGGATTGGAAGCGGGCCTTTTGCTCGGGGGTTCCGAAGTCGTTCATCACCGGCAGGCACATTCCGTGGGATATGGCCGCGGGCACCAGCGGTGCCTGGTATCGGGACAGCTCCTGGTTGAAAACCTCGACGTAGCTCTTTTCCAGACCCTGCCCGCCGTACTCAACCGGGTAGGTGATTCCCCCCAGCCCGGCGTCGGCCAGTGCGCCGTGGAACCGGCGGCACTCGGCCACCAGCGTTTCTTCGGTCCACTCCACGGGCGGCTCGCTGCGGGGAACGGCGTTATCTGCGAGGAATTCTTGAGCTCGCTGGCGAAACTCCTCAAGGGTCGCGGTCATGGCTCAGAGACTATGACGCTTGACATTCGGCCAAAGAGTGGGACGGTGAATCTATGCCGCGGGACGGACGGCTTCGGCCGGGTCCATGCGGGATGCCCGCCACGAGGGATACATGCCGGCCACCAGCCCCACTCCCACGGTCACGGCCAGCCCGATGGTGATGAAGGAGAACTCGATGGTGAAGGGCCAGTCCAGCACCTGGGTGGCGACGGCCACCACCACAAGGCCAAGCACTATGCCCATCAAACCGCCGAAGAGGGTCAACAACACCGACTCGATGAGGAATTGCGCCGCGATGTGGGTCTTCTTAGCCCCCAATGCCCGGCGCACTCCTATCTCGCCCCGGCGCTCCAGCACCGAGATCAGCATGATGTTGCCCACCCCGATGGCGCCCACCACGATGATCACCACCACCAGCAGGCTGAGCAGGGATTCGAAATTCTCGCTGATGATCTCTCGGGCTTCTAGGTCTAGCGACGACACAGCCACCTCACCAGGGGCCTCGGGGTTGGCCTGGCGGGGGAGCAGCTCCCGGACTTGTTCGATCACATCCAAGTCGGCCTGCACCCAAATGCGCTCGGGATTGGCGTCGGCATCGTAGAGCTTCTCGGCAACGGAAAAGCCAATGAGCGCGGCCCGGTTCAAGGTCAGGCCCTGGCTGATTGTGAAGGGTTCGAGCACGCCGATCACCGCGAACTCGTGTCCGGAGATGTGAACGGTGGGATTGGCGTAGAGCTCATCGAAGCCCAATACCCCAGCGGTGTCGGAGCCGAGCACCACGGTGGGCACATGCACGGTGGCGGCA
Organism: Candidatus Poriferisocius sp.; assembly: GCA_965208545.1. GTDB lineage: Bacteria > Actinomycetota > Acidimicrobiia > Acidimicrobiales > Bin134 > Poriferisocius. Next base: position 1,977,568 of record OZ242341.1, on the reverse strand, counting down.
TCGTGGAATCGGCCAGCCGCAACCCCGCCTCGCAATGGGATAAGCAGGTCCAAGTCGGCCTCTTCTACCGCAAACAACCGGATACCCCCAGTTTCCACTTCGGGAATGAGATCGGTCTTGCGGAGGGTTGCCGGCACCCGGCGAATGGAGGCCACCACATCCACGAGGTCTCGCATGTGGGTGTCGATAGCCGCAGCTGCATCAGGCAGCAATTCGGGGTCTTCGGCAAAGGAGGTTCCCGGAGTCAGCTCCAGCACGTCGATACCCTGCTCTAGGAGATCGCGTTGGGCATCGGCCTCGCCCGAATTGATGATGCCCACCAGCGCGATCAACGAGGCCACCCCGATTGCGATGCCGATGGCAGCCATGGCGGTGCGGCCCTTGCGGGTCCGCAGTCCAAGGGTGCCCAACGAGAGGGCGTCGCGGCTCCGCAGCCGACTACGGGATCTATCCGTCATGATGCTGCGTATTGCTGTTTGCCGAGGTCCACATCAGCCGTCTGCTGAGTCGTGGCTGATGAGGCCGTCGAGGATGGCCACTGAGCGGGGCATGCGGTCCGCCAGCTCTCGGTCGTGGGTGATGATCACGATGGTCGAGCCCGCCCGGTTGAGCTCCAGGAAGAGCTCCACGATCTCCTCTGTGGTCTGGGAGTCGAGGTTTCCGGTGGGTTCATCGGCCAGCACGATTGCCGGGTCACCCAGCAGCGCTCGGGCTATGGCCACACGCTGGCGTTCACCGCCCGAAAGCTTTCCCGGTCGTTGGTCAATTCGGTGGCCTAGCCCGACGCGAATCAGCACCTCCCTGGCCATCTGCCGCCGCCATCGGAGGCTGAGGCCCTGATACAGGTTCCCGGTGGCCACGTTGTCCAGTGCGGTGAGCCCTTCCAGCAAGTGAAATTGCTGGAATACGAACCCGATGCGGTGGCCCCGCACTCCGGCCACCGCCCTATCAGACAAGTTCGAGAGTGCTTGTCCGTCCACGATTACCTCGCCAGAGGTGGGATGGTCCAAGGCTCCCATGATGTTCAACATGGTGCTCTTGCCCGATCCAGATGGCCCTACCACGGCCACCAACTCGCCGGCCCCAATCGTGAGGTTTACGCCATCGAGAGCCCGCACCGGGGGAGAACCGGGGTAGTGCTTCACCACTTGGTGCAGCTCCAGCACCTTTCTGGGCTGTGTCAACATCCGAACGCCCCTCTTGGGCTTGAGGCGACTAGGGAATTCGCACCCGGTCGCCCACCTGGAGGTCCCCGTCGGTGATCTCAACGAAGGCATCCACGAAAGTGCCCACCTGAACTGGGACCAAGGTGGTGGAATCGTCGTGTACCACCTCCACAGAGAACCCTCCGTCCACCGTGGCGATCAGCGCTGAGGCGGGAACGACCAGGGCGTTAGGGGTTACCTCTTTGGTGATGGTCCAATCCACGGGAGCGGCGTCGAACCGGGATGATGCCTCACCGTCCAGCAGGACGATGATGACCTCGATGGTGGGATCGCCGGGGGCGCCGGTCTGGGAGTTGATCAGTCGAGTGGCCACTCGGGCTACCTCTACTACTGCTCCGGGGGCAATGCGGCCGTCGGGCAGCTCCACCTCCACCCGGTCCAACCGATTGACGATCTCGGCATCGGCGGGATCGAGATTGCTGACGATCTCCTGGTGCTGGCCGGTGATGCTGAAAGCAGCCGCTTGCGCAGAGATCGTCTGGCCTTCACTCACATTCACCGATGAGATGCGGATGGGTTCTTCGATGAACACCACAAAGCCCATTTCGATGGTGCCGGTCTCCTCGACTCCCAAGCGGTTTTGCCACTCTTCCACCACATCTTCGGTGACTCGAGTGAATTCCTCGTCGATCGTCATGTCCTCGTAGCCGGAAATTCTCATGTCGGCCATGGCTTGCTCTAGCTGCTCCACGTCGGGGCCGTCTTCCATGTCGCGCTCAAAACGCCGGTACATGGGGCGCTCGCCCCGCAACAGAATTACTGGGTAGCTGTTCACCTCGAAAAGCACGTCGCCAACGTCGAGCACCTCGCCCTCTTCGGGCAGACGACCGGTGACGATGCCCGCGGTGTTGGTGTGCAGTTGCTCAGGGTCGCCGTAGCCAAGCGTGCCGGAGAACTCTTCAATGTCCACTAGGTCGCGCCGCACGACTTCCGCGGTGTTCAGCTCCTCGGTGTCTCGCAGAATGCTGGGATTTACTGTGGGGTTGGGGAGAGATGACGTGCCTTCCGCCGCTGGCTGAGTAGCGGTGGCGCCCGAGGTGGGAGTTTGCGTACTGGTACCCGACGACTGGGCACCGGCGGTGCTCTGCGCGTTGCCGGAAGCCACCTGGGACGTGGGGGCCGGCTCATCGGTTGGAGGTGGTGCGGCGGCTTGGTTGGGCTCTGCCCCTCCGAACACCGGAATGCACACCCTCAGCGCGGCCTGGATCTCCGGGGCCACGCCGCCGCCGCCGCCATCGCCCTGGCCGGGGAAGCCGGAATTGGGGTACTGGCCGAAGTCGGGGTCGGGGAAGTCGTCGATGCCTTGGTCTCGCATGCACTGGGAAAACGCCACCGCATTCTCTTCCCGCTCCACCTGCTGCACGTTGGTGTCCTGTTGGGGCGCGAGAGCGATCAATTCGCTGAAGACGCTGGCGCATGTCTGGAGGGCCGGGGCCAAGCCGGGCTGGGTGAAGCTAACTCCGGCCTCTTGCATGGCTCTGAGGAATGAAGCCTGATCGACGATCTGTGAGCTGTCGATATCGGGGAAGTCGGGGAATCCCTCCTCACGGATGCAGCGGGAGAAGTCCACGAATGCCTCATCGCGCAGGCGCAGAAGCTCTTCTTCAGACAGCTCGCCTTCGGTGTCGGCCTGGGCGGGCACCAGAGTCTCGAACTCCTGATCTTGGTCTGGCTCGGCCGGGGGATTGGCGATCTGCTCATTGTCCGAGTCTGTTATGGGGTCTGGCTCGGCCGGGGGATTGGCGATGCGGTCCAGGGCTTCGAATAGGCCGTCGGGCAGCACCTCGCTGAGGTCGGTGGTCACTACATTGTCGGTTTCGCTGCCCGGGGCGGTCCCGCAGGCGGTGGCGGTCAATGCGACTGCTAGCAGGGCGCCGCCGATCAACCTCTGGTGTCGTATCCGTTTCAAATGCTTCATGGTGTGTCCAGTCCAAATAACCGGCGGGCGTTGCCTCCTGCTACCGCAACCTTGTCCTCGTCGGACAGGTCAGATTTCAGAAGCTGGCCCAAGATATGGCTGATGCGTTGACCCAAGGGCCAGGAGTAGAGATCGGTTCCGTACACATAACGGTGGGCGCCGTGCTGGCGCACATGGTTAGCGATGAAATCGAAATTGTACGAAAGACTGCAATCAAACACCAGATTGGGGTAGGTGGCGGCCAGATGGCCGCAGTGTTTGGTGCCCTCGTGGGTGGAGTATCCGTCCAGCACCAACATGGTGAGATTCGGGTGTCGGGAGGCCAGTTGCCCCACCTTCCACAGCGACTCCTCCGCGGTTTCGTCCAATGCGTGGACCACCGGCAAAAGGCCCAACTCGCCCATGGCCCCCACGTAGGTGCTCACCCAGTGGTTGTCGATACTCACCCCTTGGAAGCGGGTGTGAAAGCTCATGCCCACGAGGTTCAGCGGCCCGGCAGCTCGCTCCAATTCCCCTAGGCTGACCTCGCCGTCGCGGGGCTCCACGATGCCCATGGCCACCGGAAAGCGATCGGGAGTGGCGTCACGATAGGCGGCGATCTTGTCGTTCACCGCTTGGGTATCGGCATGGCCATTGGGTCGCAGATATCCGTGGCCGGGGATGACGGCGGCCTGGTCTATGCCTCCACCATCCATGATCTCGATTCGCTTGGTCAGCTCCAGAGCGGCGTAGGCCTCGGGGTCAGGAGTCTCCTCGGGGGGCAGACCCAACGCACCTGAGGCGTCGCCCACATGGTGGTGAACGTCGAAGACCGATATACCCGCCGAACTGCCCACCGCTATCTCCGCTTGAAATTTGGCTTTCGCTTCTGGCTGAACGCCAGCGGACCTTCTTTGGAGTCCTCGCTCTGGAACACCTTCCAGCCGTATTCGAACTCGTGGGCTAGGGCCTCTTCTTCGGTCATGCCATCGGTCTCATGCAGGGTGCGCAAGATGGCTTCCACCGCCAGCGGCCCGTTCTCGCAGATAGTTGCCGCGATTTCCTTGGCCTTGTCCAAGGCCTGGCCATCGGGCACCACATGGCCGACCAAGCCGATGTCTTTGGCCTCGGCTGCAGTGATGTGCTTTCCGGTGAGCAAGATCTCCGCGGCGACGGTGTAGGGGATCTGGCGGCGCAAGCGCACTGCGGAGCCGCCCATGGGGTAGAGCGACCACCGGGCCTCTGACACCCCGAACCGGGCGCTCTCCCCGGCTACCCGGATGTCCATGGCCTGAAGGATCTCGGTACCCCCGGCGATGGCCACTCCTTCCACTGCGGCGATGATCGGCTTGGTGGGCCGGTAGCTGCGCAACAGCGCCTTCCAGTGCAGTTCGGGGTCGGCCGCTTGTCGGGCGGCCACGTCGATCTCCGGGTCAGCGTTGCCGGCGTCGCCGCTCATGGCCTTGAGATCTGCGCCTGAGCTGAAGTTCCCCCCGGCGCCGGTCACAATGATGCAGCGGATGTCGTCGTTGTTGTCCGCCTCGTAGTAGGCGTCCAACATTCGCACCATCATCGCCCCCGACAAGGCGTTGTAGCGCTCTGGACGGTTCATGGTGATGATGATTGATTGACCGTCTCGTTCCACGATGGCATCGGGCACCGGCGGGACTCCTTTGTTCGAGGCCGCCAATTTGGCAGCCCCCGAAAACTAGTGGGCCGGTGGGTTCTGGGGCGAAACGGCTTGGACTACTGAAAGTCCTCGATGGGCGGGCAGGCGCAGAAGACGTTCTTGTCACCGTGGGCCCCGTCGATGCGTCCGACAGGGCACCAGTACTTGCGCTCACGGATCTCCGGAAGGGCGAAGGCAGCTTGTTCCCGGGAGTAAGGCCGGTCCCAATGGTCGTCGGCGATCACCGCCGCGGTGTGGGGGGCGCGGCGCAGGGGGCTGTCCTCCATGTCGATCATCCCGTCGGCCACGTGGTCGATCTCGGATCTGATGGCAGTCATGGCCGCCACGAAGCGGTCGAGCTCGACCTTCGACTCCGACTCGGTAGGCTCGACCATCAGCGTGCCTGCCACTGGGAACGACACCGTGGGGGCGTGGAAGCCGAAGTCGATGAGCCGTTTGGCCACATCCTCCACGGTGACGCCGGTCTGGGCGTGGAGGGGGCGCAGGTCGATGATGCACTCGTGAGCTACCAGGCCGTTCTCGCCGGTGTAGAGCACCGGAAACAGGCCGTCGAGGTGCTTGGCCAGGTAGTTGGCGCTGAGCAGGGCCACTCCGGTGGCCTCAGTTAGCCCCTCGCCTCCCATGGCGACGATGTAGGCCCAGGAGATGGGCAGAATCCCCGCTGATCCCCAGGGGGCGGCGGACACCGCCCCCACTCCGGTGGACGGGCCGGCTTCGGCTACCACCGGGTGGTTGGGCAGGAAGGGGGCCAAATGCGGGCCAACCGCCACCGGCCCGACGCCGGGTCCGCCGCCGCCGTGGGGGATGCAGAACGTCTTGTGGAGGTTCAGATGGGATACGTCGGCGCCGAACTGGCCGGGCTGGGCCACCCCCACCAAGGCATTGAGGTTGGCCCCGTCTAGGTACACCTGCCCGCCGTGGGCGTGAATCAAGTCGCACACCTCGGTCACGGTGGCCTCGTACACCCCGTGGGTAGATGGGTAGGTGATCATCAGGGCACTGAGGCGGTCGTCGTGCTCCTCAACATTGGCCTTGAGGTCTTCCAAGTCCACGTTGCCGTCGTCATCGCATTTGACCACCACTACCTTCATGCCGGCCATGACTGCGCTGGCCGCGTTGGTGCCGTGGGCAGAAGCGGGAATCAAGCAGATATCGCGCTGAGTCTCGCCCCGGGCCGCGTGATAGCCCCGGATGGCCAGTAGCCCAGCAAGTTCGCCTTGGGAGCCGGCGTTGGGCTGGAGCGAGACTGCGGCGTAACCGGTGATGGTTACCAGCATCTGCTCCAGTTCGTGGATCATCGCCCGGTAGCCCTCGGTCTGATCCGACGGGGCGAACGGGTGCATGGCGGCGAATTCGGGCCAGCTCACCGGTTCCATCTGGGTGGTGGCGTTGAGTTTCATGGTGCAAGATCCCAACGGGATCATGGTGCGGTCGAGGGCCAGGTCTTTGGAAGCGAGGTGGCGCAGATAGCGCAGCATCTCGGTCTCGCTGTGGTAACGGTGGAATGTGGGGTGGGCCAGGTACTCGCTGGTCCGAACGTATTCGGGTGGGATCGCGTCCGGGGTCTTGGCGTCCAAGTCGTCAATGCTCTGAGCATCGCCGTCGATACCAAACGCCCGCCACAGGTCGATGACCGTGTTCCTGGTGGTGGTTTCGTCTAGCGAGAACCCCACGGTGTCGTTGTCCACCGGCCGCAGATTCAGCCCTTCGGCCAGTGCGGCGGCTATGACCTCGGAGGCTCGACCGGGCACCTGGACGGTGACAGTGTCGAAGAATTGGTCATTGGCCAACTCGAAACCGGCTTGGCGCAGCCCCGCGGCGGCAATGGCGGTTAGTCGGTGGACCCGTCGGGCGATGCGATCCAGTCCTTCGGGGCCGTGGTACACGGCGTACATGGCGGCCATCACGGCCAAGAGCACCTGAGCGGTGCAGATGTTGCTGGTGGCCCGCTCTCGGCGGATGTGCTGTTCCCGGGTTTGCAGGGTGAGCCGGTAAGCCACTTCCCCGGCATCGTCGATCGACACCCCCGCTAACCGGCCGGGCAACGACCGCATGGCCGATTCCGGTACCGCGATGAACCCGGCGTGGGGTCCGCCGAAGCCCAGGGGAACCCCGAACCGCTGCGAGGAGCCCACCACCGCGTCGGCTCCCAGCTCTCCGGGTGGAGTCAGCAGGCACAGCGCCAGCAAGTCGGTGGCTACTGCCACCAGGGCGTTGACGTTGTGGGCGGCGGCGATGATTCCGCTCAGGTCGCCGACGCGTCCCGAACTTCCGGGATACGACACCAGGACTCCGAACGCCCCGTCGGCGAGCTCCTCGATATTGGCCTGGTCCAAGTCGGCGATGACGACCTCGATGCCCAGAGGCTCCGCCCGAGTGGCCACCACGTCGATGGTCTGAGGGTGGGTGTCGGCATCAACGATGAACCGGTCGTCGGGTGCCTTGCGATTGAGCCGACGCAGCAGCGTCATGGCCTCGGCCGCCGCGGTGCCCTCATCCAGCAGCGAGGCGTTGGCCATCCCCATGGCGCTCAGGTCGGTGACCAGGGTCTGGAAGTTGACCAGCGCCTCCAGCCGGCCCTGTGATATCTCCGGTTGGTAAGGGGTGTAGGCGGTGTACCAGGCCGGATTCTCCAGCACATTGCGGCGAATCACCGGCGGGGTGATGGTGTCGTAGTAGCCCATGCCGATCAGAGAAGTGACCACCTCGTTGCGGTCGGCCAGTGCCCGCAGCGCCTCGGTGGTGGCTGCCTCCGTCAGGCCTGGCGGTAGCTCCAATGGGGAATCGGAGCGGATGTTGGGCGGTACGGCTGCGTCCACCAGATCAGCGAGGCTGTCGTAGCCCAACTCTTCCAGCATCGCCGCTTGGTCGTCGGCGCTGGGGCCGATGTGGCGGGCTTGGAACTCATCAGGGTTCTCCAGCGCAGCCAGGATGTATGGAGTGTCTGGCGGGGATGACATGGCAGGTTCTAGGAACTAGGGAGCTAACGCGGCTCCATCAGTCAGTCCGTAGCGGTTGAACGGCCCGAAAAAGCCGTGTTCATACAGGCCGTAGCCCACGTTGCCGTCGTAGGTGTAGCGAGCCACGTGGTCCACCACGCCGTACTGTCCGATCGGCTTGACTTCCTTCTCCACGCTCAACACCTTGCCCTGCACTACCAGTTCGGGCCCCTGGTACATGCCGTGGCGCCAATCGGCGTCCATGCCGTATCCGGTGCCCATCGAGACAAAGTTTACCAGCAGGGGCTGGCAGTCGATTTCAATGCCAGTCTCGGGAAACGAGATCGTGGAGTGGGTAAGCACCCGGGTGCCCGATTCGAACGTGTGTTCGTGCTCGGGGCGGCCCAAGTCCTCGTCAGGGCGGCCGTCGGCCCAGACCCTCTTGCCTTCCACCAATCGCCGACTTCCGTCGTCCTCCTCGTTGTTCATGTAGAGCACGGCGTGGTCGTCGAACATCATCGGAAAGTAGTTCCACATGCCAGCCATGACGTTGACGCCCTGGCGGATGCCGTCGGTCTCAGGCTCGCCCACCGGGCGGATACCCCACGAACGGTCGCGGGCGCCGCCCCAGCGGTCAGGGGTGACCGCGAAGTCCTGGCCGCCCACTGAAAGGGTGCCCTCCCACCGGCCAAGCTGGGCGAAGCGCTGGGTGTTGAACACCACCCGCCCTTCGCTGCGGATGAACTGGTTGGGTTCCTCGATAGCCCGGATCGATGCATCCCAAGTCACGTCCATGGCAATGGTGTGCTCATTGGGCTCCACGATGAAGCGCACCTTTTGGAGGGGTTCGATGACCTCGATCCGCATGGGGCCAACCGACATGTCCATGCGATCGGTGAGAGGCCGGGAGCCTCGAATCACATGGTGCTCGTCGTTCCGGCGCACGCAGCAGAAGGCGTCGTGAACACCTAGGTTGGGATATTGGCCCATGCCGAAGATAGCGAAAAGCTCGTCGCTGGAACCGTGCATGCAGAAGTAGTTGCGGTCGTAGAAGTTGCGGTCGGAGGTGGCGACATTGCGGATCCAATCGGGGGACTGGTGAACCGGGAACTCGTCCCAAGAGGAGATGGCCATTGCTGTCCTTTCGGTAGCCGATGCGCGGTGGCCTACCTTATGTCGTCGTAGTAGCGGCGATAGAAAGCAGAAGACCATGAGCAACGCAATGGAAGGCAAGGTGGCGCTGGTGTCCGGTGGTGCCAGCGGGATCGGCCAAGAGGCCGCGGTGCTGTTTGCCCGGAGAGGGGCCAGGGTCGCGGTGGCCGACCGCAATGCGGAAGGAGGGGCCGTGACGGTGGCCCGGATCGAGGCTGAGGGAGGCCAAGGCGAGTTCTTTGCCACGGACGTAACCGATGAAGATCAAGTGGCTGCCTTGGTGGCATCAACGGTGTCAGCGTTCGGCCAGCTCGACTACGCCTTCAACAACGCGGGCATCACCCATCCTTCCCGGCTGTTCCACGAGCTAACGCTGGAGCAGTGGAATGAGATGATTTCAGTAAATCTGACCTCGGTGTTTCTATGCATGAAGCACGAGATCATCCAGATGCTGGCCCAAGGCGGCGGAGCGATCGTCAACACTGCCTCGGGAGCGGCCATCATTCCTGCGCCCGGACAGCCCCACTACACCGCGGCCAAACGGGGAGTGTTGGGTCTTACGACATATGCCGCTGATGAGCTCAACAGCAAGGGCATTCGAGTCAACGCCATTTGCCCCGGCATGATCGACACCCCGATGGTGGCCTCGTGGCGGGAGTCGAGCCCTGAGATGGCCGAGGCCGTCATCCAGATGATGCCTGGCGGTCGATTGGGGCAGCCCGAAGAAGTGGCGGAGGCCGCGGTATGGCTGTGCAGCGACGAAGCCCGTTGGGTGTCCGGCGACACCATGCTGGTCGACGGCGGAATGCTCAACCGCTAGCGGGCATTGGCGCGCGTCCGGGCGGCGGGTCCTGTCACCTGACGGCGGCCTGGCGTGCTTCGCGTGCGCCAGGTCCGCCTCCGGCGCCACCCACCGCCCTCTGAGGATGCCTCCGGACGAGCCGACCCCCTAGTGTTCTGAAATGAGTATGAGGACTTCTGTGGCCGCGGTGGAGGGGTTGTTTACGCTCGATGCTGATGAGCCTCGGCTGATCGGCGGACGGGCTCGCAGCCGGGGCTCCTACTTCTTTCCCAAGTCTCTGGCGGGCTCTGATCCGGCTTGTTTGGGAGACGAGATCGACGAAGTGCTGCTCAGCCGGACTGGCCAACTGTGGTCCTTCACCACTGGTGAGTACGCCCCGCCCGCGCCCTATGTGATCCCCGGCGACGAGTTTGAGCCCTACGTGGTTGCCGCGGTGCGGCTGGCCGAGGAGAACTTGGTGGTGCTGGGGCAGGTGATTTCAGGAGTGTCGGTGGATGAGTTGTCGGTGGGCATGGAAATGGAATTGGTGATCGACGTGCTTTATTCCGACGATGAGCACGATTATCTGGTGTGGAAGTGGGCTCCGGTTGAGATGAACGAGAACGGAGAAGATTGATGGACGAGATCGCCATTCTGGGTGTGGGCATGCACCCGTGGGGCAAGTGGGGCCGGAACTTTGTGGAGTACGGGGAGAAGGCGGCCCGCGACGCGTTGTCCGATGCCGAAGTGGGCTGGGACGAGATCCAATTCGTGTCGGGGGCTAACAGCGTTCGCTGTGGTTATCCCGGCTATGTGTCGGCATCCACATTCGCCAACGCTCTGGGGTTCACCGGCTGCCAGTTGGCCAGCTCGTACGCGGCCTGCGCCTCGGGGGCAACCGCGCTGAGCATCGCTCGGGCCCAGATCCTGTCGGGGGTGTGCGACGTGGCCTTGGTGGTGGGGGCTGAGTCCACCCCTAAGGGATTCTTCGCTCCCAACGCCGGGGAGCGCCATGAAGACCCCGATTGGCTCCGCTTTTACCTGGTTGGGGCCACCAATCCAACGTACTTCGCCCTCTACGCCCGGCGGCGCATGGAGTTGTACGGCGATACCTCTGAGGACTTTGCCGCGGTCAAGGTCAAGAACTCCCGCCACGGAGTGTTCAACCCCAACGCCCGCTACACCAAGGAATACGACGTCGACGACATCGCCAACTCCCCGATGGTGGCCGACCCGCTGCGGCTGCTGGAGATCTGCGCCACCTCCGACGGGGGCGCCGCGCTGGTGGTGTCCAGCCTGGAGTGGGCCGCCAGCCGGGGGATAGACAACCCGGTTCGGGTCTCGGGCATCTCCACCGTGAGCCCCACCTACCCCAACAGCGTGATCGAGCTGCCCTATCTGGCGTCGGACTCATGGGCCGCGGTGGGCGACGAGACCATGACCTTCAAGGACAACATCGCAGTCCGGGCCTACGAGGAGGCCTCGGTATCTCCCGATGACCTGGACTTTGCCGAGGTGTACGATTTGTCATCGGCCTATGAGCTCGACTGGTACGAGCACATCGGACTTTGTGAGCGGGGCGACGCCGCCAAACTGCTGCGGGCTGGCGACACTTCGCTGGGCGGCCGCATACCGGTGAACCCGTCGGGCGGGCTGGGGGCCTTCGGGGAAGCGGTTCCCGCCCAGGCCATCGCCCAGGTGTGCGAGATGGTGTGGCAGCTTCGAGGCGAGGCCGGCCACCGCCAGGTGGAGGGGGCCAAAGTGGGCCTGTCGATCAACCACGGCATGTTCGGCCACGGATCGTCGGTGATCTGCACCCGCTGATCGGACGCCCCACTCTGGGGGTGTCGGAGTCCAATAGGTAGAGTGCCCGCCATGGCACCACCCGACCTGCTCAGCTCTGATGAAGACCGCTACGAGGTGTACCGGGTTTATCGAGACGAATACCCGTGCTTTCACGACGAGGCTTCGGACACGTGGTTTGTGAGCCGCTACGCCGATGTGGAGCACGTGTTCAAGAACCCGGAATTCAGCACCGACATGTACGAGTGGATGATCGAGCCGGCCCACGGGCCGACGCTGCTGTCCAAGCACGGGGCCGAGCATTCCCGCTATCGCAATCTGGTGGCCCCTTTCTTCCGAGGGGCGCTGTTGGAAGCCGACTTCATGCCCATGATCGAGGCTCAGGCCAAATCCATGATCGACCAATGGCTCGAAGATGGGGGGTGCGATCTGGTGGAGGGGCTATCGCGCTACCTGCCCATCAAGGTGATCGTGGCCATGCTGGGGCTCCCCGATGAGGACCACCCTCAGTTCCAGGACTGGTACGAGTCGATCAACCGGTTCGTGTCGAATATCAACCAGGATCCGGACATCATCGCCGAGGGGGAGAGGACCCGGGTCGAGTTCCAGGACTACCTGATGCCGGTTATAGCCGAGCGCCGCCGCAATCCCGGTGACGACCTGCTGTCCAACTTGGTCACCGCCGAGATCGACGGCAGTGGACTGTCTGACATCGAGGTCAAGTCGTTCACCAGCCTGCTTTTGACCGCTGGGGGAGAGACCACTGACAAGGCCATAGCCAGTTTGTTCAAGAACCTGCTTGAGCATCCCGACCAGCTCGAACAGGTGCGCAACGACCGCTCAATGGTCACCATGGCGGTGGCCGAGACCCTGCGCTACAGCCCACCGGCCCACTGGATCCAGCGTCTGCCCCACGAGCAAGCCGAGCTGCCGTCGGGCACCGGCACCATTCCTGCCGGGGCCACCGTGACCGGCATTATCGGGGCGGCCAACCGGGACGAGCGCAAGTACACCCACACCGATCCCGAGCTGTTTGATATCAATCGCCAGGACCTGCCCGCGTCCAGCGCCTTTGCGGCCAACGCCGAGCACACCACCTTCTGCTTTGGGCGGCATCACTGCGTGGGCTCGTATCTGGCCAAAGCCGAGATCGAGACTGCGCTGAACATGGTGCTCGATTTCACCGAGAACCTCCGGTTGGCCGACGGCTTCGAGGCCAAAGAGGAAGGCATATTTCTCCGGGCCCCCGCCGAACTCCAGGTGGAGTTTGATCCGGTAGGGGGCGGCTAGGTTCTGAGGCGATTGGTCCCGAAAAGCCGGATTTCCTACAATTTAGGCCTCAAGCGTTGGACCGATAGTGAATCGTCCGGAGAGGGGACAACTATGAAACGCTCCTTGTGGAAGCTGCTGGCAGCACTGCTGGCGTTGACGTTGGTTGCTGCGGCATGCGGCAACGACGATGACGACGTCGCGGACGAGCCGGCACCGGCGGCCACCGAGGCACCGGCGGCCACTGAGGCTCCGGCTCCGGCGGCTACGGAGGCGCCTGCGCCAGAGCCCACTGAAGAGATGGCCCCCGAGCTGCCGAATATCAAGATCGGCTACCTCCAGTGGATTTACGCCGATGAAGCCGGTAAGCGCATCGAAGATGCGGCCAAGGAAGCGGTTGACTTCCTCGGCTGGGAATACGAGACCTGTGACGCTGCTGGCGACCCAGCCCAGATGCCTGTCTGTGGCAACCAGCTGCTTGATGCCGACATCGACGTGATGCTCACCGACGGAATTCCCGAGGCGTTCATCACCGACGTGCTCGAGCGGGCCGCAGCAGAGGGCGTTCCAATCCTCTCTGCCGGTGGCGAGGTGGAGCCCCGCGACTTCTACATCGCAAGCTTCGCCTCTGATGACACTGACCTTGGAGTTCAGCTCGCCAACTATCTGGTTGAGCAGCTTCCTGACGGGGGCAACATCATCGTGCAGACGGTGCCCACCGCATGGAGCGATAAGCGCATTACCGGGCTTAACTCAGTTATCGAAGGGACCGGCATCACCGTTGTCGACCAGTGGGAAGGCGACTTTGCCAACCTGGTTGCTGGTACAGAGGCGGATGTGACCACCAAGTTGCAGCAGTTTGACGATGTCGACGCTGTTTGGATCAACTTCTCGGTGGCCTCCATCGGTGCTGCGTCAGCCATTGGCGCTCTCTATCCCGACGGCGACGATCCGGACCGTCCGCTGCTGGTCACCTTCTACGCCAATCCAACAACGGTTAATGACATCCGGGATGGCCGAGTAGACGCCGCGGTGGATGAGAAACTGGAGTGGCAGAGCTGGGCCCAGGTGGATGCCGTGGCTCAGATGCTGGTATTCGGCGAAGATCCGAGCCAAGAGCGGGCCCCAACCTATGACGGCAGGAACTTCTCGGTCCGCCAGGTGGTCACCATCGACACGGTGAATGCCATGCCCGCTGACAGCACCGAGGTTCCTGCACCGGATCCGCCCGGTGACTACGAGGAGTACTTCCGCAACAAGTGGTGCAGTCAGTTCAGCGGGGTCGCGAACTGCGGCTAAGAGTCTGAACTTGCACTTCTAGGTGTAGGAAAATGCGTCCAATGGGCCGGTGGCAACGACGCTTGCCACCGGCCCATTCGCGTACAAGCTGCTACTTTGCCCGCAGGAGGTTCTAGCTGTGTCTGAAATGGCAACTGCTCAGGCCCCGTCACCAGAGTCCGGTGGCAGGCGTCAGGATTTTGACTTGCTCAAGGTCATCTCACGCTTTGGGGTGATCATCACGCTGCTGGCCAGCGTCTTGATTTTCTCCATTCTCAACGATCGGTTCATTGAGATCGACGGGATCCGAACCAGTCTCAATCTCGCCTCTCCATTGCTGATGCTGGCTCTAGGACTCACCGTGGTCTTGGCCATGGGCGATTTTGACTTGTCGGTCACCGGCATACAGTCGGCGGCCGGGGCCATTGTCGTCATTCTCATTGTCAACCATGACTGGTCTTGGCTGCTCGCCGTATTCGTGGGATTGCTGTTTTGCTTGGTCGCGGGTTCAGTAAATGGCTTGCTTGTCTCATATGCAGGAATGCCTTCGTTCATCACTACGCTGGCAACCGGCCTGATATTGATTGGAACCAGATATGAGGCAGCTGATGGCCGCAATATCACCGGCGCGAAAGACCTGCCTGCCATTTACCGGGACTTCGGTGTCGGTAGGCCGGACCCATGGTTGGAGTTGCATACCCCAGTATGGATAGCCGCAGGACTGGCCATTCTCATGTGGCTTCTCATGTCCAAGACCGAGGCTGGTCGCTACATGTATGCCATCGGCGGCAATCCTGAGGCCGCACGGTTGTCGGGCATAAACGTCAAGGCTCTACGAGCTCTGGGGTTTACCGCCGTTGGCTTCATGGCGTTATTTGCCGCAGTTACCTCAACGGCAAGAACTGCTTCATCGGTGGCAGACAGCGGCTTTTCGACACTGCTTGGTGCTTATGCAGCAGCCTTCTTGGGAGCGGCCGCTTCAAAACGAACTCTTTTCAACGTGCCGGGAACAGTGCTGGGTGTCATCTTCTTGCAAGCAGTCGACAGGGGACTGATTTTGGAGGGATACAGCACTGGTGTCCGTGATATTGCCAAGGGCTGCATCCTGCTGCTGGCCATGGCGTTCACTCGCATCGGGGCTTCCCGACAATGACTGTGACTGCGCCGGAGGTGTCGACACCACTGCTCGAAGTCTCTGGGGTCACCAAGCGATACCCGGGGGTGTTGGCCGTTGATGATGTGACGTTGTCTTTGGAGACAGGCCAGATAGTCGGGCTGGTAGGCAAGAACGGGGCGGGCAAGAGCACGCTCATCAAGATCATCGCGGGCGCTGAGCATGCCGACGAAGGTCACTTGCACTTAAACGGAGAGCCCCTCGTGCTGCACCGCCCCCATGACGCCACTGTCGCCGGCCTGGCCTTCGTCCATCAAGACTTGCAGGACGTCGGCGATCTCTCGGTGGCCGAAAACGTGAGAATGGGGTTGGGTTATCCCCGCAAGATGGGCTTGTTCGTCGACTGGGCCGAACTGCACCGCCAGGCCGCGGAGCCCATCACCGCCTGGAAGCCGATATCGATCCCCGCGAGCCGGTGGGGGAATTGAGCGTGGCCAAGCAGCGGCTAGTGATGATTGCCCGCGGGCTGGCCCAAAAGGCCCAGCTGCTGGTGCTCGACGAGCCCAGTGCGTCGCTAACCGATGAGGAAATCGAGCACTTGTTTGCCGTTGTGCGGCGACTGCGAGACGACGGGATCACAGTGGTGTACGTCTCGCATCGGCTGGAGGAGATCTTCGAACTCACCGAACGGGTGATTGTGATGCGCAACGGCAAACTGGTGGCCGACGAGCCCACTGCATCGCTGAATCGGTCCTCGTTAATCTCCCATATCACCGGTCACGAACACGCCCAGACTGCTGCTGAACGAAGGGCGAGTCGGGGAGTAGGCGGTCGTCCCGACACCGAGGTGGTGCTGGAGGTGGACGGGGTTAGCGCCGATACAGGTGTGCATGGGTGCTCTTTCGACGTCCGCAGGGGAGAAATCCTGGGAGTGGGCGGGCTGATGGGCAGCGGCCGCACCGAAATGGTTCGGGCGGTGTTCGGCGCCGACCACCGCCGAGAGGGCTCGGTTCGAGTTCACGGCATTGAGGTCAGCGACAAGCACCCGTCGGAGTCCATGGCGGCCGGGTTGGCGCTGTTGCCAGAGGATCGCAAGACCCAGGGCAACATCATGGACTTCAGCGTGCGCCACAACATCACGTTGGCTTCTCTGGATCGCCATCGGGCGCGGCCACGCGTGCCAGCTCCGTCTGGCCGGTCGGAGAAGCAGGCTACAGACCGCCGAATCGACCGATTGAGCATCGCTACCCCTAGCGACCGGCAGCTGGTTCGTCTGCTATCCGGCGGGAACCAGCAGAAGGTGGTGATCGGCAAGTGGCTGGAGCAGGGGGCTGACGTCCTCATCTTCGATGAACCCACTATCGGGGTGGATGTGGACGGCAAAGAAGAGATCTACGACATCATGGAGGAGCTGGCCGCCGAAGGAAAGGCGGTCGTGTTCATCTCCTCAGAGTTCTCTGAGCTGGTCGGCGTGTGCCATCGGGTGCTGGTGCTGCACGAAGGCCGCATCGTCGGCGAGCTGGAGGGTGATGCCGTAACCGAGCCAGCCATCGTTGAGATCTGCTACAGCCAGCACTAATCACCCTGTTGCGCTGGGGTTTCTCGGGTGGTGGTGTGGGTTGTGTCGCTGGCGATCGGTACTGTGTTCGGCCACGAACTTGTTTGGGCCGAGATGAATATTGAATCCTCGAGGCGGGTATGAAGAAGCTCCTTATCCTGTTGCTCAGCGCGGCACTGATCGCGGCCGCATGCTCGGATGGCGAAACCCACGTGCCGGTAACCGGCCAGGCCGATTCGGGCGAGGATACGGCGACTGAACAAGGCGCACCCAGGCCTGAACCCACCGCAGAGCCATCCTCAGAGTCCGCTGCCGAGCCGCCTGAAGAGCAGGAGTCCGATGATGTAGCAGCTGAGGAAGACCAGGCCGATACTCCAGTCGAGCAGTGCCAGACAGCAGGCGACATCGGGACTGGGGCCGCCGCGGGCCTGCTGCCGGTCGATCCTGCGGTAAAGATCGGCACGCTAGACAACGGACTTACTTACTACGTGCGCTCCAACGACAGCCCGGGTGGCACACTCTCGCTGCGGCTCGCGGTCAACGCCGGGTCGCTCAACGAACCGATCGTGGGGGGAGGCTATGCCCACTTCCTCGAGCACATGCTGTTCAACGGCACCGAGAAATACCCTGGGAACGAGATCACCGATGCCCTTCACAGCATTGGAGTGGAATTCGGCCCCGACATCAATGCCTATACCTCCTATGACGAGACCGTCTACATGCTCGACTTGGTCATCGATGAAGACGAAGACTCAGTGGCCACTGCATTTGATGTCCTCGCCCAGTGGGCCCATGCCGCGACCATCACCCCCCAGGAAGTTGAAGACGAGCGAGGGATTGTTCGAGACGAGTACCGGCTGGGGATTGAAACAGGCTTGGGAACGGTCTTCCAGGAATTCGACCGTATGTACAACCAGGACACGCCCTATGAGGGGCGGTTGCCGATCGGGACTGTGGAGAACATTGAAGCGACCACCGCTGAAGATCTTCGAGACTTTTACGAGACCTGGTACGTCCCCTCCAACATGGCGGTAATTGCGGTCGGCGATCTGCCTATGGACACGCTCGAGGGCTTGGTCGAGGAGTATTTCTGCGACATTCCTGCGGGCGAACTGCCCTCTGTGCCTGACAACTGGTCGGCTCTGAACCCGGAGCCGGCCTACGCCGTGGCCACGTCTCCAGAACAGGGGTATTCCTATCTCTCACTGGACATCCGCCTGCCGTCGTGGGATCCCAACACCATCGATGGGGACAGAGAGCTGTGGATCGAACAGATCATCAGCTTCATGGTGGAAAATCGCCTACAGGACGGCTACGAGCAGGGCTTCTTGTCGCAGATCGATCCGACCCACTGGACTTCGTTCTCCCATACCCGCGGTTTGCGGTTTTATGGCACCAATCTCCGGGCAGACGATTTTTCAGCTGCCCTCACCGACTACTGGTCGTTGCTGCTGAGCCTTGAACAGCATGGATTCAGTGATGCTGATCTGGATCGGGCGGCCAAAGCGATCAGGGCTGATTTGGAATCGGCGATAGAAGCAGAACCCACATTCCAGGATCGCCAACGTGCCGACCAATATGCGGCGCACTTCCTGGGTGGCACCGATGTCGGAAGGCTAGAAGACACTGCGGCGCGGGTTGAGGCCCTGCTCGATGAGCTTGAGGTCGACGACCTCAGCGATCGCTATCGGGAGATTTTGGCTGACAGCGGGCTGATCCTGATCGCGGTGGGTCCCGATCCCGCCGAAGTGCCCACGGTCGAGGAGTTGCAGGCTGCGGTTGAGGCCGCCGTGCCGGGAGAGCTTCCCCGAATGATCGGAGAGGCGTCTGAGCTCCTTGCCGTCCCCGAACCTGTCGACCCGGTCAGCGGCGGCCCGATTGAGGCCATCACCGATGAAGTGGACGATGCCTATGAGTGGGAGTTCGCCAATGGGGCCCGGGTTATGTACGCCTATTCCGACATCGCCGAGAATGAGGTCAGTCTTCAGGCCATCTCATGGGGCGGATGGTCGGCCCTCGAGGAAGGGAGCCGCCCGTTGGCCCAGATTCTGGCCACCCGGGCCGTTCGCAACAGCGGCTTGGGTGAACTGAGCCCGGCGCAGATATCGCGGTATCTGGATGATCGCAACGCTCAGGCCCAGCCGTTCATCCAGGAGACCACTGAGGGTGTCGCCGGCACCTCCGACACCGACGACGTCGAGACGATGTTCCAGCTCATGCACTTGTACATGACCGGGGCCCGAGTCGACGACCAGGCCTTCGGGGAAGCGGTCAACGTCGGCGAGATCATCCTCTCCCTATCGGGTTCCGATCCCGACTGGCAGGGAGAAGGCGCCTATGTCGAAGCCCGCTACGGCGATGCCTCCGGCTGGTTCGACCTGGTTGCTCCCCAGGAGACTTTGGACTCCCTGACTCCCGAGTCGTTGCTCGACATCTACCAGCAGCGCATAGCCGGGGTTGATGATCTGGTGGTGGTCGTCGTCGGCGACGTGGACCGCGACACCGTTGAGCAGATGGCTCGCACCTACGTGGGCACGCTGCCCGCAGGAGAGGCAGACAGCTATGTGAACCGCTGGACGCCCGAGCCCGACGGGGTCGTGCGCCGCGAGGTGGTGCTTGGGCCCGATGTCCAAGCCACGGCCGCGATCTACTACTACGAGGCGCCGGTGGATGTGAATCCTGCGGCCCAGGCCGCGGCCGATGTTCTCCAGGTGATTGTCAGCGACCTTTTGGTGGAAGACGTACGGGAAGACTTGGGCGACAGCTATGTCGTGTTTGCGAGATTGGGTTTGACCGTCACGCCCGAGCCCGCGCTCAGGTCTGAGGTAGTGGCTTCAGGCGATCCCGACCAGATGGCCAACATCGAGGAAGAGATGGCCCGCATCCTGGCCGAGGTGTATTCCGGCGAGATTGCCGAGGAGGACTTCGAGCACGGCCGCTCTGTGGTGCGAGACGACTACGAGCTGATCGGCAACGGCGACCTGATCAACGTATTGCTGCGCCGGGTCTTTGCCAGCGACGAAGAGCTCCCCACGCCAGAGCGGCTCATCGACGAACTCGATGCCCTGGAACTGGCCGACGTGCAGGCGTTGGCGGCGATGCTGTTCGACCCCGACCAGCACATCCAGATCGTGCGGGTGCTGCCCTAGGGGCAACAGACAGGGTGAGGAGATCAGACTTGGCGCTCTTGGCTGGCCCAGTGGGGGTCGCGTAGCTCTCGCTTGAGGATCTTGCCGGTTGGGGCCTTGGGCAGCTCGTCCACGAAGGCTACCGACCTCGGCTTCTGGTAGGAGGCCAGGTTCTGGCGGGCGGCATCGATGATCTCATCCTCGGTGGCGGTCATGCCCGGCTTAAGCACCACGTAGGCCATGACCGATTCGCCCCAGGTGTCGTCGGGCACGCCGATGACCGCGGTCTCCAGCACGGCTTGATGGGTGGCGATGGCCTCTTCCACCTGAACGGAGTAGATGTTCTCCCCGCCGGAGATGATCATGTCTTTGGCCCGGTCGACGATGAACACGTACCGCTCGTCATCCCAGGTGGCGATGTCTCCGGTCCACATCCAGCCGTCCTTGATGGTGTCGGCGGTGAGGTCGGGACGCCGGAAGTAGCCCAGCATGTTGGCCTCGGATCGCACGATGATCTGTCCCGGAGTCTTTCCGTCGCAGGGCACGTCCACACCGTCGGGATCCACCACCCGTACCGAGGTCACAAACCCCTCCCGGCCGCACGACCGCAGCCGCTCGGGGCGGTGGTCGTCGCGGATGGCTCGGATGTGATCCTCCTGCGCCAAGAAACACATAGTGGTGCCCTCGGTCTGGCCGTAGCCCTGGATGAGGGTGCAGGGGAACTTGTCCATGGCCTCGGTGATGACCCGGGAGGGCATGGGACCGCCGCCGTATTGAATGTTGCGCAGGCTGGAGATGTCGTAGTCGTCGAACCCCTCCACCGCCATCATCCAGTTCAACATGGTGGTGACGCCCAAGAATGCCGACACCTTCTCTTCTTGGATCAACTCCATCGCCAAGGTGGCGTCGAAGTTCATCAGCACCAGCGGGCAGCCGTGGGCCAGGTAGTTCATGGCCAATACCACTGGGATGTGGAACATCTGCCCGGTGAGCATGTACACGTCGCTGGGGACGATGCGCTCGGCCACCGTTTGGTTGAGCATCCCGAAGTAGACGCTGCGGTGACTGTGCAGGGCGCCCTTGGACTCCCCGGTGGTGCCCCCGGTGTAGAGGATGAACAGCGGGTCGGTGTCGCCCACTTCGGCCGATGCCTCGGGCTCGGCATCCGATGACGAAGCCACCAACTCCTCATAGGAGCCATCGCCTCCTTCGCCGTATTGGAGCCAGTGCTCGACTGAGCTCACCAGACCGGACAACTCGGCTGACTCAGCGGCATACATCCCCTGGGTGATGTAGGCCCGGGGTTCTCCGTTGTTGACGATCTTGGCCAGCTCCGGGGCCGACAGCCGCCAGTTCATGGGCTGGGCCACCAGACCAGAACGCCCGCACGCGAAGTACAGGGCGGCGTACTCCACCGAGTTCTGGCTCAAGATGCCAACCCGGTCGCCCTTGTCCAGGCCCAACCCAACCAGCCCGTTGGCCAGGCGGCGGATGTGCTCGTCGAAGGCCGCGAACGTGACCCGCTGGCCGGTTGTGGAGTCGATGATCGCCTCGCGGTCCGGCGTTTGCCGGGCCCATTTGGCAGGGATCTGGCCGATGTTCATCTGCGGCTCCTTTCTAGAGAGTTCCTAAAGAGCTAGTGCGATGTTCATGGCCCTGGTTGGCCGGTCTTGCCCTAGTAGGGCAGGTCGAGAGCCAAGAACCGCTTTTGGATCTTCCAGTCGCTGCCTACGCGCACGCAGTCATCGGTGTACACGCCGCTGGAGAGAACGGAGAGCTGGCCGTTCTCCACGGTGATGAGCACCAGATAGCTGATGGCAGTGATCGAGTCCTCGGTCTCGTTCTCGAAATAGAGGTTGGTCACCACATGGCGGCGCTGGTCGGTCTGCTCTTCCATCGCTCCGCTGAACAGCCCGGCGATGGCCTCCGACCCCTCGAAGGTGATCGGGTCGCCGCCGGCGATGGTCATCGCGAAGACCGGGTTGTCGGGAGCGAACATCCCGATGAGGAAGTCGCTGTCGCCCACGTCGTAGGCCACCCCGGCGTGGTTCAAAAGCTCGGTAACTGCTTGTTTGTCTGCCATTGGTTACTCCATTCCCAGTTGTTCCACCGTGCCCCGCCACGCAAGCGAGCCACCGTCGATCAAAATGTATGCGCCGTTGATGAAGCCGGCCTCTCGGCTGGCCAAGAAGCACACCAGCTCGCCCACCTCGGAGGGAAGCCCCAGCCGGGGGATGAGCGATGTGTTGATGAGCGCCTTCTCGAACGCCGCCGGGTCGTCCGACTGCTTTACAAAATCGGTGACCATATCGGTGGCGATGGCGGTGGGGCCATAGCAGTTCACCCTGATTCCCAGAGGGGCCAAGTCCACCGCCAGGTTTTGGGTTTGCAGCCGAATGCCGCCTTTGGATGTGCCGTAGGCCGAGTTGTTCGGGTAGGCCGATTGCGCGCCGGTGGATGCCGCGTTGACGATTGACGGCCAGTCGCTCTCCTTGAGGTAGGGGAGAGCGGCCTTCGAGCAGATCCAGGGTGCTACCGCGTTTACCTCCACTACCTTTCTGAACACGTCGAGGGGCATTTGCTCCAGATTGCATTGGTCGGCTGCGGCCAGCCCGCTCTCGTGGATGCCGGCATTGTTGTGGAGCACGTCGATGCCGCCGAAGGCGTCGGCGGCGGCGGCCATCAGAGCCTCTACCTGTTGGGTGTCGGTCACGTCGCAGTGCTGGTATGCCGCGGTGCCTCCCGATGCGTTGATCTCGTCGGCGACTGCCTGTCCTTGTTCGTCGCTGAGATCGGACACCATCACCTTGGCACCTTTGCTGGCTGCGACCCGGGCGGTGGCCGCCCCGATTCCGGTCGCAGATCCGGTGATGACGAATCGCAGTCCTTCGATGCCCATTTATGCCCCCTTGTGCGAGATACGGCCCGCAGCGTAGGCGGCTTGGTTGGCGGCTGTAAAACAAAGCCGCCAACCACATCGAATCGCAGGGCGGCAAGGGTCTCTTGGTAGGTTTAGCCGGTGCCCACGATGACCATGGTGCCGCCGGATCGATCGGGTGGCGATCCCCGGCCGGAGCTTGTCTTGCGAGATGGTCAAGTTCTACTGGCGGGGAGCCGGTGCGGTGATTGCCAGCACCCGATGGTGGTCTCACCTCCCCGTTGTCCGATTTGTGCCAGTGCGTCAATGACATCGGCCACGTTCGGCCCGGGAGCTACCGTGTTCAGTTCCACGGTGCTGCGGATTCCGGTGCCGGGGCGTACACCGCCGTTCACTCTGGCCTATGTGGACGTGGACGATGGACCTCGCATTCTTGCCCACGTCGACGGGCCCGACGAGCCCTTGGTTCCGGGTAGCCGGGTTGCACTGGCCGGATGGAGCGAGCACGGCGACCCAGTGGTACAGGGGACCCGACCATGAGCGGTACCGGTACGGCCATTTGGGGGGTGGGGACCTCGGCGTTCGGCAAGCAGGCTTCGCTGGGCGGCCCCCGCTTGGCCTGGCAGGCCACGGTGGAAGCCTTGGACGATGCCGGGTTGAAGGCGTCTGACATCGATGCTGTGTACGCCGGTTCGGTGTTCGGCGACCCCGGCACCGTCACCCGCACTCTTCAGCAGATCGGGATTGTGGAAGTGCCGGTGATCACCATCGAGAACGCCTGTGCCAGCGGCACATCGGCCTTCCATGAGGCTCGGGTGGCGGTGGAAACCGGTCGATATGAGCGGGTTTTGGCGTTTGGCATCGAGACCATGACCGCCCATTTCGACGGTGCCATCAGCCCGATCGCCTCCGACCCTGACGGAGCCCAGGGCTATGCCATGCCCAGCATCTACGGCATGTCGGCCACCCGGTACAAATACGAGTTTGGGGTTACCGACGAGCAAATGGCCGCGGTGGCGGTGAAGAACCGCCGCCATGCGGTGGGCAATTCCCGGGCCCAGCACCGCAAGACCGTTACCGTCCAGCAGGTACTAGGCAGCCGAATGGTTGCCGATCCGATCACCCTGTTCCAGTGCTGTTCGATTGCCGATGCAGCTGCCGCCGCGGTGATTGGGCCGCTGGGCGGCTCCCAAGATCCCACCCAGGAGGTGGCTATCCGATCCAGCGCGCTGCGCTCCGGCGGGCTTTGGGACCACACCACCGACAAGGTGTGGGGTTGGGACATCGTGGCCGACACCGCGGCCCAGGCCTACGAATCCGCCGGGGTAGGGCCGGACGATGTTGACGTATTTGAAGTCCACGATGCCTTCACCATCGGTGAGATCATCACCACCGAGGCGCTGGGACTATGCGGTTTGGGGGAAGGTGGGCGGCTGGTGGAGTCGGGGCACACCGCATTGGGCGGGGCCCAACCGGTGAACCCATCGGGCGGACTCTTGTCTCGGGGCCATCCATTGGGGGCCACCGGTCTGGCTCAGATCGCCGAGATTGCCTGGCAGCTTCGGGGTATGGCCGTCGATCGGCAGGTACCCGGCGCCCGGCTTGGCGCGGTGGAGACTATGGGCGGTGGCACCGCAGGGATCGATGGCAACGCCTGTGTGGTGACCGTGCTGGAGCAAATGGGATGACCCCATGAGCGAGCGGCAAGGGTTGGCCATCGATGACGAGGTCCTGTCGCCGGAGCGGATCGCCGATCCCCATTCCTATTTCTCGGTTCTCCGAGAGCACGATCCGATTCATTGGAATGAGAAGTACCGGGCGTGGTTCATCCACCGCTACGACGACGTGCTCGACGCCCTGCGGGATCCCCGTTTCTCCTCGGAGCGCATCGGCGCGGCCTATGACCGCCTGACTGAGGAGCAGAAAGCTGAGCGCCAGCCCACCTACGACATCTTGATGGACTGGCTGGTGTTCCGGGATCCCCCCGATCACACCCGGCTGCGTCGATTGGTGAGCCGGGCCTTCACCCCTCGAGCGGTGGAGGCGTGGCGGGATCGGATTTCCGGCGTGGTCGACGAGTTGATCGACGGTTTGTCGGCGCGGGATCACTTCGACCTGATCGAGGACTTCGCCTATCCCATCCCCGCAGTGGTGATTGCCGAGATGATGGGGGTGCCCCCCAACGATCGCGACCGGTTCAAGGACTGGTCCGACGACGTGATGATCCTGGTTTTTGGGGCCCGGGGAGTGGGCGACCGTCGGGCCCGGGCCCAGCAGGGGCTGGTCGAGCTGGCCGCCTATCTGGGCGACTTGGTGGCCCACTACCGCCAGCATCCGGCTGACAACATCATCTCCAATCTGGTGGAGGTGTCAGAGGACGACGACAGTCTTGAAGATCCTGAGATTGTGGCCAACTGCGTGCTGTTTTTGTTCGGCGGCCACGAGACCACCACCAACCTGATTGGCAACGGCATTCGGGTATTGCTCAACCATCCCGACCAGATTCAGAAGTTGCGGGGCGACCTCTCGCTGATCAAACCGGCGGTGGAGGAGATCCTGCGGTTTGACGGGCCGTCCAAGATGGAGGTCCGCACGTTGGCCGACCAGGTGGAGATGGGGGGGAAAACACTGCCGGCAGGCGACATGGTGTATCTGGTACAGCACGCCGCCAACCGAGACCCCGACGCGTTCGATCAGCCCGATAAATTCGACATTGCCCGCGATCCCAACAACCACATCGGGTTCGGATTCGGGCTGCATTTCTGCCTGGGGGCATCGGTGGCCCGGCTGGAGGGCACCATTGCCCTGGAGGCTCTGGTGCGCCGCCTCCCGAACTTGGAGCTGGGCCCTGAGCCCGAGGTGTGGGTACCCACCATGTTGAGCCGGGGCTTGGAGCATCTTCCGGTGAGCCTGTCGTGAGCTCATCCCGTCCCTTGGAGGGAATGGGTGCGGTGGTCACCGGTGCCACTGGCGACATCGGCGGGGCCATCGCCCGGGTGTTGGCTGACCAGGGTGCCCGAGTCGGCCTCATCGCCCGTCGAGCCGAAATGCTGGAGGAACTGGCCAGCGAGCTGGGAGATGGCGGAGCTCAGGTCTCCTTCACCCCTTGTGATGTGACCGATCCTGAGGCAGTAACCGCAGCCGCCGAATCGATCACATCTGACATAGGCCCGGTTGATGTGCTCGTGAACAACGCGGGAGGCGCCCGGTTCACCGCTCCGGTGCTCGACATCGCCGAGTCGGGATGGTCCAAGACCGTGGCCCTGAACCTGACCGCGCCGTTCCTGGTCTCGCAGGCGTTCGGCCGCTCCATGATCGACCGGGGGCAGGGCAGCATCGTCAATGTCGGCTCCCTGTCGGGCCTGCGCCATCTGCCCGGAATGGCGGCCTACTCGGCGGCCAAGGGCGGACTGTTCCAGCAGACCAGGGCTCTGGCCCGCGAGTGGGCTCCCCACGGAGTGCGGGTTAACGCAGTGGCCCCTGGTTTCGTGGATACCAGCGGCTGGGACAGCTACGACAAGGACGCCGTGGTAGCTGAGGCCGGCATCGGCATCCCGCTGGGCCGGTGGGCGACCGCTGAAGAGGTGGCTCTGCCGGTGGCCTTCTTGGCTTCCCCGGCGGCGTCATATATCACCGGCGCCATCCTTATCATTGACGGTGGGATGCTGGCCTAGTTGCTGGTCAGGCGCAATCCGGCGTCCAAACGCACCACCTCGCCGTTGAGGAATGTGTTTTCCATGAAGTGAACCACCAGGTTGCCCACGTCAGCCGGGGTGCCTAGGCGGTGGGGGAATACGTTGTCTTCCACCAGTTTGTCGATGAATTCCTCGTTGAGGGTGGCCAGCATGGGGGTGTCCATGGTGCCCGGCGCAATGGTCATCACTCGGATGCCCCAAACGGCCAGGTCGCGGGCCATAGGAAGGGTCAGGCCGATCACCCCGGCCTTGGACGAGCCGTACGCCGATTGGCCCACCTGGCCCTCGTAGCCGGCGATGGAGGCGATGTTCACGATGAGTCCCCGCTCGCCGTCGGCGTTGGGCTCGTTGGCCGACATTGCCGACACGGCATGGCGGGCTACGTCGAACAGCCCGATCAGATTCACCTCGATGTGCTTTCGGAAGTGGTCTAGGTCGTTGGGGGTGCCATCACGGGACACCACCCGCTGTCCGGAGCTGATTCCCGCACAGCTCACCAGCACGTCGATGCGGCCGAAAACATCTTTGGCCGCAGCCACGGATCGCTCTACTTCATCAGTATCGGTGACATTTGCCGGCACGAAACCGGCTGCGTCGCCTAGCTGGGCAGCCATGTCCTCCCCAGCCGATGTAGGCAGGTCCAAGATCACTGCCTTGCCGCCCTTGTCGAGCAGCGTCTTGACCACCCCTGCGCCCAGCCCAGAGGCGCCCCCAGTGATCAGGGCAACAGAGCCTGCGACGTCCATAGCTCAGAACTCCCGGAGGCGGGCGCTGGTGGGGTCCACCTCGGTGCGCAGAATGTGCAGTTCCTCGGCGGTGGGTTCGGCCGTGACCGGGATCTCCCCGTTGGGCATCAGCACTTCGAACCCGGTGGCCTCCTGGACCTGTTCGGCGGTGACTTCTGGGTGCAGCGAGGCCAGCCGCATCCGCTTGCTGGCCGGCTCGAAGTCGAAAACACACAGGTTGGTGATGCACAGCTGCGGTCCGCCCGGCATGCCCATGCGCTCTCGGTGGTCCCCGCCGTCGCCCCAGCCGATGCCGGAGCGGAAGTGGAGTTGATCAACGAATGTGCGGGGGTCGTGGGTAGACGACCACAGGAAGATGCGGGGGATCATGGCGCCGAGGTCGGCCATGCCGCCACCTCCGGGGAGCCGCACCTTGGGGGCGTCGTAGGGGCCGATGACGGTGTTGTTCACGTTGCCGTAGGCGTCCATCTGGGCCCCCCGGAATGCGAAGGTGTTGTAGCGGGCGCCCTGGGCGTAGGTCCAGAAGTCGAAGGGGGAGTTGCTCAGCATCGACGCCCCGCCCCACAGCGAGTCCGACAGAGTGGAATCGCCGATCTCGTCGGGGTCGGCGTCTACGGCAATTGAGCTGGCTGCCCATACCAACTCTGGGGCGTGGGTGCGCCGAGCCAGCATGTAGCCGCACACCGGGATGAACGACACCGCGCCGTTGAACGCCCGCGTGTCGTTGGACATGGCCCGGGAAAAGGCCACCACCATCAGCTCGTCCATGGTGCAGTCGTAGCCAGGTACCGGCGTGCTCATGCGGAGGCTCCCGCCGGGACGTTGTTGGCCACCAGGAAGTCCTCCCAGGTCTCCGGTCCGACCACTCGTTCTTGGAAGAACTGGTCGAACGTCTCCCGGTCGCGGGTCGCCTGCGAATACTCCAAAAAGAATTCCGAATCATGGCTGTAATCGGGAAAGCACGAACACGGGTAGGCCCCCTGGGGGGCCGGGGCGACGGCGTCGATCATGAACCGGGGATATGTCGTGCGCTCCGGCTCGGCGGTGAATGCCTCGGTGCCTACAACCCGCTCCACCGAGGCCACCGTGCGAGTGGCGGCGTTCACGATCTCGTTGTCCATCCACACCAGCTTGGGGTTGACCCGGGTGGTGCCCCGCTGGTCGGCTTCGTGGGCATGGACTAGGGCAACATCCACCGGCAAACGGGTGCAGGCCACAAAGTGCTCACCGGTTGGTCCATCTTTCTCCTCACGCACGGCGCCGCTCTCGGCGTGCAGTCCCAGCACGTCGGTGCCCAAACCAGCCTTGGTGGGCATGAACGGCAGGTTGTAGCTCTGGGCCTGGAGCCGGCAGATCAGCAGGTGCTCGCTGTACTCCTCGATAGCCACCTGCCCCGACTGCACCGCCGCTCGGAAGTTGGGGGCTAGGCCCAGACCCTCGAAGCTGACCAGCCCGGACATCACCCGGCGCACGCAGCCCCCGGCTACCAGCCAGTCCACCGCCATGCCGGCCACGATGGCCACCAGATCGAGATCTTTCTTCTCTTGGCGTACCAGCTCGCGCACCAGGGCCATGGGGGCGCTGTTCATCGACAAACCGCCGATGGCCACCGTAGAGCCGTCGGGAATGGACGCTGCTGCTTTTTCCAGAGTCGTTATCTTGCTCATCGAGTTTTCTGGTCCCCTTGGTGCCTCTGTTCTTGTCGTTCTTGCAGCCCGCCGTACTATACGGCCCATAACTGGCGCCCCAGACATCCTCTCGCCCGAGTACGACGCCAACCCCTACCCGTTCTATGAGGTGCTGCGCAACGAGCATCCCGTGATGTGGCACGAGGGCACCTAGGCCTATGTGATCAGCCGCTATGAGGACGTGGCTGGGGCGTTTCGCAACCCCCAGATCTCCAGTCGCAACTACGAATGGCAGACCGAGCCGGTGCACGGGCGCACCATTTTGCAAATGGAGGGCTAGGAGCACTCGTCCTATCGGGGCATCGTCAACCCCATCTTCCGGGGCAGCTACCTGGAGCAGAGCATTGTGCCAGCCATCACCAAGGCGGCCCGCCAACAGATCGGCGAATTCCTGGCCGACGGCGAGGTGGATCTGTGCAAGCGGTTCAGCACCTACTACCCGATCGGGGTCATCGTGCAGCTCCTCGATCTCCCCATGGAGGACGTGCCCCAGTTTTACGAGTGGTACACGATGATCATGGACTTCGTGTCCAACATCACCGGCGACGAGGAGAAGAACCGCCGGGGGAGAGACCACCGAGAAGGCCATCACGCTCACCATGCGGAACCTCCTGGACAATCCCGAGCAGATGGCCGAGGTACGGGCCGACCGCCAGCTCATTGGCAGCGCCTTTGCCGAGACGCTGCGATTCACCGGGCCGGTGCAGATGATCATGCGCCACACCGATGAACCCGTTGAGTTTTCCGAGGGCAAAGTGGAGGCGGGCTACACCCTTGAATTGCTGCTGGGGGCCGCCAACCGGGACCCCGAGGCGTTCAGCGAGCCCGACCGGTTCAACATCCACCGCACCGACATGGAGTTCGACAAGGCGTTCACCGCCGCGGCCGACCACACGGCGTTTGCCCTGGGCCGCCACTTCTGTGTGGGGTCGATGCTGGCCCGAGCCGAGCTGACCGTGGCCATGGACGCCCTGTTGGACGCCATGGACGACATCGCCTACGCCGACGGCTACGAGCAGGTGGAGACCGGTGTGTACACCCGGGGGCTGACCTCGCTACCGCTGACTTTTACGCCGAATCCGAATTTCGTTGCCGGCTGAGGACAACTCCGTCTTATACTGATGGCGGTCTTTTAGACCGAACCAGGTTGGGCCGGAGCGTGGGTGGTAGAACCTCTTGCGAAGTGTAGCCACGCTCCGACCCGACTGGGACTCTAACCGCTGGGTTTTCGAAAGTGGTCGAAAATCACTAGAACGCGGTGGAACGTTCTCTGCTTTGAGGATTCCTTACCGCGGCACCACGTACCCCGCGTCGTCGCGGTCCCAAGTATCGGCAGTGATGCCGTCTTCGCGGAGTTTGAACTTCTGGACCCGCTCAGAGGGTGTCTTGGGCAAGTCGTCACACCAGCGCACGTAGCGGGGAACGGCGAAGTGGGCCATACGGGGCACGCAGAAGTCCAGTAGCTCGGTTTCAGAGAGCTCGTACTCGGGCTTGCGCACCACCACGGCCATCACCTCCTCTTCGCCCAACTCAGAGGGCACGCCGATCACCGCTGACTCCATCACCGCGTCGCAGGTGTTGATCACTGCCTCCACTTCATAAGAGGAGATGTTCTCGCCCCGGCGGCGCACGCAATCCTTCATGCGGTCGATGAAGGTCAGGTAGCCGTCCTCATCGAGACGGCCCCGGTCGCCGGTGTGGAACCACAGGTTGCGGAACGCCTTGACCGTGGCGTCGGGCATGTCGAAGTAGTTGTCGATCATGATGTGGGGCTTCTTGGGCCGCACCACGATCTCGCCCGCGGTTCCGGGGGGCACCGGTTGATCTTCGGCATCTACTACCTGCACGTGGTACAGGGCCGACTCCCGGCCTGCAGTGCCGATCTTGCGCATGCCCCGGCGGTTCTCGGTGGTGATGGCCACCTCGGTCATGCCGTACACCTCGCTGAGGTGGACCCCGAAGCGCTCCTCGAACGGTTCCCAGATCTCAATCGGGCAGGGAGCGCCGAAGCCGTTGCGCACCGGGTTGTCGGCATCGTCGGGCCGCTCGGGCTGCTTCCACAGCATCATGATCAGACCGCCCTGGTAGTTGAAGGCGGTGATGCCCTCGGCCCGGCAGCGGTCCCAGAAGCGGCTGGCCGAGAACCGCCGGTCCATGATGAGGCGGGCGTCGGCTTCCATGGCGCACATAACGCTGGTGTACTTGGCGTTGATGTGGAACAGCGGGAAGGCAGTGTAGAGCACATCTTCCCGGTTGTAGTCCACCAAGTCCACGGTGTGACGGGCCAGGTTTAGGTTGGCCTCGTGGCACAGCATCACGCCCTTGGACGGGCCGGTGGTGCCTGAGGTGTACAGAATGACGGCGGTGTCCCGGTAGTCGACATCGGGCTCGGGAGCAGGGGAGTCAAGGTAGAGGTCGGCTAGCTCATGGACGGTGATGTGGTTGGGGAATTCCGGGGTGCCTGCATCTTCTGTCCCCTCAGCCCGATTGACCACCACGTGCTCGAGGCCGGGCAAACTTGAGGCCGCCTCGGCGATGCGGTCGAGGTAGTCGGCATCGCACACCACGGCCGAGGAGCGCGACTGGCTGACCAGATACTCCAGCAAGTGGCCTCGGTAGGCCTGGTTGATGGGCACTTCCACAACGCCGGCCTTGTTCATGGCGAACCAGGCGTCGATGCACTCCAGCGAATTCTGCATCATCAAACAGGAGCGGTCGCCTGCTCCCAGGCCCAGTGAGGCCAACCCGGCGGCCAAGCGGTCGGAGTCCCGATGGACCCCGGCGTAAGTCTTGTCCCGCCCCTCCACGGTCAGGGCCAAGCGGTCGCCGTTGGCCTCGGCCTTGTGGCCGATCCAGGCGCCGATGGTGCGCGGCTGGGCTGGTTTGGAAGAAGAGCTCATGGATGCCCTGTCAGTTCAGCACTTCGGGGGCCTCGCGCAGCAGTCGCCGCACCGCCCCTTCCCAGTAGTACCGAACCGTCATGTGATGGCTGTTGACCGCAGCCTTCAGGGTGGGGCGCTGCTCAGGGGGCACCGGCACCGGGGTCTGGCCAGCCTGCATGGCGTCGTAGTTGAGCCGGCACACCCGCTCGAAGTTGGAGGCCCGATACACAGCCTGTTCGGTGGTCTCACCGGCGATGAGCACCCCGTGGTTGGCCAGGATCACCGCAGTGGCGCTGCCCACTGCGTCAGCCATGTGCTGACCCCCGGCGGCGTCGTCCACTCCGCCGGTGTAGGTGCCGAACAAGGCGATGTCGCCGTCGAACATGCAGGCCTGCTGGTCGGTGATCTCGGGCAGCTTGTGCATGGTGGACAGCAGGCTGCCGTAGTAGGGGTGGTTGTGGATCACCACTCGGGCATCGGGGCGAGCCCGGTGCATCTCGGTGTGGATGAACACCGCCGGAGTGACGTCCCAGCGGCCCTCCAGCACCTCGCCATCGGCGTCGATGGCCAGGATGTCGGAGGCGGTGATCTCGTTCCACCACAGCCCATATGGGGTACACCACATGGAGCCGTCGTCGGCGTCGTCTCTCACCACGGTGATGTGCCCGGCCACATCCAACGCATACCCCTCGGCGTCGAGGATGCGGGCGGCGCAGGCGATCTTCTGGGGCACAGTGAGCGGCTGGTCGAGTCCGGGCATCACCCGGGGAAATCCGCTTTGTCCGGCGATGGCTTCGTCAAGCTTGCCCATACCCTGCTAGATAGCACACTTGGAAGCTGCTCAAAGAATGTGAGAACACTGGGAGGGGCGGGCTATGGGCTGGAGAACAATGGGCGATGCCGGATATCCGGCCGGTTTGGACTCGAATCCGGCGGTGTCGCCGCGCATTCAACGGTGGGATCACATTGGGATCGCAGTGCGCTCCATCGAGGCCGCGGTGCCGTTGTTTCGGGACGTGTTCGGTGGGCAGTTCGTGATGGGGGGCGACGATGTGCCGCTCGACATCCGCACCGCCATGTTCAAGCTGCCCGACACCGTGAAGGTGGAGCTGCTGGAGCCGCTGAACGAGCAGAGCTACCTGCGCCGCTTCATCGACAAACACGGAGAGGGGTTCCACCACGTGACCATCTTCGTGGACGACGTGGAGGCGGCCATATTGGACCTAGTGGCCGCCGGCTATGAGGTGGTGGACACCGACCTGAGCGAACCCCACTGGCGGGAAACCTATGTTCGGCCCAAGTCGGGGCACGGCTGCCTGTTCCAGATCGTCGACTCGGAGATTGACTGGCTGGAGCCCCACCCGCACTGCACTGTCGAAGATGTGATCGCGGGGAAGTGGCGCTGGTGGAGGAGCCAAATCTGGCACGTCGACCAACTGCCCGACGGCTATAGCGAGTAGGGGGTTACAGCCCTAGTTCGGCTTGGAGTTTGTCGGCTAGGCGGAACTTTTGGATCTTGGTGGCGGACATAGGCCATTCGTTGGGGGCGACGAACTGGACGTGGCGGGGGATCTTGAAGCTGGCGATCTGGCCTCGGCAGAACTCGATCAGCTCTTCCTCGGTGGCCTCGGCGTCGGGCTTGAGCTCGACGAAGGCGGCGGGAATCTCGACGTACTTCTCGTCAGGCAGGGGGACCACCTGGGCGATGGCCACCGCCGGGTGAGTCTGGAGGTAGCTCTCGATCTCCACCGCAGCCACGTTCTCGCCGCCCACCTTGAGCATGTCCTTGGTGCGGCCCAGATAGCTGATGCGCCCCTCGGGGTCGAGCGAGCCGATGTCGCCGGTGAAGAACCAGCCCTCGTCGTCGAAGCACTCGGCGTTCTTCTCCGGGTCTTTGTAGTAGCCCTCGAACACGTTGTAGCCCCGCACCCAGATCTCTCCCGGTTGGTTGGGCTCGGTCAGCGTCTCTCGAGTCTCGAGGTCCTTGATCTTCACCTCAATGCCCCTGAACGGGCGGCCCGACGACACCGCCCAGGTCTCCGGTGGGTCGTCGGGGCCGGAGAAGGACACCACGCCGCCGCACTCGGTGAGTCCGTAGGCATTCACGTGGCGGGCCCAGGGGAGCAGGGCGTGGATGGCCCGCAGGGCGTCAGGGGGCGCCACGTTATTCATCAGCCGGATGCGCTGGAACTCGTCGGAATCCCAGTCGGGGTGGTTGATCATGGCCTGAGTGACCGGTGGGAAGGTAGAGAAGCACACCGTGGCCTTCTCATCCCGCATCTGCGCGATGGCCTCGGCTGGGTCGAAGTGGG
Organism: Candidatus Poriferisocius sp.; assembly: GCA_965208545.1. Classification (GTDB taxonomy): domain Bacteria; phylum Actinomycetota; class Acidimicrobiia; order Acidimicrobiales; family Bin134; genus Poriferisocius. Next base: position 1,943,532 of record OZ242341.1, on the reverse strand, counting down.
TGATGGTCACGTAGGACGACCCCGCGTCCAGGCAGCCGATGAGGGGGAGAATCGAGCTCATGTGGAACAGGGGGAGGGGGTCCCAGAACACGTCGGTGTCGGTCAGCTCGAACCGGGTCCGACAGGCGGTGACCGCGGTGCGCACCAGCGACTCGTGGTTCAAGGGGCAGCCCTTGGGCTCAGCCGTGGTGCCCGAGGTGTAGATCATGAGGGCTTCGTTCCGGATGGCCACCTGGCTGCGGAGCAACTCCACCTCGTCGTCGGTGGCATCGTCGGCGAGGGCTTTGAACGCAGACCGGTCCACCATTCCGGCCGGGGAGGTGCTGCCCAACAGCACTACTGCCTTCAGCTCGGGAGCAATATCCAGATCGAGATTGACCGGATCAGCAGCTTCTGCCAGACCGGGCAGGCAGTCGTGGAGGATCACCACATAGTCGGTGAACTGGTCGATGATGTCGCTGGTAATCAGCACCTTCAGGTCAGCGTTCTCGGTGACGTAGGCCAATTCCCGCCCCTTGAAGCGGGCATTGATGGGAACCGGAACGGCGCCGATGAGGGCAACCCCGAACATCACCTCGATGAAGTCCATGCAGTTGGGCATGAGGATCCCCACCCGATCCTGAGGCCGAACTCCCAGCCCCAAAAGCGACCGAGCCGACCGCCGAGCCGCGGCCTCCAACGAGTTGAAGCTGTGCCGCGTATCGGGAAACACCACCGCGTCCTGGTCTCCGTACAGTGCAGCCCCCCGCACCACCAGATCGCCGTACGTGGTCACATCAACCCAAGTGCTCATCCCCGTAGCTTCGCGCGCTCCGCCGCCCCCGAAAAATGCACACCTCGCCGTCACTTTTCGCCAAAAGTATCAGGCAGATGAATCTGCCAATTCGAGGGATGGAAGCATGAGTGTGCCTCTGGCAGTGCATCCTTCGACCGATGGATCCCACCAAGCGACATCTATTGACGTTGCTCTCCCATCTTCTCTTGGAGTCACTCCATATACCGCGAAGAGGCTCCAAGGTGTCGGGGGACCGGAAAACAGATCGCCAAACTCTGTCTGGAGGCGGTGCCCTAATTTGCCCGCATCAGGCGTTTCCTTGTACACCCAACTCAGGCGGGCTCTCAATTGATGAAAATTGCGAGTACCCACGCCATTGCAGTAGTGCTCTGCATGTTCACCCAAGAAGTCGTCTAGCAGGGCCAAGCCGTGCAGAGAATCCTGGCCTTGGCCCTTTCGCAGAATTTCACGAGCCAAGCACAGGCCACCTAGTCCATCGTGTTCGGTGGGTGTGAAGACTGCGGGTCCGGCGAAGTCACTCAATTGCGCCAAA